>PBTT01000034.1 GCA_002729195.1 Acidiferrobacteraceae bacterium
ATGCTCTGCAGCACGCGTACCTCCCCGGTTTCAATGTCGACCGCGACCTGGGCAGCATGGGCGCCGTAGGTAAAATCGGGAAACACTTCCCCTTGCCCGGTTTCCGGATCAATTCCTTCGCTGGTGGGGGCTTTGAAGATTGCCAGGTTGTGGCGATGGATACCCTCAGCCGCACACAGCTTGACGCATTCGTTGAGGGTCATTGATCGCTGCGGATCATCGATTGCAAACACCTGTGAGTCGCCCATATCGAGTTCCTCGACTTCAACGCCGAAGTGTCGTGCAGCGCAACCCAGCAGATTCTCGCGTACTTGGGAGGCAGCCATCTTGGTGGCGTTGCCGGACATATACAGCGCACGGCTTGCCGTCGAAGTGCCAGCCAGGGGCGTGACGGCCCCGTCGCCGAAATAAACCACTACCTGGCCCATCGGCACACCGAGAATTTCTCCCGTTATCTGGGCCAGGGCCGACGACTGGCCGGCACCGATATCGGTAACCGCACTACGAACTATCACGGTGCCATCCATCTCGACGCCGACCCAAGCCTCACTGGAATCCTTCATCCAACGGATACGGCCGTAACTCTGCTGGTAGCAGGCAACGCCATGGCCGATCCGGGTAGTTTGGGTATCTGCTGGCCGCTCACCCAGGGCAGCCAAGGCCTGGGTTGCGCACTGATCCGACCAGACAGCGCTGCGGATGATCTGCCCGGTCACGTTGGCATCACCGGTGTGGATGAAATTGCGCCGCCGCACCTCCATGGAATCCATGCCCAGTGCTTTGGCGATCTCCTCCATCTGTCCCTCACAGGCAAGGTTGGCCTGCATGGTGCCAAACCCCCTGAAGGCACAGGTCGGCAGGTTGTTGGTGGCGGCCGATACCGAATCTATCTGCAAATTGTCGACCCGGTAGGGGCCGGTCGCACCGACTGTTGCATAAAGCAGGATGTAGGGGCTGAGCTTGGCGTAAGCGCCGGCATCCGAGGTGAGTTTGATCTGCAGCGCAGTGATCTTGCCGTCGCTGGTAACACCGGTGCGATGGGTCATGGTGAATGGATGGCGCGGCCCATGGGAGAGGAACGATCGCTCGCGCGGTTGCACCAGGCGGACCGGTCGGCGCGAGGCCAGGGCCAGCAGGGCCAGCCAGACCTCAATGGTCATGACCTCTTTTCCACCGAAGCCGCCACCGACGAATTCGGCCCGCAGGCGCACCCGGTTGTGCGGCAGGCCGATGGCATCGGCGACCGCGCGGTAGTGTTCTACCACCTGGGTGCTGGAGCGGATGTTGAGGACTTCGTGCTCATCGACCCAGGCCAGGGCTGCCTCCGGCTCGAGGAAGGCCTGCTCCTGGTATTGCGTGGTAAAAGTATTTTCCACGATGAGGTCAGCTTCAGCAAAACCTTTATCGATGTCTCCTTTGCGGACTTTATAACTGGCTACGATGTTGTCGTCACCGAAGACGATTGGCGCCCCAGGTGCGAGTGCATCGACGGGATCGTAGACGCCCTCGCTATCTTCATAGTCGATTTCAATGAGCGAAAGCGCCTGTTCGGCGATGCTTACGCTTTCTGCCGCCACCAGTGCGATAGGCTCACCGCAGAAGCGCACCCGATCTTTGGCCAGAATCGGCTGCTTGGTGTTTTTGGTCATGCCGCCGGTCTGGCCCGGCATGTCGGTCATTACGCCTTGGCTGGCAGGTAAATCCTTGGCGGTCAGCACGCAATGCACGCCTGCCAGTTCTTTAGCGCGGGCTGTATCCACGCGCCGCAGCAGGGCGCTTGCCCGCTCGCTGTGGAGAACTGCGGCGTACAGCATGTCGGGCATGGTCAGATCGCCGGCGTAGACCGCAGTGCCGTACACCTTGGGTGGCGAGTCTATCCGTACCAGCGGCTTGCCGATCTGGCGAAGATTCACGTTCGCAGCGCTGGCACCGGGGCTTGCGATCTTACTCATGGCGCAGTTCCTTGTTGCTGGAGGGCTTGGGCAGCGGCATGAATGGCCGAGAAAATTCGGGTATAGCCGGTGCATCGACAAAGGTTTCCGCTCAACCCGCGTTTGATGTCCTCGAGACTCGGGTCGGGAATGTCGTCCAACAGGGCTTTGGCAGCCATGATCATACCCGGCGTGCAATACCCGCACTGCGCGCTGCCGTGCTCGATGAAGGCGGTTTGTAAGGGATGGGGGTTGTCCGGCCCACCCAAGCCCTGGGCTGTGGTTACCGAGTGACCATCGGCATGCCAGGCCAGGGTCAGGCAGCTGTCCACGACTTTGCCGTCAAACAGCACCGCACAGGCGCCGCAGTCGCCCTTTTCGCAACCGCATTTGACCTCGGCGTGGCCGAGTTCTCGCAGCATCTCTAGCAGTGTCCGGCATGCAGGAACGGTGGCCTTGCACGTTTCACCGTTCACCTGAACACTCACGAGTTTCTCGGTGGCCATCTCGTTCTCCTTGTCAGTCATCATGATTTACTCCACTGGCCGTCTGCCAGGCCTGGGTCAGCAGGCGCCGTACCAGCATATGAACCGCATGACGGCGATATTCGGCCGAAGCCCGGATGTCGTCGATAGGGCGGCATTCCTGGGCCGCACTTTGCGCCGCTGCGTCGATCGTTGCCGCTGTTAATGATTCTCCGATAAGAGCATTTTCAGCTCCCTGCGGCCGAAACACGGTAGGGGCAACCGAGCCCAGGGCGATCCGTGCCTTGGTGCAGGTATTGCCCTCGGCGACTATGGTGACTGCCACACCAACGACGGTAATAGCATCGCCCCGGCGTCGACCCAGCTTGTAGAAGAGATTCGCGGTACCCGTTGCTGGCGGTGTCCAGGAAACTGCCGTCAGCAGTTCGTCCGGACGGCGGGCCGTTTTTTTGTAGTCGAGCAGAAAATCATCCAGACCGAGGGTTCGCTCGCCTTTAGTGCTCACCAGTGTAACCTCGGCATCGAGCGACAAAAGCGGCGGCACGACATCGGCCGAGGGTGAGCCGTAGCAGATATTGCCAGCGACAGTGGCCGCGTTGCGGACCATAGTGCCGGCAAAAACTTCAGCCATGGAAACNAGTGCCGGCGCCGCGGTTGGCATCAGTGGATCGCGCAGGATATCGCTGAGCGTAGTGCTCCCACCCATGCTCACCCGGTGTTCACTGTGTTCGATCCCGCGCAGTTGGTCGAGCGCCGCCAGGCTGATGAAGCGNCCGCCCGCTTTACCGTGGGCACGCAGATCTGGCAGCAGGTTGGTTCCGCCAGCCAGCGGGGCGCTCTCGCCGGCAGCCAGCATCTTCAGCGCCTCGTCCAGCGAGGGTGGTTGCAGCAGTTCAAAGGGTGGCAGCATCGTTGTTCTCCTGTCGTTTTCCTCGTTGCCTGGCTGGCTCCTATTACACCGCCCAGCCGCCGTCGATGACGATTTCCTGGCCAGTGATATTCTTTGATTCGTCACTGGCCAGAAAGATAACGGCATCGGCGACGTCCTGCGGTGTGGTTACCCGTTTTAAAGCCATCTCAGCGACATATTCCTGGTAGACCTGCTCGTAGGTCCAGCCGCGCGTCTTGGCCTTTTCCCGGCATAACTTGTCCATACGCGGCGTCTCGACGATCCCGGGCATGATGACATTGACGTTGATGTTGTGCTCGCCAACATCGAGCGCGGTCGTTCGGGTCAGGCCGCGCACAGCCCATTTGGATGAGCTGTAGCCAGCGCGATACCTGTAGCCGCGCATACCGGAAGCGCCACCGATGGTAACGATCTTGCCGTAGTGCTGCGCTATCATGGTCGGCAGCACGTGCTTGATCGGCAGAAACACGCCGTTTACGTTTTTCCTCAGAAGGTCGCTAAATGCCTGGTCTTCAATCTCCCAGACCGGGGTCTCGATAGGGCCGGTAGCACCTGCTGCGCTAACCAGGATGTCGATTCGGCCGCCAAAGAATTCCCGAGCGCACTCGACCAGGCGAATGACCTGCGCCTCTTCGGTAACGTCAGTCGTCGTTACCTCGACACGGCGTCCCATGGCGCGCAACTTGTCAGCCATTTCTTCAAGTGGTTCACGGGTTCGTGCAGTCAGCACCAGATCGGCGCCCTCACGAGCCAGGGTCTCGCTGATGGTGCCGCCCATTCCTTGCGCCGCACCAGTGATGATTACAGTTTTGTTTGCCAACCTCATACTCGTTCTCCTGGTTTAAACCGATTACGCGGTTGCCGCGCCGAAGCCACCACCACCGCTACTTTGCATGATTATGCGATCGCCCTGCTTGAGGTGAACGCTGGTTTTTCCNGCTAGCTGTATCTTTTCCCCAGAAGCGCGTTCCAGGGTGATGCAAAAAACCTCCCCCGGTGCGCCGCCGCACAGTCCGAACGGAGGAATCCGGCAGCGCTCGACCATGGTGGTCAGCGCCATTTCTGGTCCCACCACACGATAGACGCGCACCTGGCCGTCACCGCCGCGATGATGGCCTGCACCGCCGGAGCCGCGCCGCAGCGCCTGGCGTTCAATNAGAATTGGATAATTGGCCTCGATTACTTCTGCTGGCGTATTCATGACGTTGGACATGTGCGGCCGCACAACTGGCATGCCNTCNCGATCGTGCCGCGCCCCTTCACCACCNCCATGGACCTCGTAGAGNGTGGTCCAGCGACCGCTGCGTGGGTCGTGCCCACTGAACAGCAGTAAGCCCGACGTTGTCGAGCCACCNGCTGTCAGGCGTTCAGNAATAACCGGCTCCATGGCCTTGAAGATGGCGTCGACGATGCGTTGTGATGTCTCATGATTNCCGCCNACGACTGGCCGNTGCAATGGNGGNTTGAGCAGTGATCCTGGNCGAGTGATGATCTTCAGCGGCCGAGCNCAGCCGGCATTGGGCTGAATATCCGGCCCGGCNATCGCCTTNANGGCGTAAAACACGCTGGCAGCCGCGGTAAANGGTGTNGCGTTAAGAGGTCCGCGGGCTGCGTCGTCGGTATCCGAGAAATCAAATGTCGCCTCGCCTTCACCGATTTCGATGCGTACCCGTACCGCNATCGGNGCNCCGTCNCTTGTGCCGTCATCGTCAAGCCAATCCTCNCCCTGGTATGANCCNGGTGGCAATGAGCGCAGGGCCGNGCGCATCTCGGCTTCGGATTGGTCGTGCAGGTCTGTGATCGCGGCCTGTACGGTGGCCACNCCGTAACGNTCNAANACTTCNGNNAGGTGTTCNTCGGCCGAGNGGGTGGAGGCCATTTGCGCCAGAATGTCACCCTCACGTTCCNTGGCACCGCGAACGTTGGCCACGATCAAATCNAACTTCTCACGGTCAGGGCCAGCAGCGGTAAACAACCGCAAGGGTGGGATTCTCAGCCCTTCCTGCCAGGCATCCCGAGCTTCGGGAACGTAACTGCCGGGCCGTGCACCGCCAATNTCGGCCCAGTGGGCAAGGCTGACAGCGAATGCCTGCAAAGCCCCGTCGGCAAAAATCGGCCGCAGTGCCTTGACGTCCGGCAGATGATTACCGCCAAGCTCAGGAAGNTTGAGGAACCAGACATCGCCGGGTGACAACTGTTCAGCAGGAACCCGCTTCAGAAACTCCTGCACCGTAGATCCCATGACCCCCAGGTGGGCCGGGATATCGCGCCCCTGGGCGATAAGGTCACCTTTGGCATCTGTTAAAGCCGAAGACAAATCACCGGCTTCACGTAACAGGGGNGAGCGTGCTGAGCGCATAACCACAAGCGACATCTCNTCAGCGATTGCNGTTAGGGCGTTGCGGATGACTTCAACTGTGAAGGGATTGACCNCGGCGTTCATACGGGCTTCCCGGTATCGATATGAATATGCCCGGTGGCGTCTGCCCACGCTGTGGCACCGGGTGGGACGACAGTGGTCGACCATTGGTCTTCGATTATTGCCGGGCCCTTGATTTTTTGTTCGATTGCAAGGCTTGTCCGATCGTAGCGCGGTGTGGCAATTGGNGTATTACTGTCAAACCAGCAAGTGCTGTCNACACTTGGAGTTGCGGCTGATGCCATTGCCTCTGTTGGAACCTTGATCTCGTTTCCCGCCGGTGCCGACAGGGTCAGGCGCAACGTTTCCAGTTCCCATGGCTCATCGGTCACGAACCCGTAGAGCTGTTTGTGTCTGGCTTTGAATTCGGCGCTGAGAGTGTCGCGATCAGCCGGTGGCGTAAAAGGAACCTCGACCGTATCGCTTTGACCGGCGTAGCGGATCAGGGCGATATGTTGAGCCAGCAGAGAGTCCGGTGCATGGCCGGCAGCGGTCAGTGGCAGCGCCAGCCGGTCATACATTTGCCGACACAGGCGCTCGATTCCATCGGCTTGCCAAGCCGTACTCGGCATCTGTATGGCATGTTGCTCGGCATAACTGAGTTCGGCCATCAGGCATCCAAGCGCCGAAAAAACGCTGGAGAACTTCGGTACCACAACATGGGCAATGCCAAATTCACGAGCAAGTGCAACAGCGTGCATGGGGCCGGCGCCACCGAAAGCGATCAATGTGCAGGCTCGTGCGTCGATGCCACGTTCGACGGCAACTCGCCGTAAAGCCCGGGCCATGTTGGCATTGGCGATCCGGTAGATGCCTAGTGCCATCTCCTGATCGGACACGTTAAAAGCGTTGGCAATTTTCCTGGTTGCAGCGAGCGCCAATTGGGGATCGAGGCGAATGCTGTCGCCGAGCAGGCGTTCGCTATTCAGGTAGCCGAGAACGAGGTTGGCATCGGCAACGGTCGGCCGCTCACCCCCGAACCCGTAGCAGGCCGGTCCCGGGTCGGCGCCGGCACTGTCGGGGCCGACCCGAATCGCCTGGCCTTGGACCCGGGCGATAGAGCCGCCCCCGGCGCCAATTGATTCGACAGCAACCATCAACTGGCGTACCGGCCTTTCAGCGAGGCGTTGATTGCCACCGATCTGCACTTTGCCGTCGATGACGACACAGGTATCAGTGGTTGTGCCGCCCATATCAAAGCCAATGGCCTGAGTGAGTCCCAGTTCTTCGGCGATGCGGCCGGCCGCGGCCACGCCGGCCGCGGGCCCCGATAGGGCGAGTGCTAATGGCCGATCTTTCACCGCTTCGATTGACGACATGCCGCCAGCCGAATGGAACAGGTGCAAGTTGGTGGAGTCGCCTGCAGTTTGCTCCAGTTTGTCCAGATAGCCCGCTGTCAACGGCATCAAGGCGGCGTTCAGCACGGTGGTATTGGTGCGCTCGAACTCACGTGGCTCCGGGCTTATCCTGTGGGACAACGCCACGTAAGGTACGGCTGTCTGCAGTCGCCGGCCTAGGCGCGCCTCATGCTCGGTATTGGCGAAACACTGCTGCAAGGCGACGGCAACTGCCGGCACGCCGAGATCTTCGGTAGCCTTGGTCACGCGCTCAATCTCGGTGTCGGTAAGTGGTGTCAGTACTCGACCCTCAGCGTCTATGCGTTCGGTTACCTCGAGCCGGTGTGTGGCGGGCACCAGGGGCGGCAATTTGGGGGTCACCTCAAGCCGATAAAGTTCGCGCCGGTTCTGGCGGCCAATTTCCAGGGTATCGCGAAAACCTTCAGTGGCGATCAGGGCCACTGGTGCCAGGCGGTCCTCGACGATGGCATTGGTCGCCATTGTTGTTCCATGCATGAGATCTGCGACATCGGCCCAATCTATGTCCACGGCTCGATATGCTGAGGCGATACTGGCTACCGGATCACTGGAGCGGCTCTGTACCTTGGCAGTGCGCACCGCGCCATCCTCGGCATTAACGGCGATGACATCGGTGAAAGTGCCGCCGATATCTATACCGACTTTCCAACTGCGGGCCATGGTTAGTATCCGTTGAGATTCAGTTTAGTTGCCTTAATAAAATCTGCTGCGCTGCCGGTGCAATTCTCACCGGAAATCTGCTTAGGTAAAATTCATTTTATCTCTTTTATTCATAGCTTTTGGTTATAATTCGGTCGACCTGATGACCACGGCCACAGCCGCTGCAATCGCAGCGGCCAGGATTTATCCCAGGAGGACTGGTGATGCTGAAGTATTCGTTGCGGCAACTGGAGTATTTCGCGGCGACGGCCGAGAATCAATCCCTCGCCAAGGCCGCGAAATGGCTGAATATTTCCCAACCCTCCATATCGAAAGCAATCACCAATCTTGAAAGGCAGTTCTCTGTTCAACTTTTTATTCGCCATCACGCGCGTGGTGTATCGCTGACCCCGGCGGGTGAACGACTGTTGGTCGATGCCCGTGGCCTGTTGCGCTATGCGGGCGAACTTCAGCAAAACGCCCAAGCTTCAAGCGATGACACCCGTGGCGAGATAGAACTCGCATGTTTCGTTACGGTCGCACCGATATTCATGCCGGCACTGCTGGCCGATTTCTCTGAATGCTTTCCAGGCATCGAAATCAGGCTCCACGAGGGCAACCAGGATGATCTCCTTTTCGGGCTGGCGTCGGGCCGGTTCGAACTCGCCCTCATGTATAACCTGATGTTGCCAGCCGACATGGAGATAGGCTTGCTGGCGTCATTCGATCCTTATGTCTTGTTGCCCGAGGAACACCGGTTGGTAAAGCACAAGAAGATCTCATTGAAGAGTCTGAAAGACGAGTCGTTGATTTTATTAGATGTGCCGCCGAGCCGCGATTTTTTTCTCGGCTTGTTCAAAGCAGCCGGCCTCGAACCGCGGGTCGCCTTCAGTTCGCCATCGCTTGAAATGGTGCGCGGTCTGGTTGGCAGAAACCAAGGGTACTCGTTGCTGGTCACGCATCCGTATTACGACCATACCTACGACGGGCAAACTATCGTAACCCGCCCACTGGCAGACAAAACCGCCGGCGGTGAGCTAGGTTTGGTACGACTTGCGCAGATGCGCCCTTCGTGGGCGATGACGACCTTCTCGCAGTTTTGTACAACCTGGTTCCTGCAGCATCACGCTGGCCGGGGGCCCTGCCAGGCCCCGTCAATAAAGGATTTGCCCTCGACAGCAGGCAGTTGAGACTCAGCACCTTAACCGTAGCCTTGGATATCATAGCTAGAAGTTATCCATAAAAGAGATAAATTGAATTTTATCTAAGTAGTTTTTCATAGAAAATTTGCGCCAGGCGAGATCTAGTTCGCATCAGGGGCTGCAGTTTTCCCACTGGGTGTGGCGAGCACGCTAGGCTCAAGAACTAAAAACGCGGCAAGGAGGAGTGGCTATGGAAGGTTTTGCAGGCAAACTTGTTGGTTCTGTTCATCCTATTTCCGAGGCGGAATGTGCCCGGGTCCATGCTGCTGCGCTGCGGGTGCTGGCCGAAGGCGGTGTGCGATGTGACGATCCACGCGCTGGCCGTATGTTTGAAGCCGCCGGTTGCACGCTCGAGAACGATGGTGAATTGGTCAAGATTCCGGAGTCGGTGGTCATGGACGCGTTGGCACAATGCCCCGGGCCTTTCACTTTATATGGGCGCAACGATTCCACCCTGGATTGTTCTATCGGAACCGGTGAGGTCCATTTCTGCACTGTGTCTGGCCGCTATATCGATGATTTCCGGACCGGTGAGCGGCGCAAAGCAACCCGCCAGGATGCGATCGAGGGAACGCTGGTGGCGGAGGCGCTGGCAAACGTCCACGGGCTCTACAAACCGGTGATGTGGCTCTATGACGAGCCGAAGATCTGCAATTCCCAGATTCTGGTCGGCGAGTGGATGAAGAATTCCAATAAGACAGCGACCTGGGTCTACAACACCGGTGCTGAACATGAGATCCCGGATCTGGTGAAGATCTGGCAGATCGCAGCCGGTGGCGAAGAGGCACTGCGAGAAAAGCCCCACCTGCTGGGCCATGTCGTGGTCAACCCGCCGCGGGTGATAGACATCAACTACACCAGTTGGTTGATCGGTTTCTGCGATGCTGGCATTCCTTTGTCAATTGAAAGCGCGCTCATGGGCGGTGCTACCGGCCCGGCGACACTCGCCGGCATGCTGGTGCAAGCGATTGCCGAGACTCTCGCTCTGGTGGTGCAGACACAAAGTTACAAGCCAGGCCACCCGCTGGCTTTTTGTTCATTCAATCCGTCGATGGATATGCGCACCGGCCTGTGGTCGTGTGGCAATCCGGAATATGGAATTGTCGGCGCCGGTATTTCAGCCATGGCCAAGTATTATGGTGTTCCCTGCGCTGGATTCGGGATGAGTGATTCCTGCGAGATGGATCAGCAGACGTCTTACGAGAAGGCGCTAAAGATGTACACCTATGCTTTGAGCGGTATAAGTTATATCTGGGATATCGGCGGTACGGCTGGCTTTAATTTCGTGTCCTGGCCGGAGATGGTGCTCGAAAATGAAATAGCCGGCTTTATCGGCCAGTACCTGAGGGGCATCGTGGTTGACGACGAGCGCCTGGCTGTCGACGAGATTCTGAAAGTCGGTCCGCTTCCCGGCAGTTACATGGCCGAGCGCCATACTCGCCAGTGGTACCGCAAGGAGTTCTTCATCCCCGAGTTGAGCAACCGCGAGTTCTTCGAATCCTGGGAGCGTGGCCATACCGAATTGCAGGAAAAAGCAAAGCAAAAGGCAGCGGAAATCCTGGAGGCTCAGGAATCGCCGGTGGCACCTGAGATTCGTGCCGAAATTGACGATTTTCTGGATTTCGTGGTTGCGCGCGATGGTTATTGATCAACCCGTTGAGCAGGCCCAGGGCATACGACGACAGAGGACAACAGCATGAGTATGGTAATCGACAGTGAGTTCTTTGCTTCTATTGGCGAGACGGTTATCGAAGGCGATGACGAAGAATGCGTGCGTCTGATCCAACAAGGCCTGGCAAACGGCATGGACCCCATGGAGGGAGTTGAGAAAGGCCTCGCTCCCGGCATTCGCCAAGTGGGAGATGATTTTGGTGCCGGTATTATCTTCCTGCCCGAATTGACCATGGCGGCCAAGGTCATGAAGGCCGGGGTTGCTATCCTCGATGAGAAAATCAAGGCCAGCGGCTCGACCCGGGTATCTTGTGGGAAAGTCGTGATCGGCACCGTCAAGGGTGACATACACGACATCGGTAAGTCGTTAGTGGCGGCGCTGTTACAGGCGAACGGTTATGATGTCGTCGATCTCGGTGTCAATGTCGACAACGACACCTTTATCACCGCGGCCAAGGAGGAAAACGCTGACGTTCTAGGCATGTCATCCTTGCTAACGTTGCCACTTATGCAAATGGGCAAGGTCATCGAGCAACTGGAGGAGACGGGTATGCGCGATCGATTCAAGGTTGTCGTCGGCGGCTGCCCTATTACTCAGGAATTTGCCGATGAAATCAGAGCCGACGCTGTTGGCTTTGATGCCCAGGACGCCGTGGTTAAGGTTGATCGACTCCTGGGGGTCAACCGGCCGCCGCTGGGGTCAGGCTGAACGCTTTGACCTTACGCACGCATGCACGAGGTAAGGAAAAGAAATTATGCCAGCGGACAGCGGGGTCAATATGCGGCAATGGCTTAAGTCCTATACTGCTCGACCCCCTTTGATGACGAATCGTGACTGCCCGGCCTCTCGCCTTCAAGATCAACTGAGGACACTGATCCATGGCACAGATCGCTAGCGCTAACCTCGGACACCCATTAGAGCAGCCGGATATCCAGATCTCGGTGCGCCAGCATTTCGGTGTGGATTCGGACTGGCAGGTGCCCGCCTTCAGCCAGCGCAGCGAGCATGTGCCAGACGTCGATGACGCTTACTGTTTCGACGCTGATACGACCCTCGCTATTCTCGCGGGTTTCACCCACAACCGGCGGGTCATGCTGCAGGGGCTGCATGGTACCGGTAAGTCGAGTCACCTGGAGCAGGTTGCCGCACGTCTCAACTGGCCATGCATACGGGTCAACCTCGACAGTCACGTCAGCCGAGTCAGCCTCATTGGCAGGGACGCTATCGTATTGCACGAGGGCAAGCAGGTCACCGAGTTTCGAGAAGGCCTGCTGCCGCTGGCAGCACAGAACCCTTGTGCCCTGGTGTTCGACGAGTACGATGTCGGCCGCCCGGACGTGATGTTCGTGATTCAGCGTGTTCTCGAGGTGGATGGCAAGCTGACACTGTTGGACCAGAACCGGGTGATCCGACCGCACCCCTGTTTCCGCCTGTTTGCTACTACTAACACTGTCGGCCTCGGTGACAGTACCGGCCTTTACCACGGCACCCAACAACTGAACCAAGGCCAGATGGACCGCTGGAACATTGTTGCCACCCTCAATTATCTGCCGCTGGAGACCGAACGAAAGATTGTGCTGTCAAAAGTTCCTTTCTTCGACACGACCGAAGGCCGGGAAACGGTGAGTTCTATGATCGCGGTTGCGGAACTGACTCGGGCCAGTTTTGCGGCCGAAGAACTGTCGACTGTGATGTCCCCCCGCACAGTCATCATGTGGGCTGAAAATACGCAGATTTTTTCCGACCTCGCCCTCGCTTTTCGCCTCACCTTTCTCAACAAATGTGATGAACTAGAACGTTCGCTGGTCGCAGAGTTCTATCAGCGCTGTTTCGGCACCGAACTCGAGGAAACCGGTGTCCCAATCAGCCAGGCTTAAGGCCGATGGACCGCCCACTTCCGATCGACAGTTTCCGCCAAGCGACTGCAAGCACAACGCGGGCAATTGCCGGCCAGGCGGATCTGGCCGTGTCGTTCACTGAAGGCAACGCTGGCTACTTCGATACCGGAATCCGGTTGCCCCTGCCGCCACCGGATCTTGCTTATGAGCGCGTGACCCAGGTACGTGGCGAGGCCGACGGCATTGCTCTGTGGCTGCGCCATCACGACCGATCGATACACGCTCGCTACAGCCCTGGCTCAGCGGTTGCCCGCGCAGCTTTTGATGCCCTTGAAACAGTGCGGGTGGAATCACTCGGCTGCCAGCACCGCAGCGGAATCAGCCAGAACCTTGCTGCCCGGCGTCAGGCGTATTGCCGGACCCAGGGTTACGATCGGGTTGCCGAACGCGGCGATGGCCAGTTTGCCGATGCTCTGGGACTGCTGCTGCGTGAACTGATCACGGGCCAGATACCCCCCGATGTGGCCCGGAGCATGGTCGATTTATGGCGGCCGCTGTTCCAACCGCAACTTCAGGTCGCTGCCAAAGACTTAAAAGCATCGCTCGCCGACCAGTCCAGATTTGCGCAACAGGTGCAGGTGCTGCTCGTCCAACTGGGCTTGCCCGAGGAGGATATGAAGCATGACCTTTTATTGGTCGAGTCCTCGAAAATGGAACCCGCGATGCTTACGCCGCAAATAGCAGGGGCTGACGCGGATGATGAGGGTGCTCAGGTGCAACCGCACGAGGAGTTCGCCGATGCTGCTGATCTAGCCTCGGAATCGGCCGCTGCCGGCAAGATTCCTGAAGAACCTGCAGTTTTTTCTTCGACACAAAATGCTGCTGAATTTCCCTACACCGTTTATACCACTGCCTTCGACGAGATCGTCCAGGCCAAGGATCTATCTGACGCAGAAGAGCTTGCCCGGTTGCGCCGGCGCCTTGATGACCGGTTGACAGAGTTTGTTCGGGTGATCGGCCCACTTGCTAACCGCCTGCAGCGAAAGTTGTTGGCCCGTCAGAGATTTTCGTGGGCGGTCGATCTGGAAGAGGGCGAGCTCAACACCGCCAGATTGGCTCAACTGGTCGCCAGCCCATTGAATACNCAGCCTTTCATGGAAATGATCGAGGCTGATTNTCGGGACACCACCGTTACCCTGCTGATCGATAACTCCGGCTCCATGCGNGGGCGNCCGATCACTGTAGCCGCGATGTCGGCGGATATTCTTGCGCGTACACTNGAACGNTGTGCAGTCAAGGTGGAGATCCTCGGNTTTACTACCGGNGACTGGAAAGGCGGCAAAGNGCGGCAGCAATGGTTGACCGGACACTCGCCCGCGGGGCCGGGCCGTCTCAACAGCTTGCGCCACATCATCTACAAGGATGCGTCTGAGCCATGGCGTCGTGCCCGCAATAACCTGGGCCTGATGCTGCGTGAAAGTTTGCTCAAGGAAAACATCGATGGTGAAGCCATTNTGTGGGCGCACCAGCGCCTGTTACAGCGGCCTGAACAACGCCGTATACTGATGGTGATATCGGATGGTGCNCCGGTCGACGATTCGACTTTATCNGCAAATCACGGCAAGTATCTGGAGCAACATCTGCAGAGCGTAGTTGACTGGATTGAAACAAAATCTTCAGTTGAACTGCTCGCAATCGGTATCGGNCACGATGTGCGGCACTACTACCNGCGNGCCATCACTATCAATGATNTTGAGCAGCTCGGCAGNAGCATAATCAACCAACTATCCGTTTTATTCGATATGCAAGGAACCAGCAAATGAAAAACCGTTATGAGGGCGGCGACCTGGTCGTCGAGTCACTGATCAATCTCGGCGTTAAGCAGGTCTTTTCGGTTTCCGGCGGCCCGCTCAACTCCATCTACCACGCTGCCGCCAGCAACAAGTTACCGATTGTCCACACCCGGCACGAGGCAGCCGCGGGTTTCATGGCCGAGGCGGTCTCGCGCATGACCGGTACCCCCGGGGTGGCCATGGTNACCCTAGGNCCTGCNGTGACCAACTCGGTGACCACTGCTTTCATGGCCCAGATGGCGGGCTCGCCCCTGCTTATCATCGGCGGCCAGGGCAACACTAGGGATTTCGACCGCGGCGCCGAGATGCAAGCCAAACACGTGCGCATCATGACGCCAGTCACCAAGTTTGCAGCCCGNGTACTGCATACCGAGCGTATACCGGAGTACATCGAGATGGCCTGGCGGCACATGTGGGCCGGGCGCCCGGGCCCGGTCTTTCTTGAGATTCCCATAGACGTGCTCTCGGCCNTGGCCGAGCAACAGGCNCCNGCGACCGGTGTGGTGACCCGTAGCGCCAACCTCTCCCCAGAGNCGGCCAGNGAAATCGAAACCGCCCTGGCTAAGGCCANGCGGCCCATCCTGGTCATTGGTGACGAGGCCCGTTGGGAAATGACCTCGGGCCTGGANCCGGCGGACTTGCGGCAAGTCATCGAGCGCCACGGCCTGCCTTTCACCTCTTTGCGCCATGCCCGGGGTCTGGTCGACGAGTGCCACGAGTTGTGCCTGGGGCCGGCTTGCGTTTTCGCCCACAAGTCGCTGCAGCAGGCACTCAAAGAGGCGGATCTGGTCATTCTTCTGGGCCATCACATGGAAGCCGATCTTGACTTTGGCGCGTCTGTAGGTGAGGAAACCGTCGTTGTCCAGTGTTACCCCGACGTGGAGTATCTGGGGCGNAACAGGCGCTCCGATATCGCCACCCTGGCGGGTGTCAAGCCGGTTATTGAGTTGCTGCTTGGCCTGGCGCCACTCGAGATAGATCGGGCCTGGGTAAAGGGTGCTGCGACGGCTTGGCGGGCCGACTGGGCCGGGCAGGCAGGCGACGATGCCACCGAACTGCCACTTCATCCAGTGGCAGTGATCGATGCGGTCATCAATGCCATGCCCGCGGAAACGGTCTATGTGAGCGGTGGTGGTAACGTCGATTTTTGGACCGANGGGCGCATCCAGGTGCGGGCCCCTAACTGCTACATCAAGGGCGGCCAAGGCGGCACCCTNGGCGCCGAAGTNCCCTATGGCATCGGCGCCCGTGCNGCCGACCCAGAACGCCCGGTGGTGATNCTGGTCGGCGACGGTGGCTTTGCTTTTCACGGGGTCGAGCTTGACACCGCTGAGCGCTACGGCCGGCCAGTCATCGTCGTGGTCATGGACGACCAGGGCTGGGGGTGTATTGCCGTCCCCCAGCAGCGCGAGTACGGCAGTTCTTTTGAGGCCGACCTGCCACAACGNGATTGGCCNGCCTTTGCCCGNTCGTTAGGTGGTTTCGGNGCGCGGGCCGAGNCGGTAGCCGAGATCGGCGAGGCCATGGCTGCTGCTCTTGGCTCAGGTAAACCGGCTATCGTCCATGTGCCGGTACGCCGGGTCTTGAGTCCGTTTATGAACGTAGTGGGGTTCTGACAGCGAAAGNANTCGNTATGATTTAAAAGAATCTACTGCTTGAATCGGCCCGCTAGCAG
>PBTT01000035.1 GCA_002729195.1 Acidiferrobacteraceae bacterium
TGCGCTAGCGGATGTCAGCAAACTACCCGCCGTCGCAGCCGTCACGCCCAAGGCGCCCATGGCTGCCAGAAACTCGCGGCGACTCACATGGCCGTCGCGATACATCTGTTGAAAAGTCTTAACTTCTTTCATTTTCCTATTTCCTCCGGTGCAAAGATGGCGGCCTCCTGTCTGTTTGACTAAGCCACCGGTAATAGGCCAGATCGGCCGTGTTATCTAATCTCCAAAACGCCAAACGGGCAATTGAAATCTATTCATCCAACGCGAGTTTCAATTGACAGCTACAGGCTCGGTTTATAGAGTTGTTACTGCAGTGAAACATACAGGCTAAACTCAGTCAACAGTTAATACCTTTATCTCGGAAAAGGCCCGTAAAACCCTGATTGAAGGCGTAGTTTCCTTATTTTCAATATAAAAAGGTGATAACAGGGTTGCGCTGTTTGTATGGGTGAATGTTATTTTTCGCTTACAGGCAATTTCATATCGTTCAATGTTGCAAATGTACCAAGATGGCCATTTAACCTTGCCTCGCGCCGAACTCAGTTTTGATCTTCCCGTGATTACTGATCGACAATAATTATTGCCTCAATGATGAAGAACCGAGGGCGATCTAGCGTGCAACACTTATCCAGATACTGCCGCTTTTTTGTTGGGGCCACTGGGTTGTTGCTGTGTCAGGCAGTTATGGCTGCGTGTTTGTGCAGTCACACCCCGGCCACATTGGTCGACGTACTTGATGGCAACACTATGGCGCTGGAGATTAAGGGCGAACAAAAAATAGTACACCTTGCGGGGATCATAACCCCCAGGCTTGCACCGGAGCCGGCATCAAAAGACAACTGGTGCGAAGCAGAAGGTGCCAAAGCGCTGCAGGCAAAGGAATATGCCGGCAAGCTCTTGTCCAAGGCATCAGAGATTACGCTTGCTGAGCAGCAGACCAACGAAGCGGGTGAGCTGAGTGCTGTGGTCTATGTCGATAAATTAAGCCTCGGCCAGGAACTGCTCTACAAGTACCTTGCAGTCGAGACGGGTGAGCGCGCCAGTTGGTGTGACTGATGGCGAAGCAGCAATCGCTGGCAGAAGGCGTGACCGTCTTGACTGGATGAGCCGATGAGGATCGCGGTAATCGGGGTGGGGGCAATGGGTTCGGTCTACGCAGGACTGCTGGCCGATGCCGGG
Organism: Acidiferrobacteraceae bacterium; assembly: GCA_002729195.1. GTDB lineage: Bacteria > Pseudomonadota > Gammaproteobacteria > Arenicellales > UBA868 > UBA12578. Next base: position 1,180 of record PBTT01000035.1, read on the forward strand.
CACGAGGTTTGGGCTATTGATTTGTGGCAGGAGCACCTGACTGCGATCCGCGAGAAAGGCCTGCGGGTCGAAGGGGCGAGCGGCGATCGGCTGGTAAGTTCCATTAACGTGGCAACAAGTGCCGCGGATGCTGGACCGTGTGATCTCGTGATCATCGCCACCAAGGCAGCCGGGGTCGCGGCGGCTGCACAAAGCATCGCGCCCATCGTCACGCCGAGTACNCTGGTACTGACCATCCAGAATGGCTTGGGTGCCGGCGAACGGATCGGTCAGCACCTGAATACCGCCAATGTCCTGCTCGGGGTTGCCGGCGGTTTCGGCGCATCGATTCGCGGATTAGGCCACGTGCACCACAATGGCATGGAGTTGATCCGGCTGGGTGAGATGCACGGCGGCTTGAGTGAGCGGCTCGAGGATCTGGCCGCGCTGTGGCGGGAGGCTGGTTTCAAGGTNAAGGCNTTCGCCGACATCAACCAGCTGATCTGGGAGAAGTTCGTCTGTAACGTGACCTTCAGCGGCCCGTGCACCGTCTTTGGCCGCACCATAGGTGAGGTCATGGACGATCCCATGACCTGGCAGATTGCGAAAAACTGCGGCCTGGAGGCATACCGAGCCGGATGCGCNAAGGCAATCAATTTCTCCTTCACCGATCCGGTTCGTTACATCAGCGACTTCGGCCGGCGGATGCCTGACGCCCGGCCCTCGATGCTGCTCGACCACCTGGCCAGTCAGCGCTCCGAGATAGACGCCATCAACGGTATGGTACCGGTGGTCGCAAAGGAAGTCGGTACTGAGGCCCCTTACAACGAAGTCATCAGCGCCGTTGTCAGAGTTCGTGAAGCCGGGTTTGAGTAATNGGCCAGNNAGTGGCGTGATTGGTGTTGGGCCGGGACGNACNCTNNNCTGCGCTAAGGCGCAGTCTGCAGCATCAGCTTGTCGGCATCACTCCAGTTGACAGCGCTCGCTGGCGGGTCTATTGCTGGCCCATCGTAGCCGATGCTGGCCAGCAGTTCAGCAACCGGTATTGANCGGCCCTGGCAGCGAAACAGGCCTCTGACCAGCGCCGTTGCNGCCAGTTTGTCACCGCTTACNANGTCGTGGCGGAAGTACAGCCACCTGGCNTCCCAGCCGCAGATATCGCTTGCCAGCGTGAACTTCTCAAACGCGTGCAGCGGCCGGTTGAAGCGNATCATGGCGCCGCCCGCGACCGGATACCAGCGCTGGCGNACGATGGCCGGCAGCAGACCGCACTTGATCATGAGGTCGAACCGGCCCAGGTCCATCAGCGTCAGGTAGCGGCCGTTGTTCATGTGGAGGTTGGTGTCGAGGTCGTTCGGCCACACCCGCATTTTCAGTGCCGATGCCGTCAAGGTCCCCATGGGGTGGCGCCGTAAGCCGCCTGCCAGCACCCGACCGGCCCGAAAGAAGGGATACATCGCGTATAGAACTCAGTGCCAGCAANAGCCCGGTGTCAGAAGGCCTCGTCGGGGAAGCTCATCATGGTGTTGCCGCCTGCCATGATGGTGGCAAACAGTGAACCACTTTGCGGCAGTACTCGCTCGACAAAAAAGCGCGCCGTCATAAGTTTGGCGTCGTAGAAGCCGCTGTCATCGCCCTCCCGCTTTGCCAGTGCGATCTTGGCCATGCGCGCCCACAGGAAAGCCAACGCTACCAGGGCGAAGAGTTTCAGGTACTCGCTCGACGCCGCTCCAGCCTCGTTAGGATCTTTGAGTCCAGCCTGGGCGACCTGGCCGGTGGCCAGTTGCANGCGGCCGAAAGCCTTGGCCAGCGGCAGCACGAACGGTTGCAGTGCCTGGTCTGCAGTATTGGCGTCGATCCAGGCCTGCACCGGGTGAAAGAATCGACGCAGGTAACGGCCAGTGTGGGCCGGCAACTTACGGCCCACCAGGTCCAAGGCCTGGATGCCGTTGGCGCCCTCGTAGATCATGGCGATGCGCGCGTCGCGAGCGTATTGCTCCACTCCGTTGTCACGAATGTAACCATGGCCGCCATACACCTGCACGGCCATTTGCGCCGCATCGTGGCCTACTTCGGAAAGATAGGATTTAACGAGTGGTGTCAGCAACTGAACAAGGTCGTCCGCTTCTTTACGTGCTTGTGGATCTTCGCTGTGATCGCGCACATCGATCTGGCGCGCAACCCACGTGGTGAGCGCCCGCGCTCCTTCGGTAAATGCCCGCATGGTGAGAAGCATACGGCGGATGTCGGGGTGCACCATGATCGGGTCTGCCGGCTGCTCGGGGTACTGGGTGCCACCGAGGGCGCGCCCCTGCTGCCGCTCGCGGGCGTAGTCGACCGCCGCCTGGTAGGCGCTGACCCCAAGTCCCAGGCCCTGGATGCCCACACCCAGGCGGGCTTCGTTCATCATGGTGAACATGGCGCGCATGCCTTTGTGCGGCTCACCCACCAGCCAGCCCATAGCACCGTCTAAGTTAATCACACAGGTGGCAGATGCCTTGATGCCCATCTTGTCCTCTATGCCGGCACAGGTAACAGCATTTCGCTCCCCCGCCTCGCCATCTTCGGTGGGCAGGAACTTGGGCACCAGGAACAGGCTGATGCCTTTGATACCGGCGGGCGCGCCGGGCAAGCGGGCCAGCACCAGGTGGATGATGTTGGTGGTCAGGTCGTGTTCGCCGGCAGTGATGAAGATTTTGGTGCCGCTGATGCGGTAACCNTCGTTCTCGGCGGGTTCGGCCCGGGCACGAATGAGCCCCAGGTCAGTGCCGCACTGCGGCTCGGTCAGGCACATGGTGCCGGACCATTCGCCGCTTACCATCTTCGGCAGGTAGCGGTCCTTGAGCGCCTCACTGGCGAAGGCTCGGATGGCACGATAAGCCCCGCGAGTGAGGCCGATGTAAGTGGCAAAAGAGACGTTGGCCGAGCAGGCCATCTCCTCCAGCAGCACGTTAAGTGTGGCTGGCATACCCTGGCCGCCGTACTGCGGATCACAGGCGAGCCCGATCCAGCCGCCCTGNGCGTANTGNTCGTAAGCNGCTTTAAANCCAGCGGGNGTGGTGACGGCACCATCCTGGTAGCGGCAGCCNTCGCGGTCACCGCTGTGGTTGAGCGGGAACAACTCGTTCTCGGCCAGGCGTGCCGCCTCNTCCAGNACGGGATCAACCAGGTCGGCAGTGGCATCTTCGCAACCGGGCAGGGCGGTNATGTCGCCGGCATCAAACAGTTCNTGGTAGACGAAGCGCATATCGCGCAGCGGCGCAGTGTAACTGGGCATGATCTTCTCTCTTTAGTTACGCAAAGGCTTACCGGTCTCGAGCATGTGTTCGATCCGGTCCAGCGTCTGGGGTGTCTTGAGCAGGCTGACGATGGCGTTACGCTCCAGAGTCAGCAACTTGTCTTCACTCACCGCTGCCGTGGGGTCGGTATTGCCGCCCGCAAGTACGTGGGCGAGGATTTTGCCTACGGTCACATCGTGGTCGGTGGCCTTGCCGGCACGGCGGAAGTCGTTCAGCGCCAGAGTCATGGCGGTCTCGCCGGCCGAGCCCGGCAGTTGTAGTTCGCGGGGCTCGGGTGGTGCGTAATCCTTAGCCATGGCCAGGGCCATGGCCTTAGCCTCAGCCAGCAGCCGGTCGCGGTTCATGGTGATGCCATCGCCAGGGCGCAGGTACAGCAGTGATTTTGCCTCCTCTGCCGATTTCGCCACTGTGGCGGTCGCCACAGTCTCGAATACTTTACTGGTAGCTGGCATAGGCCCCTTGGGATGGCGTGGGTTGGTGCTCCAGCGCAGCAGCATCTCCTTGCACCCGCCCCAGGCCGGTACCAGCCCGACCCCGACCTCCACCAGGCCCATGTAGGTTTCGGCGTGGGCCTGTANGGCGTCGCAGTGCAGCAGGACTTCGCAGCCGCCGCCCAATGCCATACCGGCAGGGGCACCGACCACTGGAAAGGGCGCGAACTTGAGCGCTTTGTAGGCGTACTGGCCTTGTTTGACCGACTCGGTGATTTGCAGCCAGGCCGCGATATTCGCCGCAAAAAGCCCCAGCCCAATGTTGGCNCCAACNGAGAAGTTGTCGCCCTCGTTGTGAATGACCAGCGCTTTGTAACCNTTGCTTGGCACGATTTTGATGGCCTTGGAAATCATNGCCACGATGCCCTCGTCGATGCTGTTCATCTTGGAGTGAAACTCAAGGCACAGGACCTCATCGCCAATGTCCCACAGGCTNGCCGAACGGTTGCCGGCTACCCGCTCGGCTCCCCGTTTGATGTCACTGAGNAGCAGCACGCCGTCGGCNCGTTGTANGTCGTGGTAGGCGCNGTCGGTGCCAAAATACTGCAGCCTGTNGTCCTCTAGCCGGTAGAANCTACCNTCACCCACCTGTTCAAGCAGCGGCGGNACTGCCAGGCCGTCTTTTGCAAGTTGCTGGGCAAACCACTTNGGNCCCAGCTGGTCGATCATCTCGAATGGGCCCCTCTTCCAGGCGTANCCGTTTTTCATNGCCTGNTCCACGGCNTGGACGTCATCGGCGATCTGCGGCACTAGCGCGGCGGCNTAGCTCAAAGTGTGCGANAGNACCCGCCAGGCGTAGCGGCCGCCGCGGTCGGGGTGTTCGACCAGTGCGCGCATACCCTGGCGGCCGGCCNTGACGCTGGCAAGCGAGGGGNCGACGGCCGGGCGGTACTCGCCGGTNTCCAGGTCGCGGGCTTCCTTGACCTTGCCACCCTTGCTGCGNTTGAGNCGATAGAACCCACCCTTGCCCTTGCGCCCNATGTANCCCTCTTCGATCATGCGTTCGATATAGGNGCTAGGCNGGTGTANCTCNCGGTACAGGTCACCCTCGGGCAGAGTCGCGAGCATGGATTGTTCTACGTGCGGCTGCAGGTCGATGCCAACCAGGTCNANCAGGCCAAAGACACCGGTNTTGGGGATGCCCATGGGTTTNCCGATGACCGCATCGGCCTCCTCNACGGTGAGCCCAATCTCAAAGGCAAAACGCACNGCAGCCCCCAGCCANAGGATGCCAATGCGGTTNGCGATAAAGCCGGGCGTATCCTTGCAGTCCACCACCGANTTGCCCAGCAAGCGNTCGCCAAAAGTGCGTAGTGCCGCTATGGCTTCCGGCCGGGTGTNCGCCCCGGCAACCAGTTCCAGCAGCCGCATGTAGCGTGGCGGATTGAAAAAGTGGGTGATGGCAAAGTCGCGCTGGAANCTTTTCGGCAGGCCCTCGACCAGGTGCGCAAGCGGAATGGTCGAGGTATTGGAGGTGACAATGGAACCGGGTTTGCGGTGTTGTTCAATTTTTCTATAAAGGCCTTGCTTGATTTCGAGTTGCTCAATGACCACTTCGATAACAAGGTCACAGTCTGAGAGCCACTGCAGGTGATCCTCCACGTTGCCCACCTGAATGCGCTTGGCATTGCGGGGGTGCATGAGCGGAGCGGGACTGGTCTTGAGCATCTTTTGCAGCGCGCTGCTGGCTACCACGTTGCGGTCCTTGGCTCCATCCGGGACGATGTCGAGCAAAACCACGGGCAGGCCCGTGTTGGCGACCTGAGCCGCGATACCGGCGCCCATGACGCCGGCACCGATTACGGCGACTTTGTCGATTGCCTGCATGGTCAGACTGCCTCCAGCACCGTGGCGATGCCCTGGCCACCGCCGATGCACTGGGTCGAGAGCGCCCAGCGACCACCCTCGCGCTGCAGGACCTGGGCGGCCTTGCCGGTGATGCGAGCACCGGTTGCACCCAGTGGATGGCCGATGGCGATGGCGCCACCGTCAATGTTGACCGTGCTGGGGTCGAGTTCGAGATCGCGGATCGAGGCGATGGACTGGGTCGCGAATGCCTCGTTGATCTCGACTACATTGAGATCGCCGGCGCTGATACCGGCGCGCTCAAGGGCTTTGCGCGAGGAGAAAATAGGTCCCAGGCCCATGGTCTCCGGTTGGCAACCGGAGACCGCAAAGCTCGCGATACGCGCCAGCGGTGCCAGGTTATTTGCTGCCGCATACTCTGCAGTACAGACTAACGTGGCCGCTGCACCGTCGGTGAGTGGTGAAGCGGTGCCGGCGGTGACGGTGCCCTTTTCGTCGAAAGCGGGTTTAAGGCCAGCCAGGCCCTCAAGGCTGGTATCGGGTCGCATGCAGCCATCGGCGTCGATGTTGCTGCCATTGGCCTGGATCGGAACGATCTCCCCGGCCAGGCGCCCGTCGGACTGGGCAGCCACCGCTTTTTGCTGGCTGTCGAGCGCAAACATTTCCTGCTCTTCACGCGAGATGTTGTACTCGCGGCCGACGTTCTCGGCAGTTTCGCCCATAGACATGTAGGCCTCAGGCATGGTCTGGTACAGCGCGGCGTTGGGCATGGGATTAAAACCCGACATGGGTACGCGGCTCATGGACTCGACTCCGGCGCAGATGTAGGCCTCACCTGCACCCATCTGGATGGCACCTGCAGCCATGTGGATGGCCTGCATGGACGAGCCGCAAAAGCGGTTTATCGTGACCCCGGCCACGGAAATTGGCAGACCCGCCATCAGCACGACCAGGCGGGCCATGTTGAAGCCTTGCTCGCCCTCGGGGAAGGCGCAGCCCAGGGCCAGGTCCTCGATGTCGTCAGGGTTGACCCCAGTGCGCTCGACCAGACCTTTGACCACGGCGCTGGCGAGATCATCAGGCCGTACTTTGACGAGGGCCCCCTTGCTGGCGAAGTGAAACGGCGACCGGGCATAACCGGCCAGAACTACGTCTTTCATTTTTGCTACTCCATGTTGGCGAGTTGTTCGCGTTACCCGGGGCTGGCTTGGCCAAATGCCGCGGGTCAGTTATCGGCCCCGACGGCGCGCATTGGCTGTTGTTCGAGGGCCGCCAATGTCTGGGTACGGATGTCAGTCAATTCCCCGAGAATGGCCTCGAGGTCTTGTTGCTGGCGCCTGAGATCTGCCAGGCGCTCACTTACCTTGTTCAGCAGCAGCACCAGCTGATCATGCTGGGCTGGGTCGGCGTCGTACAAATCCAGGTATTCTCGGATCTCGGCCAGGCTGAAGCCCAGCCGCTTACCGCGCAGGATGATCTGTAAGCGGCCACGCTCACGGTGGGTATAAACCCGGGTAGTGCCAGCCCGCTGGGGGTGGAGCAAGCCCTTGCTCTCGTAGAAGCGGATCGCCCGCGGCGTTAGATCGAGTTCGCGCGCCAGGCCAGTCACGGTAAGCATGTCTTCCATCTGCGCAGCACCCATCAGGCAGAAGGCTCACTTGTTCGCATAGTCTCCTCGGCTACCAGTTCTTTTTTGGATAATTTGCCAATGATGGTTTTGGGCAGCTCATCACGAAACTCGATAGTGGAAGGCATCTCGATCTTCGAGATTTTGTCGGCAAGAAAGGCTTGCATCTCGTCCTCGGTGACACTGGCGCCTTCCTTCAACTTGATAAATGCCTTGGGGCTCTGCCCACGGTAGGCGTCATCAATGCCGATAACGGTAACTTCCGCCACAGCCGGGTGCAGGTAGACGGCCTCCTCGATCATCCGCGGGTACACGTTGTAGCCACCGCAGAGAATAAGGTCCTTGATCCGGTCGACCAGGAAAAAGTGCCCTTCCTCGTCCATGTAGCCCACGTCACCGGTGCGGAACCAGCCGTTCTGCAGGCTATCGGCGGTTTCCTGCTCACGATTCCAGTAGCCCTTCATCACCTGTGGACCCTTGATCCAGACCTCACCGCGCTCGCCCGAGGGCAATGCATTCTGGGGTTCTTCCAGAGCGTGGATAGATAGTTCAGTGCGGGGCACCGGCAGGCCGATAGAGCCTTCCTTGTTGACACCCACCATGGCGTTGCAGGTGGCAACCGGCGCTGTCTCGCTAAGTCCATAGCCTTCGACCAGTCGGCACTTAGTCAGTTTCTCAAAGGTATTTTTGACCTCCAGTGGCAGCGGGGCCCCGCCCGAAACACAGTAGCGAATGGACGATAGGTCATACTTCGACAAGGTCGGCGCCTGGTTGATACTGGTATAGATGGTCGGCACCGCCGGAAACAGGGTGGGGTGCGTCTTGTGGAGGGTTTTCAGCGTTTGCTCTAATTCGTAGCGTGGCAGCAGGATCATCTCGGCACCGCTGGCAACTGCGAAATTCATCACGCAGGTCATGGCGAAAACGTGAAAAAGTGGCAGTACGCCGAGCACTTTCTCCTCGCCAGGCCGCAGGCCGATGAACCACAGCGTCATTTGGGCGACGTTGGCCGAGAGGTTGCCCTGGGTCAGCATCGCACCTTTGGGCTGGCCGGTGGTACCGCCGGTATACTGCAGTACTGCGATACCTTCGTCGAGATCCACTTCGGCCGGTGTCGGATCGCCGTCGTTGTTCATCAGATCCTCGAAGCGCACCACCGCGTCGCTTTTTTCTATGCTGGCGATATCTTTACGCTTTAACACGCTGAAGAGCACGCCTTTGACCGACGGCAGCACCGCGGCCATTTTGCATACCACAATCTTCTTGAGGCTCTCGGTGCGCGAGAGCATCGCGGCAACCTTGGGGTACAGGGCCTCGAGGTCCATGGTCACCATGATTTCGGTACCGCTGTCATCCACCTGGAAGGCCAGTTCACGCTCGACGTACAGTGGGTTGTAATTGACTACCGTGGCTCCGACGCACAATGCGGCGTAATAACAGATGACCGAATAAGGTGTATTGGGCAGGCACAGGCCGATGCGGGTGCCGGGCTTTACTCCCAGCAACTGCAAGCCTTTGGCCGCATGGTTGACCTGCTCGAACAACTCGCCGTAGTTCAACTTGCGGCCGAGGAAGTCGATGGCCGGATGGTCACGATAGTTACTGGCCGTTTGCTCGAGGGTCTGGTAAAGCGGTTGGCGCTCTAGTGGCGCTTGCCAGTCGATGCTTTGTGGATAATGGGCTACCCAGGCCGGTGTTGATTGCTCCATGCGATCCTCCCTGTCGTTTAGCCCACCTCTGGCGNGGTTGGGCTGGCTATTACGCTAACGTCAGTTAGTTTACGTTAACGTAATAGATGGCGTCAAGGGTTCCACTAAAGACCTTCTTTAAGCTGATGAACCGCTTGCCCGAGTGCAGCTGCGCCTTCTTTGAGGGCAGTATTTGCCTTATCCAGCATGCGGCCGTAGTGCAGGAACCNGTGCAGCACGCCCTGGTACATGTGCAGTTCACTGGCGATTCCGGCGCGCGCCATCAGCGCCTTAAGGGCCAGGGAATCATCACGCAGAGGGTCGCACTGCGCTACGCCGATGAAGGCCGGCGNCAGCACGGCGATATTGCCGTCCAGGACATTGACTCGCGAATCCTTGGCCTCGCCGGGGCTGCGCAGGTAGCAGTCACGGTAAAAGGCAAGGTCTGTGGCGCTCATGCCGTCGTCCGCGCCGCCAAAAAGGCGCCGGGAAGCCGAGTCGGCCAGGCCGTAGCCGCCGTAATACAGCAGCAGGTAGTGGACGGTGCCAGGGTTGGCTGCATGTTGTGCCTGGGCAACGCTGACGGCCATGTTGGCCCCGGCCGAGTCACCACCGAGCGCAAGCCTGCGACCGTCTACCCCCAGTTCCCCACCACTGGCCTGGAGGTATTCGATCACGGCCGTGGTTTCTTCGAGGGCGACAGGAAACTTGTATTCCGGCGAGAGGCTGTAGTTCACGCCCANCACCGCGGTGCCAGAGTCGGCGGCGAGGCGGCGCATGATCCGGTCGTGGCTGTCGAGGCTGCCCACGACCCAGCCACCACCGTGCAGGTAGACCAGCCCTGGCAAAGGCGAGTCGGTTGTCGGCAAGTAACAACGCAGGGCGATATCGCCGACCGGGCCCTTTATAGTAGATTCCCGGACCGAAGCCACATCCGGTGCGCCGGCGTTCCAGTAACTGCGTTCAAGTTCATAACAGCGGCGTATTTCCTCCAGCGGCATTTGTGCGAGGTCGCCGGCAGGGGCTGCCAGCGTTCGCTGTTTTTCCAGCACCGCCATCATCTGGGGATCGAGATCAGTGCCCGGCATTACTCAAGACTCCAGCCCCCTCACTCCCTGGATGATCCTATTGCGGTGCGGCGGGATCCAAAGCCGTCGCTGCCCATCAATTCCTGACCCTGCTCTGGGCTGAACTGTGCGCGCTCCAAGAAAGAAGCCCACAAGGAGAATGACTATCGCCTGTCTCATGCCGNTATCTTATTCCTGTTACAGAGAGGCGACCAGAGGGTAATACTAATTCGATATACGCATTTATGGGCTGAGGATTGGGTGAAGGTTGGGTTAGGTATCAGCGTGGGGAAGGTAGACGCAAAGGAGGAATACGACGCTACTACATCACCATCTTAAGGCATCTGGGTATACCCTGAATCCCGCCGGTCGATGACCGGCAGGATTCAGGTGTGATGACTTAACCGGTTATGTTGCTGAGTGGTTGCCTATTTTTTTACCGCACTGTACTAAGTCTGGTGTAGTCATGAATGGGGACAAATCCCCCTGTGCAGGGTCTACGTTGTATGCCCTGTTTGCTTCATTCCCAACAGTCACTAACACCGTATACCTTTCAGACTACATACCAAGCGTGTCTGCAAGATGTTTTCTCACACGCTCACGTGTCCAGTTAAGTTGCTTCTTTGTTCCCCCAGTGGTTACTTTTGCCTCCTTTTCACATTTATCCCAAAGACTCCCCCAACCATCTCTCGAAAAATTGACCTTTATCCCTTCCTCTACATTTCTTGCGTTCATNGTNTNAGGGTCGAAACGAATATCGCAATGGTAGACAACAGCACGATAGCTCTTCGTAGNCTTATNNAAATCCCAAGCGTGGTTTGCATNTTTCACAGTCTCCACTGTAATTGACGCTCCAGCTTGCTGTAGGCGTTTTGCGTAATTCCTGCACGGTTTTGGCTGATTCCAATTATCCTTCTCACCCAACAGCATAAGCATCTTGCCAGTAGTG
>PBTT01000036.1 GCA_002729195.1 Acidiferrobacteraceae bacterium
AGGTGCTTTAGCGTTAACTGCATTTACAAAAGGTGTTAATCCTTGAGAATAAGATATATCGATATCTCCAGACAACATAGCTTCCGTCATCTCCCCACCTGTTGCAAAGTTCGTCCATTTAACAGGAACACCCAGAGCTTCATCAAAAGTATTTTTAACTTTATCTTCTTGGTTTGGAGTTGCCCACTCCAGGAAAAAGGCCACGCTCACCTGGTCTGCGGCATAAACAGTCGATGACAGCGACCCAGCAATTACCAGAGCGGCTACGCGCATGGTAGTTTGTTTAAAAAATCTCATTACGTCCCTCCTAATCCTTTGGTTCCATTGTGATGATTTGTTCACGACCTACAGAATTGTCCCGAACTTGAGACATTTCATTATGGCAAGTATTAACTATAGTAAGAAATAATGAATCCTCATGGCCTAAAAGCGTAGAGCCAGTTGTATTTCTTCCATAACGCCAACCAAGCCTAGCATAGTTCCAACTATGGCTACGGATCCAGGCGAATTGTGGCTAAAAATATAGTGTTTCTCCTCGTAACTTTAGTGCGCCCCCGTAGCTCCAAGAGCGCCTCAAACGAACATCAGCGGATCAGTACTCCCCCAGCGTCTGTCGTAAAATCTCGCACAATTTGTCGACATGGTGTCGCTCAGATATGAGCGGTGGTGCAATGAGGCCCGCGTCACCGGTCATCTTGATGTGCAGGCCATTTCTGAACAAGCGTTTTTGAAAATCGAGCCCACGGCTACCGGGAGCGTCGGCGGGCTCGAGATCGATACCAGCAAACAACCCGTAACCCCGGATGTCGGTGATAAGCGGTATATCGCTCAANGCAAACACCTGNTCAAGAAAGTGCTCGGAGAGTTCTNNAGCNCGCTTGATNAGGTCCTCCCTGTCAAAGATATCCATGGTCGCGATACCGGCCGCGCANGCNNCCGGATGAGCCGAGTAGGTATAACCATGAAAAANNTCCACTGANTTCNCNGGNGCNGCATCCATGATCGCAGNATGCACCTGGTCGCTCACNGCNACCGCCCCCATCGGCTGGGCCGCGTTAGTGAGCGCCTTGGCCATAGTCATGATGTCCGGGGTAACNCCAAAAGCCTGCGCNGCAAACGGCGCCCCCAGTCGCCCGAAACCGCAGATCACCTCGTCGAAGATAAGCAGAATCCCGTGGGCGTTACAGATCTCGCGCAGGCGCTCGAGGTAACCCCTGGGCGGTACCAGGCAGCCGGTCGAGCCGGCCACCGGCTCGACGATGCAGGCGGCAATGGTGTCGGGGCCAAAGTTTATGGCGATGCGCTCGAGATCGTCGGCCAGTTCCAACCCGGTCTCCGGCTGACCCCTGACGAAGCGGTTTTCCGGCAACCAGGTGTGACGCATATGTACCACGCCTGGNACGCCCGGGCCGAAAGCCTGGCGGTTCTTGGTCATGCCACCTAATGACACNCCCGCCAGGTTAACCCCATGGTAGGCGCGCTCACGTGAGACAAAACGGTGGCGCTGGCCCTCACCGCGGGCATAGTGGTAGGCATAGGCGATCTTCATCGCTGTATCCACCGACTCGGAACCGGAATTGCNAAAAAATATATGGTCGAGTCCCTCCGGGGTCAGGCTGGCGACCCGACGGGCAAACTCGAAGGCCAGCGGCTGAGCCAGNTGGAACGGCGGTACGTAGGCCGACTCCTTGAGCTGGGCGTAGACCGCTTCGGCGATCTCCGGCCGGCTATGTCCGGCGGCACAGCAAAAAAGGCCCGATGAGCCATCCAGGATGCGGTCGCCTTCATGGCTGTACAGATACACGCCCTCACCGCGCACGATAATCCGGGGATCGGCCTTGAAGTCCCGGTTCGAGGTGAANGGCATCCAGTAGTTTTCGAGAAATTCTGGATCGTATTTCATGGGTGTAATCTGTTGCCNGCAGCCTGCTATAGTTCTTGCAGTCAGCACANTGTCCTGGGCGTTGATACCGGGAGTTACAGTAATCGCCCTTGCTTTGCTGGCGATAGAACCAGTTTTCCGCTGTGGATGAGTCCAACCATGCCAGAACTGCTGTTTGAACTGCCGCCTATCAAAGGAGCGAGCCTGCAGACCCGCATTCGCGAGATGCTGGTTACCNCCATACTCGATGGCCACATCCCACTGGGCACACCACTACCCTCAGGGCGCCGATTGGCAGAACAATTNCACGTTGCTCGCAACACTGTGGTACTGGCTTATCAGCNTCTGGTCGACGAGGGCTTCCTGGTTGCCCGCGAACGCAGCGGCTACTACGTCAATGAGGACATCCTGCGCGACCGGGTCCNGGTGGCAGCGCCGACGGCTACCACCAGCCGCATCAAATGGAGCCACTACCTGCGTTTTCGCCCTACGGTCCAACGCAACTTGTCCAAGCCCGCCAACTGGCAGCAATACCCCTATCCTTTCGTCTACGGTCAGATAGATCCCAACCTGTTCCCGACTGCCGAGTGGCGCGAATGCTGCCGGGACGCCGCCAGTATCGCCGCCATCCATGCCTGGTCTAGTGACCGCATCGACCAAGACGACCCGGAACTGGTGGAGCAGATACACACCCGGGTGTTGCCGCGCCGTGGCGTGTGGGCCCAGCCGGAAGAGATCCTGGTCACNCTGGGTGCACAGCAAGCGTTGTACCTGATTGCCGACCTGTTGCTCACTGNCANGCATACGGTCGCGATGGAAGATCCAGGTTACCCCGATGCCCGCAACATCTTTACTGCGCGCACGGCACAGGTTCAGCCANTCACNGTCGACGGCCAGGGNCTGGTNCCCGGCCCCNGGTTAAGCNGCTGCCAATANGTCTACGTCACCCCCAGCCACCAGTTTCCAACGACAGTCACGCTNAGCCGCGAGCGCCGCGAGTTACTGCTGGCGCAGGCGANAAAGGACGNCTTCCTGGTGATCGANGACGACTACGAGAGCGAACTCAATTTCAGAGGCGAACCGACGCCTGCCCTAAAAAGCCTGGACCGGGAAGGAGTCGTNATCTACGTCGGCAGCCTGTCCAAGACCCTGGCGCCAGGCTTACGCATGGGGTTCATGGTGGCTCCCGCCGAGTTCATCCGCGAAGCCCGGGCGCTGCGCCGGCTTATGACCCGGCACCCGCCGGCCAACAACCAACTGATCGTCGCCCAATTCCTGCGCCGCGGCTACCACGACGCGCTGGTCCGGCGGCTGAGCCATGTTCTGAAAGACCGCTGGCAGGCGATGCACACGGCACTAACTCAACACCTGCCGGGCTGGCCGGTAAATCCTTCATTCGGCGGGTCCTCATTTTGGTTGCAGGGGCCGGCAAAACTGGATGCCCGCCGCCTGCAGGAGCAAGCCGCCGCCGAGGGAATATTCTTCGAGGCCGGCGACGTGTTCTTCCTGTCCGAGCCAGCACCCACCAACTACCTGCGGCTGGGTTTTTCCTCGATCGCCGTAGACCGTATCGAACCGGGCATCGTTCGCCTGGCGCAACTGGTCAACAACTCGCTGGCCGACCCCGCGCCCTAGTAGGGCACAGTCGAACCTGACGCAATGGTCAGTTCAGCCCGCAAGCGGCGCCACTGCAACAGTTACCGGCAGCCGCGCAGGAGGGTACTTCCGGGTTGCTCAGGGCGCCTCGCTGGACCACGTTGCCGCCGGTAGCCAGTTTATTGACCGGGCTGTCGAGTGGCGTCTGCCCCGGCTCGATGCCGGCGCGGTCACACAACTCGCCCCAGGAATGCAGTACCTCGCTCATGCGGTGGCTGACCTCAACCACCTGATCATTGGTCTGGCAGCGATAATCGTAGGTTGGCATGGATAAACCCCGGGTAATTTCTGCTGCACCAATTATAGCCGAGGGCGTAACTGCGGTTATCAACCCGGTTCAGGACTGGCGCACCCGACAACGCTGGGCTGGCTCTATCCTGCCACATCCTATTGGCCTATCGTGACCCTCGCGCCGGGAGGATAAGTGGCGCTTTGCTGACGGGGCAAACACCATTGCCCGGCCAAGCCTCGCCTTAACGATACAGAAACTGCAGGAGAACTTGTTATGCTGATCGGTGTCCCCAAGGAAATTAAAAACCACGAGTACCGCGTCGGCTTGGCCCCAGCCAGTGTTCGTGAGGCGGTGGCTCACGGTCACGAGGTGTTGGTCCAAAGCAATGCCGGGGCAGGGATCAGCGCATCAGACGACGAGTACCGCGCAGTCGGCGCCAACATTATCAATGACCCAGCTGAGATCTTTGCCAAGGCCGAGATGATCGTCAAGGTCAAGGAGCCGCAGGCCAACGAACGGGTCATGCTGCGCGAAGGCCAGATTCTGTTCACCTACCTGCATCTGGCGCCCGATCCGGCACAGACCGCAGATCTGGTAAAAAGCGGTGCCGTGTGCATCGCCTACGAGACCGTGACCTCACCGCATGGTGGTCTACCGCTGCTCGCCCCCATGTCCAAGGTAGCTGGTCGCATGGCCATCCAGGCCGGAGCCTACTGCCTGGAGCATCCCCACGGAGGCCTGGGTGTATTACTCGGCGGGGTGCCCGGTGTGGATCCAGCCAAGGTGGTGGTGCTAGGCGCTGGGGTCGTTGGCACCCACGCTACCCACATCGCAGTCGGCATGGGTGCCGATGTGTGGGTAATCGACCGCAGTCCCGAAGCGATCGAATCCCACTGGCGACAGTTTGGCCGCACCACCAACTCGGTGTTCTCTACCCGAGATGCCATCGAGCGCCACGTACTAGAGGCCGATCTCGTGATCGGGGGGGTACTGATACCCGGCGCCGCAGCACCCAAACTGGTAACCGCCGAGATGGTGCGGGAGATGAAACCAGGAGCCGTCATCGTCGACGTGGCCATTGACCAGGGCGGTTGCTGTGAAACCTCGCGACCCACCACCCACGCCGAACCCACCTACGTGGTTGACAAGGTAGTGCATTATTGCGTAGCCAACATGCCAGGCGGCGTACCGCGCACTTCCACTTACGCGCTTAACAACGTCACCCTACCCCACGTGCTCACCCTGGCGGATAAAGGCTACCGCCAGGCGCTACTGGATGACCAGCACCTGTGCAAAGGGCTCAATGTCTGCCAGGGTGAAATCACCTGCCGCGAGGTCGCCGAGGACCTCGGTTACGAATATGCCGAGGCACTGGACCTGCTGCGCAATTAACCCATAGCCCCGAACCGCTGCCAGTATTCACACTCAGACACACGCAAGGAACAAGTTATGTCCAGAATGACACCCAGTGAAGCCTTTGTTGAGACTCTGGCGGCGAACGGCGTCAGCGATATCTTCGGCATCATGGGATCGGCCTTCATGGATGCCATGGATATCTTCGAGCCGGCCGGAATCCGCTTCATCCCGGTCGTGCACGAGCAAGGTGCGGCACACATGGCGGACGGCTACGCTCGAGTCAGCGGTCGCCATGGCGTGGCCACCGGTCAGAATGGCCCTGGCATCAGCAACTGCGTTACCGCCATCGCTGCCGCTTATTGGGCGCACTCGCCAGTGGTCATGATTACCCCGGAGACTGGCACCATGGGTATGGGCCTGGGTGGTTTCCAGGAAGCCAACCAGTTACCCATGTTCCAGGAATTCACCAAATACCAGGGGCATGTCAACAACGTCAACCGTATCGCCGAGTACACGGGTCGTTGCTTTGACCGGGCAATGTCAGAGATGGGGCCGACCCAACTCAATATCCCGCGCGATCTTTTCTACGGTGATATCGATGTGGAAATCCCCCAGCCTGTGCGGCTGGACCGTGGGCCTGGCGGTAGCGACAGCCTGGGTCAGGCAGCCGACCTGCTTGCCGGGGCCCGCTTCCCGGTCATCATTGCCGGCGGCGGCGTAGTCATGGCTGACGCGGTGAATGAGTGCCGGCAACTGGCAGAGCGGCTCGCTGCACCAGTGGTCAACAGTTACCTGCATAACGACTCTTTCCCAGCCAGCCATCCGCTGTGGTGCGGGCCGCTGGGCTACCAGGGCTCCAAGGCGGCGATGCATCTCATCAGCCAGGCCGACGTGGTACTGGCACTGGGTACCCGGCTGGGCCCGTTCGGCACCCTGCCCCAGTACGGTATGGAATATTGGCCCGAACAGGCCAAGATCATCCAAATCGATGCCGATCACAAGATGCTGGGCCTGGTCAAGCGGATATCGGTCGGTATCTGCGGCGATGCCGGTGCGGCAGCAACCGCGCTCAATGAACGCCTGGCCGAACGCACGCTTGACTGTGACGCCACTCGCGGCGAACGCGCAATGCGCATCCAGACCCACAAAGATGCCTGGGAGAAAGAACTCGACGAATGGGACCACGAGAACGATGCCTGGAGTCTTGAGGTGATTGACCAAGCTGGTGAGGGTGACCTGCACCCCCGACAGGTGTTGCGTGAACTTGAGCAAGCGATGCCCGAAAATGCCATGGTTTCCACCGATATTGGCAACATCAACTCGGTGGCAAACAGCTACCTGCGTTTCGAGCAGCCGCGCAGTTTCTTTGCGCCGATGAGTTTTGGCAATTGCGGTTATGCCTTTCCGGCCATCATCGGTGCCAAGGTGGCAGCCCCCGACCGCCCAGCCATCTCCTATGCCGGCGACGGCGCCTGGACCATGAGCATGGTGGAGTTGCTGACCTGCGTGCGGCATCGGATTCCCGTGACGGCAGTGGTTTTCCACAACCGCCAGTGGGGCGCCGAAAAAAAGAATCAGGTGGACTTCTACGGGCAGCGCTTTGTCGCCGCCGAGCTTGAAAGCCAAGACTTCACGGCTATTGCCAGCGCCATGGGTGCTGAGGGCATCAAGGTGAGCCGTTTGGAGGACGTCGGCCCCTCGCTGCAAAAGGCGATAGACGCACAGATGAACGCGGGAGTGACCACCGTGGTCGAGATCATGTGTACCCGCGAGTTGGGTGATCCATTCCGCCGAGATGCGCTGAGTAAACCAATTCGGTTCCTCAATAAGTACAAGGATTACGTTTAGCAGGAACCGGCTACGGCCGTCGCGGCAGTGGACCGACCAAAGCCTGGCTTAGCCTATCATACCTGCTATGCTGAGTAAGACCGCCGTCGAGTGCCCACAACGCCTGCTGGCCATGACGCAAGCGCTGGCGCCCGTGCGCACTGCCGTGGTCGGCGCCGGCACACCACTGGTGCTCGCTGGGGTGCGCGCGGCGGTCGAACACGAAATCGTGGAGCCCGTACTGATCGGTGAACGCCAAGAGATCGTCCGTGCCGCGCGGAAGATCGACTGGCCGGTGGCCGACTTCGAGATCGTAGCGGCCGCGGATGAGGCTAGCGCCGCGCTGGCTGGAGCCGGACTCGCCCGCAACGGTAGCGTCAATATGGTGCTCAAGGGGCATATCCACAGCGACACTTTCATGCACCCGTTGGTAGCCCGGGACAGTGGTATCCGCAATCAGCGGCGCCTTTCCCATGTTTTTCACATGACCATAGCGGGAAATGACCAGCCGCTGTTGATCACCGACGGCGCAATCAACGTGGCACCCGATGTCGAGGGCCGAGTGGCAATTGTGAAAAATGCCGTCGACCTGGCCCACGCGCTGGGCTGTCAGCGGCCGAAGGTTGCGCTGCTGGCGGCCTCGGAAGAGATCACCGAGGCCATGCCGGTAACCCTGGAGTGCCGCGAGATCGCCGAGCGCTGCAGCGCCAGTGGCATCGCGGCTGACGTCTGGGGCCCGCTCGCACTTGACAACATTGTCTCGGCCTCAGCCGCCCGGCTCAAAGGCATCAACCACCCGGTAGCCGGCCAGGCGAACATCATTGTAGTGCCAACCATTGAGGTCGGTAACGCCCTGTTCAAAATGATGGTCTATTTGCTGGGCGCCTGTGCGGCCGGCATCGTGGTCGGTGGCAACGTGCCGGTACTGCTGACCAGCCGCGCCGACCCGCCGCCAGCGCGACTCGCCAGCACCGCACTCGGAGCCATCCTCGCCCAAGCGCAACTTGCCGCTTGATTGTTCTATCGATAATTACCGTGCGCACTATGCTGGGTAGCAGTAGGCAAGAAACTTGCCCTCAAGGGAGCAAGACAAGTTTTCCGGGGTAGCGTTTGCAGGCGAAGTCCTCCTGCGCCGTCGCGATATCACGCAAGCTATAGGTCTTGGAAATCAACGGCCGCACCGAGCCTCGGTTGATCAGACTGATAAGATCGGCGAATACCTCTTTCGGCTGGTAGGTACAGCCGAATATCGTCAGGTCCTGCAGATAAACCGTGCGCAGATCCGTTTCGACAATCGGCCCGGCAATAGCGCCTGCGGTCGCGTAGCGCCCGCCGGGTATCAACGCCTCCAGCAGTGCGCCAAAGCGGCTGCCGCCAACCACGTCGATCACCACCGTAAAGGCCTGTACAGTTGGGGTTTGATCTCGCCCGATCACGGCAACAGCCCCGGCTGCAAGAACACTGTCAGCCTTGGCGGGCGAACTCATTCCGGTCACCTTGGCCCCTTTCAATTTCGCCAGTTGCACCGCCGCCAGTCCCACACCACCCGAAGCGCCGGTAATTAGAACCCGGTCTTGCGCACCAACTCTCGAACGGGTCAGGAGGGTAAGCGCAGTACCGTAGGCACAAGGCATCGCGCCAATTTCTATATCGGACAATGGTGAGGAACTAACGTCGAAAAGCTGCCTTGCAGGCACCTTACAAAATTGTGCAAATGTCCCGTCCAGGTCCGACCCCAGCACTTCGAACCGCCTGGGAGCATCCTCAGTTGGGTTCGGCTGATTGATCGGGCAAGTCACCCGCATGCCAGGCTTGAACTCCGTTACACCTTTACCCAGCAATACGACTTCGCCACAAAGGTCTCCACCTTGAATCAGTGGAAACGGCAGTGCCCCAGCCCAGCCACCGCTATCAATTTCCTCGTCGCCGACCTCAGCCGTGGCAACAGTAACATCCTTGGAGTACCAACCAATCCGCGTGTTGATATCGGTGTTATTAACCCCGGCGGCCAACACCCGCGCCAGCACTTCCCCAGGTCGGGGCAGAGGCACAGGAATGGTCTCGTTCCAGACGAGTTGATCCGGTCCACCATGGCCAATCAACTGTACGCCATACATGGTTTGAGGCAGAGCCATCACACCTGACTGCTTTTCCATTTGAGCAGACTCCAGATCTTGAATAACTAAACACCGCAAAAACTACAGCTATTTAGCTACCCAAGATATCACTTCCTTCCACTCGCCTTTCTACGGCGCATGCTGTAGACATTACTTCCCGTTGGCTTCAGTGCAACCAATCGGGCGTCATTCAATTTGCCGGTACAGCCAGACCGCGGCCATCAGAAACACCACTGTCGGTAGTGTCGCCCCGGCAATAGGCGGCAGGTTGTAGACCAGCACGATATAGCCCAGTACCTTGTTGGCGGCAAAAAAGACCATACCGATCATGATTCCGATAAACAGGTTCCGGCCCATGCCGCCCGCGCGCAGATTGCCGAACACAAACGGTATCGCCAGTATCAGCATCACACCCATCGACAGCGGCAGCACCAGTTTCGACCAGTAGGCCAGTTCGAAGTGCCGGGTATCCTGGCTATTGGCAGCAAGGTGACCGATGTAGTGGCGTAACTGCCCGATGGACAGCTGCTCGGGCTGCACCAAGAAAATTGACATCATCTGCGGGGTCACCGGCGTGTACCAGCACGCCCGCAAATCTGGATCTGGATCTGGATCAACCCGGCCCTGCTCATCGATGGTTGTCTGTTGCACCTGCTGCAGATGCCAATGCTCGCCAGCGTCTTGGTCGCACTCATCCCTGACTGATGCGGCAGGCTTCTTCAAACGATCATCATCTATAGAACGTTCGTGAGGGCGGCCAATGTCGGCGCTGAGCAACAAACGTAATTGGTCAGCGCCATCAAACTCGAAGATTCGCACATCCTGTAGCGTCAGATCCGGTAGCACCTCACCAATGTTCACGTACATGTTTTTGTCCCGCATCCACAGGCCGGAATTGCCCTTGCGTTCGATGCTGCTTTCCAGTGCTACGGCACGGACACGCTGGGCCATGGTCTCGCTCCTGGGGGCCACGAACTCCCCAATGACAAGCGCAAGCACCGCCAGTACCACGCCCAATTTCAGCGCCGCTACGGTAATCTGTGAAATGGAGATTCCACTTGAGCGCATCACGATCAGTTCCGAGCCAAGCGCCAGCAGGGAAAGACCGAGGATCGCCCCCAGCAGTACCGCCATCGGAAAGACCTCGTAGATGATGCGCGGCGTACTCAGCAGCACGAACCACATCGCATCCCGCAGACCATAGCGCCCGGTGCCCAGGTAAGAGATCTGGTCGACGAAAGTGACGAACATGAAGATACCGGCCAGCACGCTCATCACCAACAGCACCTGGTTGAGGATGGTCCGGCAGAGATAAAGGTCGAGCAGTCGCATCGTGGCTCACCCAGCGCTCTTGCGTGATGGCAAGGACAGCAGCGGCCGGTCGTTGGCCCGACGCCAGAACAGGTAAGCACCGGCCAAGCCAAACAGGCCGTGCAGCAGCCACAGGCCGGTGAGCGCGCCCGCCCCGCCCTGGCGCAGACCAGCAATACCTATCCCCACCATATTGGTGTAGACAAAGTAAATCACCAGGGCCCAAAAGAGGGGTAGCAGGCGCCGCTCACGGGGGTTGACCCGTCCCAGTGCCAGGGCAAAAAGCATTAATACCGGCAGCACCACGATCTTGGAGATGCGCCACCACCATTCGGAGCGCTTGAGCGCCCCTTTTTCCTGCCAGAGGTCGAATGTGCGGTAACCCTTCAGCGGAGGAGCGTACTTGCCAACTGGCCGTTCCTTAACGCGCATGGTGTAGGTCGAAAAAGTGATGGCCCGGTATTCGGTTTCTCCGGGAGATCCCTCGTAGCGCACACCGTTTTTCAACTCCAGAGACATGGCGCCGGTCTGCGGATCCACTTTTCGGTGGGCAGTCTTCGCCAGCACCACACCCTCCCGACCAGCATCACGGCCCCAGGCAAAAACACCTTGGGCAGTTTGCGTCTGCTCGTCAAAACTTTCGACAAAATAAACCCCCTTGCCACCACGGGATCCCAGAAACACCCCTGGGATCACTCCGACTATCTCGTTGCGACTTTTGAACTCGTGCTCGATGGTGCCAACCGCTCGCACTGCCATAGGTGCGATAAAAAGCGAGAAGCCGCCAACGATCACTATTCCCACCAGCAGCAGGAACGCGGCTGGCCGCAACAACTGGCTAAGACCTACTCCGGAAGCCGCCATGATGGTCATTTCGTTGTCCCGGCTCCAGCGTCCCAATACCATCAGCACCGCCACGTACAGCATCAGCGGCAGGATGACATCCAGATAGGAGATGATTTTCAGAAAAAGCAGCAGAAAGATGCTGTCTATGGGAATGATGCCCTCAGCGGCCTGGCTCAAGAAACCGAGCGCGCGGATCACGAAGAAAATGCAGAACATCACGGCGGTAACAGCACCGCTGGTCAATAGGACCTCCCGGATCAGTGCTCTGTGCAGGATCATAACCAGCCGGGATACGTATTCTTTGACATCGCCTTGAAGGTGCTACCACAATAGCGCCCCATTTTACGTGAATCGATGCCGGTTATGCAGCCTGGTCAGGAGCCGTCCCCTGTTCGCTGCAGCAGCAACCTTCACCCAGCCACTGGATAATAGAGAAGCGATGAAATTTTCCGTAACGACCAATGACGCGATTAGCGCCCGCTGCGACTGCCTGGTTATCGCGGTACATGACAATGGCAGGTTGTCCGCTTGCGCCAGTAAAGCAGACCGTGCCAGCAAGGGCCTGGTTACCCGCCTGCTGAAACAGAAAGACATCAGTGCCAAACCTGGCAGCACGCTGATGGTACCAGCGCCTCAGGAGATGGCGGCCAGCCGCCTGCTGCTGGTTGGACTGGGAGACAAACCCGACGTTGACGATTTCGCTGCGGCTGCGGCAGCCGCGGCCCGCTCTCTCTGTAGGAGTCCAACCCGCAAGGCGGTGATTACTTTAGCTGAGATTGCGGTTGCAAATTGCGACCCGCGCGCTCGCGCGCGGTTAGTGGTCGAAGCGCTCGCTGTGGCAGCGTATAGATTTGACCAACTGAAAAGCTCCAACAACAAAAATGACAAATCCGGACTGGTGCGCGTAACACTGACGGCTCGCACGACTGCGGCCACGGCTGCCAGGCGCGGTGTTGGTGAAGCCCAGGCTATCGCCAACGGCGTTCACCTGGCCCGGGACCTCGGTAACCTACCCGGCAACATCTGCACGCCCAGTTATCTTGCGCGGCGGGCCCGACAGTTGGGGCGCAGCCACGGCTTGCGGGTGAGCGTGCTCGACGAGGCTCGCATGAAAGCGCTTAAGATGGGCGCCCTGCTGTCGGTGTCGCGCGGCAGTCGCGAACCGGCCCGCTTGATCGTCATGGAACACCGCGGCGGCAAGCGTGGTGAGGCGCCGGTGGTGCTGGTCGGCAAGGGTCTCACTTTTGATGCCGGCGGCATCTCTTTGAAGCCTGCTGCCAGCATGGACGAGATGAAATACGACATGTGCGGTGGTGCCAGCGTCTTCGGGGCCCTGCTGGCGGCGGCCGAGCTCAAGTTGCCGCTAAACGTAGTTGGCATTGTGCCAAGCAGCGAAAACCTGCCCGACGGTGCCGCCAACAAGCCCGGCGACATCGTCACCAGTATGTCGGGCAAAACCATCGAAATTCTCAATACCGACGCCGAAGGCCGACTCATCCTATGCGACGCTTTGAGTTACGCTGAACGCTACAAGCCGGATACGGTCATCGATATCGCCACCCTGACCGGGGCCTGCGTAATTGCACTGGGACAACCGGCCACGGGACTTTTCGTCAACCAGGACGGTCTTGCCAAAGAGTTGCTCTCCGCCGGTGACGAGGCGCGCGACCGCGCCTGGCAACTGCCGCTATGGAAAACCTACCAAAAGCAGTTAAAGAGCCCGTTCGCCGATATCGGCAATATTGGTGGACGCTCGGCCGGCGCCATCACGGCTGCCTGCTTTTTGTCGCGCTTCACCGAGGGCATGCGCTGGGCTCATCTGGATATCGCTGGTACCGCCTGGAAGTCGGGCGCGGGCAAAGGCGCCACTGGGCGACCGGTGCCGTTGCTGTGCCGCTTCCTGATCAACCGGGCCGGGGCGCGCTAAGGCGTCAGGCGGCATGACAGCACGGGTAGATTTTTACGTACTCGAAAGTGATGTGCCGGACGGACGGCTGCGGCTTGCCTGCCGGGTTACCGAGAAAGCCTACCGCGCAGGTCACCGAGTGTATCTCCGGGCTGGCAGCAGAGACGAGATCAGCGTGCTAGACGCTCTGCTGTGGACTTTCTCCCAAAGCAGTTTCGTACCACACGCTCTGGCCGGAACAAATACCGTAACAACCCCAGTGCTGATCGGCCATGGGGCGCCCGACCCAGCCGCCGCCGAGGTGGTCGTATCAGTAGCCAACGAGCCGGTTGTGGGTTTCTCGGACTTTGCCCGAATCGCGGAGGTGGTCGGCGGCAAAGCCTCGGAAAAGGCCTCAGGGCGACAACGTTTTCGCTTCTACCGCGAACAGGGTATTGAACCGGAGACCCATCCGGTCAGATTGTAACTGCCAATAGCGTTCTGTCATGGCCAGGAATAAGGACAAAAGTGCGTTGATCCGAGAACTGCGCGCGCTGGGCCGGCTGATCGACCCGGCTCCAAGCGGCGACGACTTAACCGATAACCCGCCGCCGCCCGGGTTTGAAGTTCCGGTTCTCACCGAGATCGTCGAATCACCAACGCCAACCACCTTTGACATGTTCGAGTCGCCGGCCGTAGCCACCCAAGCCGCGGACAATGCTGACTGGGTACCGCCGCTGCGTTCCGATAATCAGGCTCCGACAACGTTTCGCGCTGACACACCAACACCAATTCCGCCTTTGCAATCACCGGCACCGGCAGACACAGCTATCGATGAGCTCAGCCACGAACTGCTGCGCCTGATCGAGAAACGCCTGCACCGACACACTGGCGAATCGCTGGACGAGGCCTTGCGTGACCAACTCAGCCGTGACATCAGGGGACAACTTGTGCCCTGGCTGAAAGGCGAATGAGTACCCGCCGTTGCCAACCCAGAGTGCCTGCAGACACGCAGTTACCCTATACTTTGGCGCTTTGTAAACTTCCCGGTTTGGCAAGTGTTAATCCAGCCAACGGGTTCACCCATGGACGATCATGACCGTAGATGACCTCAGCAAAACCTACGATCCCCACGCCATAGAGCAATCACTGTACGGCGAATGGGAAAGCCGTGGCTACTTTGCCCCACGGGGTACTGAAAACCCCTACTGCATTGCCATACCACCGCCGAACGTGACTGGCAGTCTACATATGGGGCATGCGTTTCAGGACACGGTCATGGACGCGCTGATTCGCTATCAGCGGATGCGTGGTAACCGTACTCTCTGGCAAGCTGGGACCGACCATGCAGGTATTGCGACGCAAATGGTGGTGGAGCGCCAGCTAGAAGCCCAGGGCAAGACCCGCCACGACCTCGGCCGGGAGGCGTTTATAGAGAAGATCTGGCAGTGGAAAAAAGAGTCTGGCGGCGCCATCACCCGCCAACTGCGACGGATGGGAGCGTCACTGGACTGGAGCCGAGAGCGCTTCACCATGGACGAAGACCTCTCCCATGCGGTGCGTGAAGTGTTCGTCCGCCTGTACCAAGAAGATCTCATCTACCGTGGCAAACGGCTGGTGAACTGGGATCCGGTACTGCACACTGCGCTATCGGACCTCGAGGTCATTTCGGAAGAAGAGAACGGCCACCTCTGGCACCTGAGCTATCCCCTGGCCGATGACAACGGTGCCCTGATCGTCGCCACCACCCGGCCGGAGACGATGCTGGGTGATACAGCAGTGGCGGTACACCCCGAAGATGAGCGCTACCGGCACCTGATAGGTGCGGCGGTGATGCTGCCGCTTGCCAACCGTGAGATTCCGGTAATTGCTGACGATTACGTGGATCCGGAGTTCGGGACCGGCTGCCTCAAAATCACGCCAGCACATGATTTCAACGATTTTGAAGTGGGCGCCCGGCACGGTCTCACGCCAATCAACATCCTCGATTCCAGCGGCGCCATCGACCTGCCGGGTTCCGACTACCACGGCATGGATCGCTTCGCTGCGCGCGAGCAGATCGTGGCTGACCTCGAAGCACAGGGCCTAGTAGAAACAATCGAGGATCACATCCTGATGGTGCCCCACGGTGACCGCTCGCACTCGGTAGTAGAGCCCTTCCTCACTGACCAGTGGTTCGTCCGCACCCAACCATTGGCGCAACCTGCGATCAAGGCTGTTGCGAACGGCGATATCCGCTTCGTGCCCGAAAACTGGAATCGCACCTACTTCGAGTGGATGAACAACATCCAGGATTGGTGCATCTCGCGTCAGATCTGGTGGGGTCATCGCATACCGGCTTGGTACGATGACGAGGGCAATATCTTCGTCGCCTGTGACGAACAAGATGCCCAGCGCCAGGCACAAGACAAACACGGCCGTGAGGTCACCCTGCGCCAGGATGAGGATGTACTCGACACCTGGTTCTCCTCCGCACTGTGGCCGTTCTCCACCCTGGGCTGGCCGCGGCAAACCCAGGAACTCGAGACCTTCTATCCCACCAGCGTCCTGGTTACGGGCTTTGACATCATCTTCTTCTGGGTCGCGCGAATGATTATGTTCGGGCTCAAGTTCGCAGGCGGTGTACCCTTTGCCGAGGTCTACGTGCATGGTCTGGTGCGTGACGCCGATGGACAGAAGATGTCCAAGTCCAAGGGCAACGTGCTGGACCCATTGGATCTGATCGACGGGATTGACCTCGATGCACTGGTGGCTAAACGCATTGCCGGCCTCATGCAGCCGCAGATGGCGAAACGGATCGAGGGTGCGACCCGCCGCCAGTTTCCCCAGGGCATCCCCTCCTATGGCACTGATGCGCTGCGTTTCACCTTTGCCAGCCTTGCTACCCAGGGGCGTGACATCCGCTTCGACTTGGGCCGGATAGAGGGCTTTCGCAATTTTTGCAACAAACTCTGGAATGCGGCCCGCTTCGTGATGATGAATACCGAGTCATTGACGGACAACGCCTTGGCGGAATACCAAACCGGATCCGCCGAGCGTTGGATCATCGGGCGGCTACACCAGGTCTCGGACAGTATCGCCGGGTCGATGGGCGACTATCGGCTGGACCAAGTGGCCCAGTTATTGCACTCGTTCATCTGGGACGAATACTGCAGCTGGTACCTGGAGATCGCGAAAATCGAACTGGCTGACCCGAACCTTTCGCCGGCACACAAAACCGGTATCCGCCAAACCCTAGTCGACGTGCTGGAGACCTCACTGCGCCTGGTTCATCCGATCATGCCGTTCATCTCAGAAGCCTTATGGCAAAAGCTGCAGCGACGAACTACTGCCACCGGTGATTCGATTATGGTCCAGCCCTACCCGATAGCTGACCCGGAAGTGATCGACCCCGCAGCCATGGCGGACATGGCCTGGGTGCAGACACTGGTTAGTGGACTGCGCAATATCCGCGGTGAGATGAATATCGAACCGCGTCAGCGACTGCCGGCATTGCTGCAGGGCGGTAACGACACCGACCGTCAGCGCGCAGACACATTCCACGCGCTACTGCTGGAATTAGGCCGCCTCGAGAGTCTGGACTACATATCCGGACAGGGCGAGCCCCCCAAGAGCGCCACCGCGCTCGTGGGTGAAATGAAAATCCTGGTGCCCATGGGCTCACTGATTGACCGTGACGCCGAACTCAAGCGCCTCACCCGAGAGATCGACAAACTGGACGGCGACCTCAAGCGCTGCCAAGAGAAACTCGCCAACCAGGATTTCCTCTCACGAGCACCACAGAAAATTGTTGCTAAGGAGCGTGTGCGCGCCGGCGACCTGACCCACTCCATCGAGGAGTTGCAAGCGCAGCAGCAGCGGATTCGCACACTCTGACGCGCCCATCCCGCACCTGCGATCATTATCCGGCCGCTACCGCCACCATCGCCACCGCTGCGGTCTCGGTCCGCAAGACACCGGTACCAACCGCCACACAAGCGCTGCCAAGGGACTTCAAATCAGCCTGCTCAGGTGGCGTAAATCCCCCTTCAGGCCCCACCAACAGCCAGCAGGGTGAGGCTGTGACCGCGTCCACGCCGGGAAACGCCCGAGCCAGAGGATCAGTACCGACCATGGCCAATAACACCAGGCATTCTGGCGTCGCCCCCCGAGCGGCCAGTTGTCGAGGCGCCAGTGGTGGGTGCAACACCGGCAGCCAAGGCCGATGGCTTTGCTTGCAGGCCTCGATGAGCGTTCGCTGCCAGCGCTCAAATGCCTTGTTTGAGGCCTGGCTGACGCTGTGCTCGCAGATCAACGGGGTAAAGTCAGTCATACCAAGCTGGGTTGCCATATCGAGCATTACCCCCTGGCGGTCACCCTTGGGCAGGGCGCTGAAAAGATGGATCTGGGCCGGTGGTAGTGGGTGCACGTGATGCTGACCCAGCGCCACCGTCACGCCAGTTGGCCGTTGACTGGTATCAGCGATACAACCTTCGGCCACCCGGCCGGCACCATCAAACAAGGTGAGGGTATCGCCGATTTTAAGGCGCCGCGCGCGCAACGCATGGTGTGCCTCGCTAACCGGCAATGCTACTTGCACCCCGGCACCGGCTAAGCCGGGACAATAGAACCAAAACGAGTCGATCATGAGCTGCCTGCCAGGTAGACATCGTAGCGGACTGCACGGCCGGCATGGGTTAGATCAGGCGGGCCGCCGAGTGCCGGCGCATGCCGAGGTCTTTTCACCACCACCCGCTTGAGTGCCCGCTCCCGGGCGAGCCTTGCCAACACTGCTGCGTCATTGTCATCTCCCACTAATGCTCGCAGCATAAGCTGAGCCTTGCATGAGCGCGCGCTTTTTTGCTGATGGCTCGGAAACATTGGATCTAGAAACACCACGTCAGCTGGTGGCAAGGTTGTCAGCAGATACCGGCTATCGCCGGTGATCACGCTAAGGCCTGCATTAGGCTGGCACGACAAAAAGCGCGGTGCTGCATCTGCTAGCAGCTCGGCAACCACGGTCGAGCGCTCGATCGCAACGACCCGCTTGCCGCGATGTGCGAAATCGAAAGCATCGAACCCGAAGCCGGCTGTGGCGTCGATAATGGTGCAGCAATGCCGACCAAGTGCCCGCGCGATGAGGTCGCGGCCGCTCGGCACAGTTCGGCGTCGAGCCGGGTCGAGCCACAGCGCCCGGGTACCAGGTTGGCCCTGGTCCTTGAGGGTCAACCCCCCGGAATGCACTTGTAGCAGGAAACGGTAAACTTCACTCCGCGCCTCGGCCAGCGGCAGCGCCAACCGTTCGGCCAGCGCCGCGGCCTTCCCAGCCAGAGCGGACTCCATGGGCACAACGGCGGTAGTATTCCCTTTCGGCTGCATGGGCGCTTTGACAGCGGCTGGCGGTTGGGCTACAAACAATAACACCGACGATTCTAAACAACAGTCAGGCTAACTATGGGATTTCTTGACGGCAAGCGAGCATTGATCACGGGTGTTGCGTCCAATCGCTCCATCGCCTGGGGCATCGCCCAGGCTATGCACCGCGAGGGCGCAACGTTGGCCCTCACTTACCAGAACGACAAGTTGCAGCCCCGAGTCGAACAGTTTGCGCAGGACCTGGACTCGCAGATCGTGCTGCCTTGCGACGTCGGCAGCGACGACGAAATCGAGGCCGTGGCAACGGCCCTGGCCGAACACTGGGACCATCTCGACATCCTGGTGCACTCGATCGGCTTTGCGCCGCGCGAACAACTCGAGGGTCTGTTCCTGGACTCGGTCACCCGGTCCGGTTTCAACACCGCCCACGAGATCAGTTCCTTCAGTTTTGCTGCGTTGGCACGGGCCACACGCCCGCTCATGCAAGCCGGTGGCGCCATGCTGACGCTTAGTTACATCGGCTCGGAGCGCTCCATGCCGGGCTATAACGTGATGGGCTTAGCCAAAGCCAGCCTCGAGGCCAACGTGCGATACCTGGCCCAGTCATTGGGGGGCGAGGGTATCCGCGTTAACGGCATCTCGGCCGGACCGATCCGGACACTGGCGGCATCTGGCATCCGCGGCTTCAGGAAAATGATGAACTTCTACGAGCACACTGCGCCGCTGGGACGGGGTGTAACTATCGAGGAAGTCGGCAACACAGCCGCATTCCTGTGCTCGGACCTTGCCTCGGGCATCACCGGAGAGATTACCTACGTCGATGCTGGCTTCAACACTGTAGGTATCAGCCCGCATTTTGCTGATCAGGCTTAAGGCGACTGCTGCAGCATCGGGTTCAAAGTTTGTCGTCGTAGATGCTCACGTCTGCATCCGCCCGCAGGGTGCGGTTGACCTCGGCAAAGAGCTCCTCACCGCGGCGGGTAAGCAACAACTGGGCAACCTCTTCCCGTTCGGCCGAACTCACCGCGGCCGGATTTCCCGCCTCGACCCGCTCAAGCCTATACACCAGATAATGGCTGGTATCTAGCCGCAGACCGCCGTAACCCGCCACCCCGGGAGCCGGTACCGGTGCCGAAAAAACAGCCTCGACCACCGCCTGCTCCAGCGGTTCGCTGGCAGCGCCCATATCCTGCGGTAACTCCCGCGCTTCTAGGCCGCCGTCAGCAAGAACTTGTGCCCAGTCGGCGCCATTTTGGAAGCGCTCGACCATAACGCTGCCTGCAGCTTCTAGGTCCACCCCGGCTGCTGCCTCGCGCAATTGCCGACCGATCGATTCATGTACCTCTGCCAGTGACTGGCGTCGTCGCTCCCGGTGATCTCTCACATGGACGGCGACCAGGGTATCGGCGTCAACCTCGAGCATCTCGCTATTCAGTTGATCTACCAGCACCTCGGTGCTAAAAGCCGCCTCGCGCACCACGCCGGACGCAGCGATACCAGTGCCTGATTCACGCGAGAACCACTCGCTGTGCCGCACCTCGAGCTCGAGCGCCTCAGCCCCTGGCTCCAGCGAATCGGGCTGCTCGTAGACGATGTTTTGGAATTCCTCGGCCAGTACCACGAACCGCTCCTCGGCTTCGCGTCGGCGCAACTCGTCCTCAATCTCGCCATGCACCTCGGCAAAGGTCTCGACCCGTGTCAGGGTCAGGTCGACCAGTTTGATTACGTGCCAGCCGTACTCGGTCCGTACCGGGTCGCTGATCTCGCCCCTGGCGAGGGCAAAGACCGCCTCCTCGAACGCTTCTGCCATGGTACCGGGGCGAATGAGCCCGAGGTCACCGCCGCGCCTGGCCGAGCCCGGGTCATCGGAGTGTGCTTGTGCCAGGGCTGCAAAATCTTCGCCATCTCGGGCCCGTTTGACCAGCGCCGCAGCCTTCTCGCGGGCACTCACCACAGCCGCTTCGCCCGCCGCGGCCGCTAACGCAATCAAAATATGGCGGGCGCTGCGGCTGCCAGGCAGCGAGAAGCGCTCCGGGTTCTCGTCAAAAAAATGCCTGGCCGCGGCTGGTTCGACTTCGATCTCGGCGGCAAGATCCGCCACCGACAATCGCAGGTAATCCACCTGC
Organism: Acidiferrobacteraceae bacterium; assembly: GCA_002729195.1. Lineage (GTDB taxonomy): Bacteria > Pseudomonadota > Gammaproteobacteria > Arenicellales > UBA868 > UBA12578. The sequence goes on from PBTT01000036.1 coordinate 20,594, forward strand.
ACCTCGGCCGGTGCGAAATATCCATCCGGATTGCTCTCATATTGGTCCTGGATGGCATCTTCGGTAACTATTGCGGCATCCCGGAAAAGCGCAATATCCAGCAAAGCATAACTGGCGATACGCTTCTGTCCCAGTAACTGCAAGGCCTGGTCCACCGCCGCGTCGGTGACGAACGCAGTTTGGCTCAGCCCGGCCAGCAACTGCTCTAGCGCACCCTGCTGGCGCTGCTGCTGCTCGAATCCCTCCACTGAAAGGCCCGCGTTACGCACCAGCATCTCGTAACGCTGCTGGTCGAAAGCACCGTCGCTCTGGAATGCCGGCATCGATCGAATTCGACTCGCCAGCTGCTGGTCGGTTAGCCGAAAACCCCGGCGATGCAGGGAGTCGGCCTGCAGGTTCCGGTCGATCAGTGACTCCAGCACCTGCCGTTTGAAAGCCAGGGTTGCGAAATACTCCGCATCGACGTTACGACCCATGAGCTGGACCAGTGATCGGCGCTGGTCAGCAAGTGCTTGCTGGTAGACCTGCTGTTCTATATCAATGCCGTTAGCGGTCGCGACTACAACCTTGGCAGCGCCTTCGAAGTAGGAGTTGATGCCCCACAGGGCAAAAGGAATGGTAATCAGGATAACTATGGCCCAGGCAATCCAGCCAGTTGCTTTTTCCCTGATTGTTGTCAACATAATCGGGTTTTCCTCTGCTTGGACCCCAAGGCGGCAAATAAAAAGGCCAGGCGAGGGCGCTGATCACGCATCTGCCTGGCCTTGTCTTCAGTGGCGGAGCGGACGGGACTCGAACCCGCGACCACCGGCGTGACAGGCCGGTATTCTAACCAACTGAACTACCGCTCCGGAATTTCTTGATGGAAAGCCCGCAGAATCTGCCTCTACGGACCTTTGGTGGGTGCTGCGGGGTTCGAACCTGCGACCTTCGCCTTGTAAGGGCGACGCTCTCCCAACTGAGCTAAGCACCCCGAAAAAGGGGGCGCTAGTTTAAGGCATCCTTTAAGCCTTTGCCAGCCTTGAACTTGGGTGCTTTGGACGGCGCGATATAGATGCTTTCGCCGGTACGTGGATTGCGGCCGGTGCGCGCCGCACGTGCACTGACCGAGAAAGTGCCGAACCCGACCAGTTGAACCTGTTCGCCCCGCTGCAGGGCCGAAGTGATACTACCGAGGACTGCTTCAACCGACGAGGCGGAGTCCGTCTTACTCAAACCGGCTGCGGCTGCTACAGCATCAATGAGATCAGCTTTGTTCATGTTTAATCCCCTTGTTCAGTCGTGATAGGTAACCGCCTAGCGCAAGAATCATGAGACCTTCGGCGGTACGTGTGTTGCTAGATCATTGCTCGCTCCTGCCAGCGCCTTTTAGCGCAAAACCCTTATACCAAGGGCAAAAATTGGGTGTCAACTGTCCTGGCTCCAGTTCCGATTCGGGCGACGGCCGACGGGCGCTCTGTAAAATTAGTTTCTACAGTAAAAGTATGGCCTAAATTATTAATAAACAGGAAAAAATGACAACACCCGATAGGCGATTAGCGCACTGATCGGCGATTTCGAGAAAAGGTTTTTTCAGCAACAGCACAAAATGCTGGCGCCCGGCAACATCAGTGGGTACGTGCGCCTTCCCGATCGGCTGGTTTCTTGCGGCCCTTGCCAGTCGGCGCAGTTCCCTCACCGCCTTTAGGACGTGGCATTTTTTCGAGCGCCACCGCAAAAACCTCGTCGATCCAGCGTACCGGAATGATCTCGAGGCCACCCTTGATGTTCTTGGGAATCTCGATCAATTCCTTCGCGTTTTCCTCCGGGATCAGTACCGTGTCGATGCCGCCACGGTGGGCCGCCAACAACTTCTCTTTGAGGCCGCCGATTGGTAACACTTCACCGCGCAGAGTGATTTCCCCGGTCATAGCAACATCCGAACGGATCGGGATACCGGTAATAGCAGAGATCATCACTGTACACATGCCAATGCCGGCACTCGGGCCATCCTTGGGCGTGGCGCCCTCGGGCACGTGAATATGTATGTCCTGTTTCTGGTAGAAATCGACCTCGATTCCGTACTGGGCCGAACGCGTGCGCACTACCGATATGGCCGCTTGAATAGACTCCTGCATCACGTCTCCAAGCTTGCCGGTAAAACTATGCTTGCCCTTGCCCGGCATCACCGCCGCTTCCATGGTGAGCAGTTCCCCGCCAACCTCGGTCCAGGCTAGGCCGGTAGCTTGGCCGACTCGGTTTCGCTCCTCGGCCCGTCCATAGCGATAGCGCCTGACACCGAGGTACTTCTCAAGACTGCGTGATGCGATCGAGACCTTGGTTTTCTTCTGGGTAAGCAGTAATTCCTTAGCTACCTTACGGCAGATCTTGGCGATCTCTCGCTCGAGAGCACGGACACCGGCCTCGCGGGTGTAATAGCGCACGATGTTGACCAGCACCTGCTTGTTGATGCGGATCTCGTGGTCCTTGAGGCCATTGTTGGCAATTTGTTTCGGCACGAGGTAACGCGTAGCAATGTTAATCTTTTCGTCCTCGGTGTAGCCCGAGATACGAATGACCTCCATCCGGTCTAACAGCGGCGAGGGGATGTTGAGAGTGTTCGCCGTAGCGATAAACATAACCTCCGACAAGTCGTAATCAACCTCGAGGTAGTGGTCGCCGAATTTATGATTCTGCTCGGGGTCCAGCACCTCGAGCAGCGCCGACGAAGGGTCACCGCGAAAATCCATCGACATCTTGTCGACCTCGTCGAGCATGAACAGCGGATTGCGGGTGCCCTTCCTAGCCATGTTCTGGATGATCTTGCCCGGCAGCGAGCCGATGTAGGTGCGCCGGTGGCCACGAATCTCGGCCTCGTCGCGCATACCACCCAGCGACATGCGCACGAACTTACGATTGGTGGCATTGGCTATCGACTCACCCAACGAGGTCTTGCCCACGCCCGGTGGACCCACCAGGCACAGAATTGGCCCTTTGACCTTGTTGATGCGCTGCTGCACTGCGAGGTACTCGAGAATGCGCTCTTTGACCTTCTCCAGGCCGTAGTGGTCCGCCTCAAGTGTCACCTCAGCCCGAGCCAGGTCCTTTGATATACGACTGCGTTTCTTCCAGGGCACCTGCAGCAACCAGTCGATGTAATTGCGCACTACCGTGGCCTCGGCCGACATGGGCGACATCATGCGCAGTTTTTTCAGTTCCGATTCGGCCTTCTCCCTGGCCTCCTTGGGCATGCCGGCTTTGTCTACCTTCTGCTGCAGTTCTTCCATCTCGTTCGGAGCGTCGTCCATTTCCCCAAGCTCTTTCTGGATGGCCTTCATCTGCTCGTTCAGGTAGTACTCGCGCTGACTCTTCTCCATCTGCTTCTTGACCCGGCCACGCAGGCGTTTCTCCACTTGCAGCAGGTCGATCTCTGAATCCATGATGCCGAGGATGTGCTCAAGACGCTCGCGAGCGTTCCCGATCTCGAGAATCTTCTGCTTGTCGTCGTTGCGCAAGGTCAAGTGGGCAGCGACGGTATCGGCCAACCGACCCGGGTCATCGATTCCGGTGAGGGAGGTAAGCACTTCGGGCGGGATCTTTGAGTTGAGTTTGACGTACTGCTCAAACTCGGTGGTGATGGCCCGTATCAGCACCTCGCCTTCGCGATCCTCGAGTTCCCCCTCCTGCACAGGTGCCGCATCTATTACGAAACTTTCCTCGGTCTCGACATAGTTGACGATAGCAGCACGTGAGACACCCTCGACCAGCACTTTGACGGTGCCGTCTGGCAGTTTCAGCAGTTGCAAGATGTTGGCGACCGCGCCGATACCGAAAATATTTTCGGGCGCGGGATCGTCGTCCGCAGCGTCATGCTGGGCAGCCAGAAAAATCTGCTTGCCCGCCTGCACGGCTTCCTCCAGCGCCTTGATGGACTTCTCTCGGCCTACGAACAGCGGGATAACCATGTGTGGAAACACCACGACATCCCGCAGCGGTAACATATGGTAGCGGGTGCGGGGAGTGATCTCGTCGTTCGGTATCTGTTCGCTCATCTTTCGGTTTCCGAAGGTCAATTAAAGCAGTTTCCGTAGGAGCGCTAGACAGATGTCGCATCGGAGCGCAACCGACCGGCCCGGCCCGGGCATCGCCTCGGCACCTGTCATATTGTATCTGCGGGCGCGATGGGCTTCTTTCAAGCCCAGCCCAAGCCAAAAACTGTAGAATTTAGGACGATTGGCGGCTGCTGCGTTGCTCGTCTTCGTACATGAACAACGGCTGGGCGCCCTCCTCGATGACGTTGGCGTCCATCGTGACTCGGGTAACATTCTGCATTGAAGGTAACTCGAACATGGTCTGAAGTAGGGCTTTTTCGAGGATCGAGCGCAGGCCGCGAGCACCGGTCTTACGTTCCATGGCCTTGCGGGCAGCCGCCTTAAGGGCGTCGGCCCGTATCTCCAAATCCACCCCTTCGAGCTCGAACAACTTCTGGTACTGCTTGACCAGGGCATTTTTCGGCTCGGTAAGGATGGTAATCAGTGCCGCCTCATCCAACTCTTCCAAGATGGCAACCACCGGCATGCGGCCAACAAACTCCGGAATCAGGCCGTACTTTATGAGATCCTCGGGCTCAAGATCATGTAAAAACTCACTGACTCGATCGGTGTGGGTTTTGCTCTTAATGTCAGCGCCAAAACCAATGCCGGACTTTTCCGAGCGTTCCTGGATAACCTTCTCGAGCCCGGCAAAAGCACCGCCGCAGATGAATAGCACATTGCGCGTGTCGACCTGCAGGAACTCCTGCTGCGGATGCTTACGCCCACCTTGGGGCGGCACCGAGGCGATAGTACCCTCGATGAGTTTTAACAGTGCCTGCTGGACACCCTCGCCGGAGACATCGCGGGTGATGGAAGGGTTGTCCGACTTGCGCGAAATCTTGTCGATCTCGTCAATGTAGACGATGCCAACCTGCGCCTTCTCGACATCGTAGTCACACTTTTGTAGCAACTTCTGGATGATATTCTCGACGTCCTCACCCACGTAACCGGCCTCGGTCAGTGTAGTAGCGTCGGCAATGGTGAACGGCACGTTGAGTTCCTGTGCCAAAGTCTCGGCGAGCAACGTTTTGCCCGAGCCGGTAGGGCCAATCATCAGAATGTTGCTCTTGGAGATATCGACCTCGCCAATAGCCTCTTCGTGCTCGATCCGTTTGTAGTGATTGTAGACCGCGACCGACAACACCTTCTTGGCCTCCGTCTGGCCGATGACGTATTCGTCAAGCCGGGCGCAGATCTCTTGCGGCGTGGGGTAACGGGAGTCGCGCTCAGCCTGGGCATCGGCATCTTCCGTTTCCTCACGGATGATCTCGTTGCACAACTCAACGCACTCGTCACAGACAAACACCGACGGACCTGCGATTAACTTGCGCACTTCATGCTGGCTTTTACCGCAGAAGGAGCAGTAGAGCAGTTTATCGCCTTTCTTATCGCCATCACTGTCGGCCATTATCTATCCTCACTCGCATTTCAGGAACTCTGGGACTGAATGATACACCGATAACCAGACAAAACCCTGTCCGACCCCGCATGCCTAACGATGCAGCGTTTAGAAAAAAAATGCAAGCGCCCGCCCCGTAACTGGGCAACGACCACCTGCCAGGAACTATTCTTCTTCCCGGCTGCTGATAACCTCATCGACAATGCCGTATTCAACTGCCTCGGATCCATCCATGAAGTTATCACGTTCAGTGTCGGCCGTTACCGCATCTACCTCACGGCCGGTGTGCGTCGCCAGAATATGATTCAACCGATCACGCAGGCGCAGAATCTCGCGAGCATGGATGTCAATATCGGTGGCCTGGCCTTGGAAGCCACCCCACGGTTGGTGGATCATGATGCGCGAGTGCGGTAGTGTGAAGCGCTTGCCGCCAGCACCACCAGCGAGAATCACTGCGCCCATACTGGCAGCCTGACCGATGCACACTGTACTGACGTCCGGCCGGACGAACTGCATCGTGTCATAGATGGCCAGGCCCGGGTTGACCGCGCCACCGGGCGAGTTGACGTACAAGTGAATGTCCTTATCTGGGTTTTCTGACTCGAGGAACAACAACTGTGCTACCACCAAGTTGGCCATGTAGTCCTCGATCGGCCCTACTATGAACACTACCCGCTCCTTAAGCAGGCGCGAGTAGATGTCATACGCCCTCTCGCCGCGCCCGGTGGTTTCTATAACCATGGGCACCAGGCCAAGGTTCTGGGGTTGGCTTAAATCACGGTTGGAAGACTTTTCCCTCACTGTACTCACCTCGTTACGTACTTGCAGAATTAGATTGGGCAGCGCCGGGCAAAGTCGGCTGCATCAATTGTTCAAACGGCACGGGCGTCGCCACCTTATCAGCCTCGGTCAGCAGTTCCTCTATCACCTGCTCCTCGACGATGGCCGCCTCAACCTGGGCCAGGCGGCTCGGGTCCTCGTAGTGCCAGCCGACAAACTGCTGCGGGTCATCGTAATTCGCGCCCATTTCCTCAACCCGCGTCCGCACCCGGTCACCATCCGGTTTAATCTCGCGGCGTTTGACGATCTCGTGTAGCACCAGACCCAACTTGACCCTTTTACAGGCCTCTTCCAGATAGTGGCTGCGGTCGATGGGCCCGTCCGCCGGCAAACCTTGGCGACGCAATTGCTCGCGCACCGCCATTATCGCGCGATCGATCTCCTCGTCCACCAGTGCCTGGGGCAATTCGAACTCATTGCCCTCGAGCAACGCTTCGAGTACTGCCTGGCGGGTATCACTACGCAATCTCTGGTCACACTCGCGCTCAAGGCTGGCTTGGATCTCTTCGCGGAGAGACGTCTCTTGGCCGTCCTTAATCCCGAAAGCGCGGATGAAGGCCTCGTCAATCTCAGGCACCTGCGGTTTACCCACCTCCTTGACGGTGACGGCAAACACCGCGTCCTTGCCGGCCACGGCGACGCCAGGGTAATCCCCGGGAAAAGTCAGTTTGACGGTGAGTTCAGTACCTGCCTGCGCCCCCTGCAATTGCTGGTCAAAGGTCTCGAGCAGTGCGCCGTCACCCAGCACCACAGGATAATCCTTTGCGGTACCGCCTTCGAACACCTCACCGTCGATGGTGCCCTGAAAATCGATCACCACCCGGTCGCCTTCCTTTGCCGGCTCCACGCCGGCCTCATAGGTCGTGCGCTGACGGCGCAGTGTCTCGATAGTGCGGTCGACATCAGCATCACCGACTTCACAGGATTTCTCTGCTATTTTCTTACCCTTTATGTCGACGTATCCGATCTCCGGAAACACCTCGAAACTCGCCACGAACTCCAGATCCTGGCCACGGACCAGGCTTTTCGGCTCGATCGACGGGGGGCCGGCGGTCTCGACCGACTCCTTGATCACGGCTTCACGGTAACTCGCTCCAATAAGTTCCTGGGCCGCTTCTTGCAATGCCTGCTGCGAGAAACGCGCCTCAACCACTTTAAGCGGCACCTTGCCCGGGCGAAACCCCGGAATCTTGGCAGTGCGCGCAAGTCGCGTAAGACGTGCCATGACCGCACTATCCAACTGGTCGGCGGGAACCGTGATGGTCATGCGTCGACTGATGGCGCCGGTGGTCTCTAGCGATACGTCCATAGGTTGTTTCCAGTCACTGCCTGGCGGACCCCACAGGCGGGTCGTACTACCCGGTGTCTGCGCTGGTGCGAAAGGGGAGAGTCGAACTCCCACGGGTTGCCCCACTGGCACCTAAAGCCAGCGCGTCTACCAGTTCCGCCACTTTCGCGCCTGTCTCCTGCCCAGTAGCAGTTCCGACCCTGCCTCGGANCACGGACCGTCGCGCGGTATTTGGTGGGCCGTGCAGGGATCGAACCTGCGACCCGCTGATTAAGAGTCAGCATAGATGGCCTCAACTTGAATCGGGACGACACGCGTTGAGACGGTACATACACTGTTTTCTCAAGGCGTTACTTTACTTCCGTGTCTCAGATTGTATCAGTCAAGAGCACTCCGACGCAGCAAGAAGTATCGCTCAAAGTATCATTTTCATCGGAGACTGCCATGCAAATCAAATTGAATGATAAATCCATCAAAGCAGCCAAGCCGGCTGCCAAGCCCCGTGAACTGACGATCGCGGGCCACCCCAACCTTGATCTTGAAGGTCTACCCCGCCTCTGGTCGCTGCCCCACTGGCACCAAAACGTTCTCGTATAGGTACCGCACACGATCTGGACTTCGGAGAGTCACCATCGGCACTTATCCTGCCATGCCCCTCCAGGAAGTACGTGAGCGCTATCTTGGGTACGAACGCCTTCGTGCCGAGGGCGGCGATCCTCAAAAGAAGGCCAAAAACCGGCATCAGAGTGTGGCTGAAGTGACATATGCCGCGTTTGCCGAGGTGTACATGGACCGCTGGGCAATACCCCGCAAACGCACCCACGCCGAAGGCCGACGAATACTCAACAAGGACATCATCCCTCGCATCGGCTCCATACGCATGATTGATGTCACACGTGCCGAAATCGTAGCGGTCATTGACCGTATCTCCCAACGTGGATCGCCAATCAGCGCTAACAGAACCCTTGCACTGTTGAAACGGGTTTTTTGCTTTGCCATAGAACGCGGCGTGCTCGAGCACTCTCCTTGTGCCCATGTACGGGCCCCTACCAAGGAGAGCCGACGGGATCGTGTCCTGAGTCCAAAAGATTCTGACGACGTACAGCCGCTTCTCATCTCCATTACTCGGGCGATGTATTGAGCCCCTCTGGCGTTCTGTAAACCCCTTTTTTTTAAAAAGACTGAACGCCGCCAACTGATTAATGGCCAACACTTCTATTTTGTGGCTTTTTTATAAAACCCCGCATTAGTGTGGTTTTTTTACCCCAATCTCCCCACCAAATCCTCCTCCCGTAAATGCGTATAGCTCATCCGCATTAGACAGATTCTGGTAGTATGTTTGCGGCACTTCTTAGATATCTTAGGTGCGTTAGATCATTGCGAAACAATCTTAAAAAAGGAGATAGAGATATGTTAGGTGACAAAATTGGATCGATACAATCAACTACAGCGATTAAGACATTGCCTGCAGAGGATTCTAGGCCAGTTTTTGAGGTATCTGCTCAAGGGGCTGGGAAGCTAGCAGATGCTGATGTGCAAATCATGGCGACATATTCGGCAAATGTGCTAGCAGATGGAAGCCTTTACGGTGAGTGCCCTAATGCGGGGGTAGTTATGGCGCAGGATGGTATTGGTACGTTCAGAGCATCAGGCGCAGGAGCATTTACTGCGGATGGTGGATCGACATTCAGGGGTGTAGTTTATTTTCAGTCAGCGGCAACCATCATTAGCTGGACTTAATGGCAAAGCAGTAGTTTACCATTGGGATGTCGATGCCGATGGAAACGCNGCATGGGATCTTTGGGAATGGANCTAANTNTCCNGNGANCNACTTCTCAAAGATACNCCCCCTTNNTTGNATAGAATNTNCTAGTGGGTTAGNGGGNCANGAANAGCGNTCAGTGGAAATGCNGTTTCTGCTGGCCGCAGNTNNTTTGGCATAAATTNNACNGTTGCTAACTTGCTCTCCNCACNCAAATCCTNNNCTCTNAAATGNGTNTANCGNATCCGNATTANCCNTTGNGNANNAGGAATAAGATANCGGTATGTTAGTAATAGTATATNNCATACAAGTTAATTAAATTTAAGGAGAAANTNCGATGCCTAGATATATNGTTTTAGGAAGCTATACGAATGAAGGTACTGCAGCGCTTGTTGATGGTGATTCTGATCGTAGGGCGGTGATGGAAGTTATGCACAAAAGTGTTGGAGCCACATTGGTAGACTATTGCATTACCCGCGGCGAATATGATTTTTGTGTCATAGCCGACGCTGATTCGTTTGAACAGATCGCTGCAATGACCCTAAAAGCCAAAGGGAGTGGGACGGTTGTTAGCCCCGTTATTCTAGAGGCCGTTGATATTGACGAAATACGCGGCGTCGCAAAGAATGTTCAATTCACGCCACCAAGTGGGTGATCGCGGTTGATCATTATGAGCGCCCTACACCGTAGGGCGCTTTTTTAATAAATATCTATCGCAATCTTCCCACCAAATCCTCTGCCCTTAAACGCGCACACCGCATCAGCATACGAAAGTCGTTATGTCAGGTAATAGTGGCTTCCTCCACGGAATATGATTCTTTAGAGTATATTGATGAAAAAACCATTTAAATATTAGGAGAAACCAATGACCTTAGTTGAGACTATCCTGCATGCGTGGGACTGTACGTCGTCAAAACCTTTTGGGCACGAAATCGCCTTAATTAAGAGAGACTTTAGCTCATCAGGTTGTGTTGTAATGGATTACGGTAGTGCATTTGCTTGCGTAACGCCAAGGTCTTTAATTTGATATTCTCCCGTTTGTTCAGAATCTGTTGCCCTCGCCCATAGTACACATCCGCCGGTGTCAGATTATCCAGCGATTCGTGATAACGCTCATGATTATAGTAATCCACGAACTGACTAATACGTCGCTCCAGGTCACCCGGCAGGTAATANTGCTCCAGTAACACCTGGTTTTTCATCGAACGATGCCANCGNTCGATCTTACCTTGTGTCATTGGATGGTAAGGCCNTCCTCGGGTATGGGCATGCCCTGATCATCCAGATAAGTCTTCAACTCAGAGGCGACATACGAAGACCCGTTATCACTGAGCAGTCTGGGTTTGTGTTTAATATGGACCTGATCCAAACTGGTGAACTCAATCGCATCATCCAGCGTATCCGAGACATCCCGGGCCGACATCTGAACTTCATCACAGCTTAATCTTTGATTCCACTGCTTACCGCAAGGGAAATATTTTCGCGACCAAGGGTACTTTCCCGAACAACAATTCCTCACACAGAACCCACCGGCAAGGTAAGATTCAAGATGATCTTAGCGCCTAACAACTTATTTCCCATATGGCCTTCCGCACAAATCGATATTTCGGCTTAAGGAGCTTGATATTTTTTCGATTGCTATTCAGTCGAAAATTGTCCCTTTACAAATTTCTCAACCTCTTTTCGTGCTACATCCACTATTTTCTAGGCTCAACTGCGTCCGGCCACTCTCCTATCGCTATCAACTTCGAACTCTGGAACGAATGCAATGAAAGTTGCGTATTCTGCCGAAGCGAGAGTGGCGCCATTTACGATAGTAATCCTTCGGCCGATTCGAAAATTATCCCAAAAGGCAAGCTCGATTTTGAGACGTACATCAAGGTTCTAGATGCTTTCTCGAAATATCTGGTGATGGCTATACCATACATAAATGGGGAACCGCTTCTTTCGAAAGACATATACCGAGCTATTAACGCTGCAACCCAACGTGGTATTGGCACTCTTATCGCATCAAATGGCATTCTTTTAAACGAAAGTAATAGCCGTAAACTGATTGATGCTGGCCTAGATTGCCTAAAGGTCCATATCAGCGGTTTTACATCGCCCATCCATTCAATTCAGCATCGCAAGGGTGATGTCGAGCGAATTAAGCGAAATCTAGTTCGATTTATGGAACTTCGAACCCAGATGGGAGCCAAAACTATCGTTTTACTTGACTTTATTCGATATAAACATAACACCCACGAAATTGAAGAAGCATCAAGATTTGCAAAAACGCATGGGGTGCTTTTCAGCATCCGGCCTGGGAATCCAAAAGGGATGGAATTCAGCGAACCCACGCAACTTGACAGGCAACTGCCTATCAATATTCCCTGCGACTGGCTCTGGACGGTATTAACTATCGATTGGGACGGATCTCTTTATCCGTGCTGTGATCACGTTGTCTGGAGCGGTGTACCAGCATATGGCAACGTGAAACACACTAATGTGGAAAAACTATGGTTGTCGCCCGAAGTTAAGGCAATGCGCAACACCCACCTTGTCAAGGGTCGAAGCCCCATCCCAATCTGCTCCGAATGCCCTCGTCAAGGAGTGAAATTTAAGTGGTGATCTGAAGATTGTTTAACCAGATTAAGCTAAGCCTGACGACTATCTTTCGTGGGTAAATCTTTTTCTTCCTCGAAGCCGATCGTATCGCTAATGATGTAGGATGGTCGTCCTTTGACGTTGTTGAATATTCTCCCTATATATATTCCAATGAACCCATTAGTAATCAAAGTGATCCCGCCGAGCAACAAAATAATGCCCATTATCGCAGACCAGCCCGGTAAGTTGAACCCATAGATCTTGGTAGTAACGATTACCCCAAGATAAATGAACGCGCCTATCGCAACAATGAATCCCACGAAAAGTGATGCGTATAATGGGAACTCGGAAAATGCTGTAAGGCCCTTAATGAATTCATTGAAGGGCCCTGTACTCTTTACTAACGAGAATTTTGTCTTTCCCGCATACCGCGCTCTTCGCTCATAACTAATCGCTTCCTGTCGAAATCCAATCCANGGTATCAANCCTCTCGTGTATGGCTGGTACTCATTGAGNTTTACNANCTCATNAACAACACGNCGGCTTAGTAACTTATANTCACCTGCATTTTCGATCAGTTGGATATCGGATAACCGGTTAATTATTTTGTAGGCAAGTTTCGTTATCCACATTTTTACCGCAGTTTCTCCGAAACGCTTAGTTCGCACCGTATGCACAACATCANCCCCATTGCGATATAACTCCACCATTTTTGGNATTAGTTCCGGTGGATCCTGAAGATCCGTATCCATGTAAATTACAGCATCTCCCTGAGAGAAACGAAATCCAGCCATAACACACGGGGATACTCCAAACCTTCTCGACATGTTAATTACCCTAATTCGTGAATCTCTCCCACTCCAGGTTTTCAAGATTTGGAGAGACCGATCTGTCGAATTATCATTTACGAAAATTAATTCATAGTCGATATTATTCTTTTCCAAGACATCGCTGACCTCAGAGATTGTTTTCTCTAAAACGTCTTCTTCATTTCGGAACGAAAATACGACTGTCAATAACATATCTTTGAAACTCTCTCGGCGGTAAGTTGAACTAGATTAATCTCACTTTGCGCACTCGTGCTGTGGAATTACTTGACTTAACGAGACTAGGCCAATTGAGTAACCTCCATTCCAGGGCTGTGAGCCACAAGATTCGACGGCTAAAATAGGGTCGTTTCTTTCCCAAATCAGGACCATCCCTTTTCCCCTTAGGGTAGATTCCCCTAATTATTCAAGACTTTAAATGAAAAAGAGGGTGATATACTATAGCCGATTTCCAGAGAACCAAGGTGAGAAGTTTAATTTGTCGGAGGCAATTGGATCACGTATCCAGAAGAAAATACTCTGGGATAATTTATGAAAATCTTATTCGTTGTCGCCGATATCTATTTTTCTGAGCCACTTGGCGTAATGGTTTTAAGCGCTGTTTGCAAACACTCCGGCCATGACACGAGGTTAGCAGTTATCGCGCGATCAAACTTGGAATCGGTTCTTGACGATTTTCTACCCGATGTAGTGGCATACAGCACCATGACTTCCGATGAAACCGCATTCATTAATGCAAATAGAACAGTGGTTTCATGGTCTTCGAAAACCGGCCACCCACTAAAGAGAATTATGGGTGGACCACACCCGACCTATTTCCCAGACGTAATTCATAAATTTGATCTCGATGCCATATGCGCCGGCGATGGAGAGCGCGCAATCCTTGCACTCCTTGACGCCTTCGCTGAAGGCAAGGATCCATCAGATATTCCGAACATTTCAACCAAAGTTCAACCACTGCTGATCAAAGAGGTGGTTGAGAATATGGATGAAATTCCTTTCGCTGATCGTACGATTTTTTACGATGCTGCACCGGATATGTTGAGTCACGGGATTCGGTCTGTCCTTACGATGAAAGGCTGCCCCTACAAGTGTACGTACTGTTTCAACCATGCGTATAACAAACTGTTCAAAGGGGATGGGCGAAAACTTCTGCGAAGACGCTCTGTCGATAATGTGATTAGTGAAATCAGGCATATCAGAAAACATTTTCCCACCGTCCGGTTTATTCGATTTGCTGACGACGTCTTCGTTATCAAGAAGGATGAGTGGTTCGAGGAATTCTGTGACCGCTTCCCCAAAGAAGTCGGTTTGCCTTTTTACTGTCTAATTCGGGCGAACTCTTTTACTGAAGATGTAGCACGCCTACTAAGAAAAGCGGGGTGCAAGTCGGTGTGTATGTCAGTAGAGGCAGGAAGCGCCCATGTTCGAAATACCGTCCTTAAGCGAAATATGTCGGATGATCTACTAGTTTCTGCCTTTAGTATCGCCCGAAAGTTTGGAATCAATATCTGGGGCACAACGATTCTTGGAATCCCTGGCACAACTCTTAAAGATGATTTCGAGTCGATTAATTTCGCCAAAAGATTAAGGATTGTTTACCCTGCTTTTACGATTTTTGCACCTTTTCCTGGTACAGAACTTACCGAACATTCAATAGCCTTAGGACTGTTGGATGAGAACTTTGACTACGGGCTCACCTCGTTAACTAATCAATCAGTTCTAAGTGGCTACACTAAAGATGAAAAAAATACCCAATTAAACCTTTTTTACCTTGCGCCTATTTTTTGCTACTTCCCGAAACTCCTTTTTAGAACTTTGCCTTGGTTTTCGCAACAACATTGGCTCTCTCCTGTGTATAAAGTTTTGGGCAGTTTATTTACCGCTTATCTATTAGGTCGGAAAATCTTCCCAGGCGCACAACCAAAAGGGATTGCGAAGATTATAAAAGCGGTAGCTGTTCATATTTCCTACTTGGCAGGAAACGAGAATATCCATCGTCGGAATATTGGGCTTGATGTCATCGAAAAGGAAAAAACTACCACTGCGTAATCAACGTTGACTCAGGCTGTTAGGCGGGTTAGAAATGGCGGGAGTTGTAGCCAAATCTGGTGTTTGAATAACTGAAAAAAGGAGCGTATGTGATCGATTTGTCGAGGCGAAACAGCCCACCAGCAGATCGGCGCCTAATTCATCATGCTAAAACTGCTTTCGACAATAACTCAGTAAGATCTGATCGTTGGCGGAAAATATTTGTAGTATTCGAAAATTATGAGTCGTTTAACTCCGATACGACGCCAATAGTCATCGGTATTCAAATGCGTAACAAAAACGATGGAATTATCCCGCTGAACTTTTTCTTAGACTGGCATGCAATTTGATTATTGTGCAAGCATATGCATCAACGTCCAGAATACTCCATAGTCGTACTTTGTTATGGCTCAGGGGACTTAGTCTACGGATTCGTAAACGAGGCGATTAAATGTCTATTAGCTAATAAAATTCACGATTATCAATTGGTGCTAGTTGGTAATTATTTCAAAAATAGCAATGATTTAACCCCTGAAATCCTAAAAACGTTGGCAAAAAATAATCCGCGGATTACAGCCGTTACTAAGCAAAAAAGAGGGATGATGGGATGGGATATGAGAGCGGGATTAACTGCGGCAACTGGAAAATACATATCAGTAATCGATGGCGATGGGCAAATGCCAGTTGAGGACCTCGTTACAGTATATAAACAATTAGTAAATAGTGATTATGATTTAGTAAAGACATTCCGCACTACAAGAGAAGATGGAGCTTCGCGAAAAATCATTTCCAGCGCCTTCAATGTAATATTTCGACTACTATTTCCTTCGGTTAAATCAAAAGATATTAATTCAAAACCAAAGATATTTAGTAGAG
>PBTT01000037.1 GCA_002729195.1 Acidiferrobacteraceae bacterium
GTGGAGTTATCCAGTGCTACCGCGGCGGTATCACCTGGGAGTTCAAAGTTTCGAGTGCCAGCGGCGTTCACTACGGCAATTGCAGCAGCTAGTTCCAACCAGTTGCGATGGTAGTAGCCTGATCAGTTGGCCTCGAGATCGGCACGAATGCACTTGGCCAGTGCGCCGATGTGGTCCATGTCGCCGGGCTGCAGCCCCCAGTTGAGCGCCAGGTTGTCGTTTTTTTTTCTTGGCAGCACGTGAACGTGAAAATGCAGCACCGACTGGGCGGCTGCAGCACCATTGCACTGGACCAGGTTCAAGCCGTCCGGCTGCACCACGGCCCGTACCGACCGGGCAACCCGTTGCGCGGTGCGCATGACCGCACCGCTGGCGGCAGCGGACACGGTAAAGACATCGTCCGCATGTTCTTTGGGGATGATGAGGACATGGCCGTCGTGGACCGGATTGATGTCCATGAAGGCAAAGGTGTCCTCGTCCTCCCATACGTTGAACGAGGGAATCTCGCCGCGAATGATCTGGCAGAAAATGCAATTCTCTTGCATAACGCTTCCTCAGCGATGGTCAAATCCTGCCAGTATATCGGCTGCACCGGGCCAGGGCAGTCTGTCTGAGTGGGCGGTAACGGGTATCTAGGACAATGTGCGCTGCGGCAGCCGGTGGTCCATGAGCCTGCGCCACAGTGGTACCAGGGCTGGCCAGAATAGAGCGTAATAGCCCGCCGGCAGCGACGCCACATCGGGGTAGGGTTGCAGTTGCCAGAACCTGAGGCCGGGTTTGAGATGATGGGCTGGGTGACGGGTGAGATCCAGCAGCGGGTACACCAGCAGTACCAGTACGGTTCCGGCGAGGGTGGCTACGCCACCGGTGATATTTCCGCTCAGAACGGTCAACGGCGCAATCAGTCCGAGCAGGTGGCAGGCCCAGGGTTCCGGACCGGGTTGAGAGGCGGTTCGGGGCGGAGCGTTGTGCGGGGTTTTGTCTTGCATTGCCGCTTTCCGAGATGGTGTCAGCGCTGGTAGGACTCCCGCCGGGCAGGCTCGGACAGCGCAATCAGGTACTTGAGCGGATCCGGCACGATGGCGGCGCGGGCGGCGGTCAAGGAATTTTCTCCGGCATAACTGACTGCTGAGCGCAGGTGTCCGCGAATGCGGTTGAGTATGTCGATCACACTGCCGCGGTAAGGAACCTGGATTTCCTGACCTTCGGGCGGGGTCGCAAGTGCCGCGTCGACCGCCTCGCCATCGTCGCTGTCGTAAAGTGACCCCAGCACGGCCTCAGGTGAGGTCATGCCGCGGTAGATCTTCTTCTTGCTGTGGCTGGCTGGATCTTCGATCACCCGGCCGGGGGCCTCATCGGTACCCGACAGGGCGCTACCGAGCATCACTGTGTCGGCCCCACAGATAAGTGCGAGAAATATGTCCTTGTCGTAGCGCACGCCGCCATCAGCCATGATGGTGATGTCGCCGCCGACCGCACACCAGGCCTCGCGGACCGCCTGTAACTGCGGGACGCCTGCCGCAGTCTCGAGCCGGGTGCGGCAGCCGCGCCCCGGGCCGACCCCTACTTTGACAGCGTCGACGCCCACATCACGCATGAAAGTAGCACCTGCCGCAGTGGCCACGTTGCCGCCCACCAGCGGCACTTCTGCAAACCGCTCACGTACGATCGGGATCGCCTTTTCCATCACCTGTGAGTGACCATGGGCAATGTCGATAAACAGGCAGTCGGCGCCAACTTGAACCAGTTCTTCGGCGCGCTCGAGGTAGTCCCCCGTGCAGCCGATCGCGGCGGCAGCCAGCAAGCGGCCCTTGGCATCCTTGCTGGCAAAAGGGCGCTCACGCAGGAAACGCACATCCTTGCGGGTGATCAGGCCGTGGATGCGTCTTTGCCCGTCGATCAGTGGCAGTCGCTCGATGCGACCGTCGAACATGATGCGCTCAGCTTCGTCAGTGGCGATGTCCGGGGCGCCGGTCTTCAACCGGTCAAAGGGCGTCATGAACTGGACCACCCCTTGGATGTCGGCGCTTTGTTGCCAGGGGATGTCGCGCCGGGTCAGCACGCCGGCGAGCACGCCGCTGGCTGGTGCGGTTTCGATCAGGATGCCGTTGATGCTGTGGCGCTGAGCAAAGGCTCGGGCTTCACCGATGGTCGCCTGCGCCGGCAAGCACAGGGGGTGCTCGATGACGGCGCTGTGGCTGCGTTTGACCCGCGCCACGGTCTCGGCCTGGCGGCTGATCGGTTGACCGCGGTGGACTACGCCCAGACCCCCTTCCAGCGCCATGGTCTTAGCCATGTCGCGGCCGGTGACGCTGTCCATATTGGATGACACAATGGGTAGTTCCAGGCCGACGCTGGTGCTGAGTCGCGAAGCCAGGGATATGCCTGCGCGGCTGGAGGAGGCGCCTTTTTGCGGCCGGAAAAGGAAATCGTCAAAGGTCTTGCCGACCCACACGGGGTCGAGGAGTTGGTTGTTCATTGAGTAGCGAGCCTTTATAAGCGGTCAGAGCAGACCAGGACGACGGCTGGGGTGCGGTCGCGATAATAAAGCGTTGCGGCCTTGTCACTCAAGCCGGCCCCGGCCGACTTGAGTGACAAGGCCTAAAGTCTCGCGGAATGCAGGATTTTTTTGTGGCGGCTCAGATCAGGCCGCGGCCGGGTGCCAGCCCGCGTCAGCCCAAAGTTGTCCGCTGACCGCAGAATTGCGAATCATGAAGCAAATGGCATCAGCAATTTCTTCTGGCCGGATGAGCCGTCCCAACTGTGTATCGGGCAGGATGTGCTTCTCAACGTAGCCCTGTGGCATGCCTTGTAGCAGCGGGGTATCGACGAAGCCGGGATGAATAACCCCGGTACGTACCCCATGGAACATGGCTTCTTTCATCAGCGTCGAGGCCGCGCCTTCGAGCCCGGCCTTAGTGGTGGCGTAGGACACCTGGCCGCGGTTGCCTTGGGATGAGACGGAGCCGATAAAGATAACCGTACCCTGTAACTTTTCCTGCGCCTGCCATTTTTTCAGGCCCTTTCGCCGCCGGTCGGCCGCAATCCGGGCGATCATCTCCATCGCCCAGTAGACCGGGTGGATCAGGTTAACTTCCAGCACTTGGCGGAAAACTTCGACCGGGTAGATGTCCGACTCACCGGTTTGCTGGTCAATTTTCACCGCCAGGCGGTCGCGGAAAATGCCGGCCGCTGGCACGACGAAGCGCACGACCCCATGGCTCTGGTTGATCGAATCGAAAACTTCGGTGCGAAAATTCCCATCGATGACATCACCGGTAAAGGCTACTGCGGTTTCTTCGCCTCTTTGGGCATTGATTTCGTGGGCCAGGTCTTGCACCCCGGCGTCGAGATCGACAAGCGCAATACCTTTAACGCCCTGTTTAATGAGTTCTAGTGCGGTAGAGCGGCCAATGCCGCTGGCCGCACCCGTGACGACGCCGACTTTCCCCTTGATCCGCATGGCTTACCCTCGAGCAACAGTTGATCGNCCCGTGTTCTGCNANCACGCCACAGACTTGCCGGTTATGCAATTAAGATGNCCGTTATGGTGCAACGCACAATTANATTTGTCAACTANNGGNNACNTNAAAAGAAAAANTTATCAAATAAATACTGTCATTTTANANAGATAATGGTCAGACAGNGTTTCCNNTTTAATGCACCGCAACANAGCNAGGTCGNCCATNGCCCGGCGGCTCACAGCGCCACCCGGACNGCNAGGGCGAGCAGGATCACGCCAAAAATNCGATCGAGCAGTGNCGCCCGCCGCCGCAGGCGCTCGAGAATGGCCGAGTGCGACANCACCANCGCNACCAGCGCNTACCACAGCGCATCGATTATGCCGGCGGTGGTCGCCATAATGATTTTTTCGGTGAGNCCCGCTTCGGCGCGGACGAACTGGCTNAAAAGGGCAAGGAANAATAGNGCGATCTTCGGGTTGGTAATCGCAATGAGAAAACCATCCCGCGCCGGNCTGCCGCTGAGGCTGCTGGTTGCTGGGTTGGCCAGNGCCTCGGNTGCCTGTGAGGCGCTGCGCAGGCTGCGTACACCCAGGTAGACAAGNAANANCGCGCCGCCAAAGCGCATGCCATCGAATAATGCCGGGTGACGGGTGATGAGCAACGCGATGCCGCCAGCCGTNAGTAGCGCCCAGATAAAAATGCCAGCACCATGGCTTACCGCGGTGAGCAAGCCTTGTGCGCGACCTCCTGCCAGTGTGTTTTGGACCACCACGGCCAGACTCGGGCCCGGCGACATGGCACCGATAATGCAGATAGCCGACATCGACAGCCAGAGTGATAGAGGCATGGGTGATAGAGGGTGAGTAGATCAAAGTACGACATTCTAAAATACACGCAAGCGCAGTTTTCTGCACTACCCAGTGAGCACAAGCCATGAATCCACCGCGCCTGAAACTGTACGTACGCCAGGACTGCCACCTGTGCGAGGACATGGTGCAGCAGTTGCACGAACTCCAGCTGGAATACACCTTTGACTGGGTGACATTGGACGTAGACGCNCGTCCCGACTGGGCTGAGGCAATGGGCGATAAGGTGCCGCTGCTGATAGCCGGGGAGACCGAGATTTGCCGCTATTTTCTGGATTTACAGGCACTGACCCGGTGCCTTGGTGCGGCAGCCCCCGATTGAGCCGCCAGCAGCAGCTCTATCGCGGAATCCAGTTGATCGATGTGGCCGNCNCTCACGCGCAACTTGTTCAAGCGGGTCTGCGACTAATATGCCTCTAGAGGGAGGAGTTCAGGTGGCCACCGTCCACGGTGATCACACTGCCCGTCATGTAGGATGAGGCGCCAGACGCCAGCAGCAGCAGNGGACCGTCGAGTTCGTGAGGCTCAGCAACGCGGCGTTGAGGTACTTGTTGGACCATNCGTGCACCGGCCTCGGTTTTCAGGAAGNTCCGATTCATGTCGGTCATGAACCAGCCGGGGGCGATGGCGTTAACCCGGATCCCGAAGCGGGCCCACTCCAGGGCNAGCACTCGGGTCATCTGGATAACGCCAGCCTTGGANATGGCGTAGGGCGCCACGCCCTTGGCAACGCGCAGCCCCAGAAGCGAGGCAATGTTGATAATGCTTCCGGGCACGCCAGCGTCTACCATGCGTTGGCCGCCCTGCTTTGCCACCAGCCACGCCCCTTTGAGGTTGGTGTCAAGCACTCGATCCCATTCACCGGTATCGATCTCCAGTGCGTTGTATCCAGTAGCTACCCCGGCGTTATTGACCAGTACGTCAACACAACCGAAAGTAGTTTGGGCCGTATCGAAGGCCTCCGCTACGGACGCCTCGTCGGTAACATCCATAGTGACAGCAAGTGCTTCGCCACCACTACTGGCGATGTCTTGGGCTATTGCACCGAGGCGGTCGGTCCGACGAGCGGCCAATACAACCCGCGCACCGGCGCCAGCCAGGGCNGTGGCGAAGCGTTGGCCGAGGCCAGCGGAGGCGCCAGTCACCAGAGCTACGCGGCCAGCGAGAGAAAATAGATCTTGCTCCATGATTTGCCTGCACCGCTCCTGGGGACAGCGCGCCCCGTGTGCCACCAAGTGCAAATCGAGTGTAACCCAACAGCAGTGCAGAACAAGCGCCTGGTGAGTACACGCTACACTCGGCTGACAGAGATGCCGGCCGCGCATGACNGCAACTGCTCGCCGCGCAATTGCAGNAACAACCCATGGCAATAATTTGGAGTCATCGNGAAAACGGCCATTTGTACCAGGTGCGTGGTGCCGGTGCCAGCCTGCGGCTCTATACCGACGGGGTGNTGCACAGCCAGTTCAACCCGCGCCGAGTTGTGACTGGCAGCGTCTGGGACTTGTTGTGGTTGCCGCTGTTTTTNCGTTCCAGCCCAGCCCCTGACCGGGTACTNTTGCTGGGGATGGGTGCCGGCACGGCAGTGCGCCAGTTGAATNCGCTGTTTGATTCGGCNCAGATCACGGCAGTGGAGCAAGACCCACTGCACGTTTGGGTGGCGCGTCAGCATTTCGGGGTGACCAAGAAAATGGCCACCGTACACGTGGGTGACGCGTGCGAGTTTGTCGCCCGCTACCGCGGCCCGGGGTTTGATCTTATTGTCGATGATCTTTTCACCGGCGGTGGCGGAATACCACAAAGAGCTACCCGTTTCAGCCGTAAGTGGCTGGCCCGCCTGCAGCGCTGCTTGTCACCTGCCGGTATCGTCAGCGTTAACTTCGCCGATTGGGTAGAACTGAGGGCCTCCGCAGTGGCGCAGGCGGTCGGTACTGGCCAGCGTTTTGGTAGTGCTTTCAGCCTCCAATGCCCGGCCGTGGACAATGTGGTGGCGGCTTTGCTGCCCGAGCCGGTACAAAGTGCCGACCTGCGCTCGCACCTTGGTGCAACACCCGCGCTTGCCCAGCAGCTGGCAAGCGGCCAGTTGCGCTACCGGGCTCGTCTGCTTCGGCCGAGCGCGGCACGTTGAAAGCGCTGGCTGGGCCGGGGGAGTGCCGTTACACTCGCCCCTATGGCAGCGCCAGACACGATGCCCGCCAGGCAATTCCCATCACTCCCCTCACGGCACGAAACCATGAGCACAGACAACAACACACAGAATATGGCGCTTTTTTGCGACTTCGAGAACATCGCTCTAGGTGTTCGTGATTTCACCGACCAGAAGTTCGACATGCGGGCGGTGCTCGAGCGACTGCTGCTCAAGGGCAACATCGTGGTCAAGAAGGCCTATGCCGACTGGGATCGCTACCAGGGTTTCAAGGGCGCCATGCACGAAGCAGCTTTTGAGTTGATCGAGATTCCGCACGTGCGCCAGTCGGGCAAGAACTCGGCCGATATCCGCATGGTCGTGGATGCGCTGGACCTCTGTTACACCAAGGCCCACGTCGACTGCTTCGTGGTTCTGAGCGGCGATTCCGACTTCTCGCCGCTGGTCAGTAAGTTGCGCGAGAACAACAAGTACGTGATCGGGGTTGGCGTCAAGAATTCGACCTCGGACCTGCTGACTGCCAACTGCGACGAGTTCATCTTCTATGATGACCTGGTGCGCCCCAAGCGCGCCACCCGCAAGAAGAAGGCCAAGACCCGTGCCGGCAAGAAAAAAGCGGGTATGAGTGAGGACGATAAACGCTGCCAGGACGCGATCGACATGGTGATGGAGACCCTCGAAGACCTTTTCGAGGAGCGCGGCGATACCGATAAGGTGTGGGGCTCAATGGTCAAACAGACCCTGAAGCGCCGCCACCCCGGCTTCAGCGAGCGTTATCACGGTTTCCAGTCTTTCGGCACGTTGCTTGAAGAGGCTGCGACACGTGGATTGCTACACCTGCAGCACGACGAGAAATCGGGCGGTTACATCATCACCGGCACCCAAGCCGACGGCTGAGTTGCCGGCTTCTTCGCGGCCCGCGCTGTGGCTGGGCCGCGCCCCCGGGCGCCGACCGCAACAGTGGTCTGCGGCAGTTGTGCGCTGCGGTAAAATGACTGTATTACCCGGTACCCCCAGTGGCCCGGACCCCTATGGAGATGGTGTAATGAAACGAGCCAGCATGCTCCTGGTTGTCTTGATGCTGTGCGGGGCACCGGCCGCCGCCGAGGAGGTACCGGCGGCCGTGCTCACTGCTGCTGCCAATCTGATTCCAGGTACGATGCCCGACCGAGTGAACGCAACCCCGATGCCGGGCATGTACCAGGTGACCTTCGGCCCACAGGTGGTGTACCTGTCCGAGAATGGAAAATATCTGCTCCACGGCGACCTGATCGATCTACAGAGCAGCCGCAACCTGACCGAGGATGCACGCAAGCACGGTCGCCGGCAGGTCATCGACGACCTGGCAGAGGAAGACATGGTGGTATTTGCCCCGCCACAGATACAAAGCACCATCACGGTGTTTACCGACACCAGTTGCGGCTACTGCGTGAAACTGCACCAGGAGATCGGCCAACTTCTCGCCGGTGGGGTCAAGGTGCGATACCTGGCTTATCCCCGGGCCGGTGTGCAATCCCCGTCGTACGACACGCTGGTTTCGGTGTGGTGTGCGGATGATCAGCAGCAGGCCATGACCGACGCCAAGTCCGGCCGCGCGGTGGAGCCAAAGACCTGTGAGACTTCGATCGACCGGCACATGGAGGCCGCCGAATTGGTGGGCGTGCGGGGCACGCCGACCATCGTGCTGCAGGATGGCCAGACGATCCCAGGCTATGTTCCCGCCAAAAAGTTGATTGGGCTTGCCAATGCCGCCGCGGCCAACTGAGCAGCGGGCCTACGCTGGGCGGTTGCACTACTTTGCCCGGGGTGGTGGTGATTTCGGGGCGCCGCCGGTACACAATACGCCGAGGTCGCTGATGGCGGAGAAGATTCCGACCTGCCAGGGCAGTTAGTGTGGCCTGGTCGTTGTTGCTGACGCGGCTCTCGGGGCACGGTGGCGGTCAGCCACCAGGTCGGCGCATCTAATGGAGTACTGGCGTTGAAAACGTTGCGTTACCTGATCCCGCTGGGGGTCTTCGCCGTAATTGCGGTTTTCCTCGCGTTGGGGCTAAAACTGAATCCGCGCGAAGTGCCCTCGCCTTTTATCGGCAAATCTGCCCCGGCCTTCGAATTGCCCCGGCTGCTGGCCGCCGGCGAGCACATCGGCACCGGGGCCATGCACGGGCGGGTCTGGCTACTCAATGTTTGGGCCTCGTGGTGCCTGGCCTGCCGCTCCGAACATCCGCTGTTGAACGAACTGGCGGCAGCGGATGCGGTAGCCATCGTTGGACTCAACTACAAGGATGCCCCGGCCGACGCGCGCCAATGGCTGGAGCGGCTGGGCAACCCGTACGGAGCCATCGCAGTGGATGCCGCCGGCGAGGTTGGCATCGACTGGGGGGTATACGGGGTACCCGAGACCTTCGTCATCGACCGTGAGGGCGTCATCCGCTACAAGCACATTGGGCCGATCGACCGGCAGGCGCTCGAGCAGACGATCCTGCCGCTGGTGCGCGACCTGCGCGGCTGACGCCAGGAACAACTGCTGGCACGCAGATACGGCGCAGGCTGGGCAGATTGGTGTTTGTGCGATAATCCGCCGCCCTTGCCGCCCCCCTGGCGGCCGTTGACCTCAGCAGACACCCGCCCATGAACCAACTCAAACTCGGTGTGCCTAAGGGCAGCCTGGAAGAGGCGACTATTGCATTGTTCCGGCAGGCGGGCTGGGACATCCGCTCGCATTCGCGCAACTACTTCCCCAGCATCGATGATCCCGAGATCTACTGTGCCTTGGTCCGGTCGCAGGAGATGGCCACTTATGTGGCGAATGGCACGCTGGACCTGGGTTTGACTGGCCTCGACTGGATTCTCGAGACCGGGGCCGAGGTCGAGGAGGTCTGCGACCTGGTGTACTCCAAGAGTTCTGACCAACCCTGCCGTTGGGTGCTGGTGGTACCACGAGACTCGCCGATCCAGTGCATCGAGGACCTCGAAGGCAAGCGTTTGGCGACCGAACTGGTCAATTTCACCCGCTCGTACCTGGCCGAGCGCAACATCAGTTGCGAGGTCGAGTTCTCGTGGGGTACGACCGAGGCCAAGGCGGTGGAGGGACTGGTCGACGCAGTGGTCGAGATCACCGAGACCGGCAACACCATTCGCGCCCATGGCCTGCGCATCGTCTGCGACCTGTTGCACACCCACACCCGCCTGATCGCGAATCCCGCGGCTATGCACGACCCCTGGAAGCGGCGCAAGATCGAGCACATCGCGCTGCTGCTGCAGGCATCTCTGGCCGCCCACCATAAGGTAGCGCTTAAGATGAATGCGCCAAAGGATAAGCTCGACAGCATCCTCGAATTGTTGCCCAGCCTGAATTCGCCGACGGTCAGTGCGCTATCGGACGAGGGCTGGGTGGCGCTGGAAACGGTGGCAGACCGCCATGGCGTGCGCGACCTGATCCCCCGGTTGCGCGAACACGGGGCCGAGGGCATCCTCGAGTACAAACTGCACAAAATCGTCTGAACCGGCCCTGGGGAATCAAGCGTGGACCCCCAAGGTCGGGTTTTGGCATAAGGAGAGCCGCATGTACATCAATTTCGAAGAGCTGAAGCCCCAGCAGGTCTACTTCACTATGACCCAAACGGTGATCCCACGACCGATCGCCTGGGTACTGTCCGAAAACACCGACGCCAGCTATAACCTGGCGCCTTTCTCCTATTTCAATGCGGTGGCCAGCAACCCGCCGCTGGTGCTGATCTCGACCGGCTTGAAGCCCGATGGCTCGCCCAAAGATACCCGCGACAATATCCGCGAGCGCAAAGATTTCGTGGCTCATATCGTTAGTTTGGAGCACCTCGACGACATGAACCAGTCCTCGGCGACCCTGCCCCCAGGCGTATCCGAGATCGAGCAACTGGGCCTTGAGACGGTGCCGTTCGAAGGCTCACGGCTGCCCCGGCTGGCCGTTGCCCGAGTCGCTTTCGCCTGTTCGCTGTATGACATCCAACATGTCGGCGATGATCCCCAGTCGTTGATCTTCGGCCGGGTCCACGGCGTGTACCTCGATGATGCAGTGGTGGGCGAGGACGCCAAAGGCCGGCGCAAGATTCACGCTGATCGCATTGACCCTTTGGGGCGCCTGGGCGCCAGCGAATACGTCAGTTTTGGCGAGTTGATCAGCCGCCGCCGGCCCGACTGAGGATCGTCCCTCAGCGGGTCTGCGCCAGCAGTTCCCCCAGCATGCGTTCGGCCTGTGCCTGGTAGCCGCCGCCGAAGAGGTTCAGGTGATTGAGCACATGGTAGAGGTTGTAGAGCGCGCGGCGCGCGGGATAGCCCGTCTCTAGCGGCCACGCTTGCCGGTAGGCGGCGTAAAAGTCGGCAGGGAAACCACCAAAAAGCTCGGTCATGGCGAGGTCGGCCTCACGATCGCCAAAATAAACTGCTGGATCGAACACCACCGGCTGCCCGTCGGTCGTCACTGCCCAGTTGCCACCCCACAGGTCGCCGTGCAGCAGCGACACTGCCGGTCGGTAGCCGGCAAAAAAGCCATCCAGGCGCTCCAGTAGTTGCTCACCCAGGTCCACCAGATTGCGACTCGCACCATTACGCTGAGCCAGCGATAACTGGTGGCCAAGACGGTACCTGCGCCAGAACGAGGACCACTCCCGGCAATTGCTGTTGGGCTGCGGCGTCGCGCCGATATGGTTGTCACGGTGCCAGCCGAAACTTGACGCGCTTACCCGATGTTGGCACGCCAACAATTCTCCCAGCTGCGCAGCCGAGCGTACCGTAGCCGGTCTCAGGTTCAGTCGTTCAAGTACCAGATAAGATAATTGCGCAGTCACGCCCACGGTGATTACCCGCGGCACGCGGATAGCATTAGCTGAACGGATTGCCTCCAGCCCCTCGGCCTCGGCCTGGAACAGGTCATCGTCGTTACCAGGATGGATCTTGACAAAAAATGCGCGCTCACCGTCATCGATAATGTGGCTGTCGTGGATACAACCGCCACTCGCTCTTGTAATATGGTGGGGCGAAAAAACTTTACCCGTTACCCGACCGATGTCGGAAAAAATACTTTCCCAATAACTCATTTTTTTTCCGGTAATCTATACCTGTTTGCCATCATAAACTGCTTTACTCTGGTGCAATGCATTGGCACGCACACTTAACTCTTTTACCTAAACGCTTGATAGGAAACGATGATAAGTGAGTCCTAAACTACAGGTGATGGGTGCTCGTTATGCACACTGGCTGGCTGCTTGGCGTTCGCGGGTCGCTCACGTACCCTGTGACGGTCTCTGCTGCGAATCAGGCCTGCAAGGCGTTGAAAATCAGTCGCTTAGTACCTGCGTAAAAAATAGGCAATTTATCCAATCGCTATTGCTCTGGCCCACACGGTTCCTCTGTGCGACCTTTATGCACAGAGTTATCCACAGCTCCTGTGGGCAACAGCGAAACCATAAAGACACTCAATTATTTATCGTCGATTACTACCAGATGACAGAAACTCTGCATGGTAACTTGACGTGTCGCCGACCGGCATGATCGCGCACACTGCATCACCTGCGAAGGTTGTACAAGTTGCTCTGCCGTTACCGGCACGCCGACTTTTTGACTACCGCTGCGCTGACGATGAACTTATACCGCGAGTAGGTGTACGTGTCATCGTGCCACTGCAGCGCCGCAGTGTTATCGGCATTGTCTGCAGCGTGGGCGATTCCAGTGAGGTGCCAGTGAACCGTTTACGCAAACTCAACTCGGTGCTCGATGAACAACCGGTTTTTGCATCACCGCTACTTAAACTACTGTTATGGACCGCGCACTACTACCATCATCCGGTTGGCGAAGTGTTGCAAGCCGCACTGCCAGTGGCACTGCGGCAGCAGCAGCCGTTGGCACCGGCGCTGTCGCGGCATTGGCGGATTTGCGCTGACGGCGAGCGTGTTCGGGCAGAGTTGCCCGCACGCTACGTGCTGCAACACCAGGTACTGGCGGCGCTGGCCACTGCTGGCGACGAGGGACTGGCCGAAGAAGCGATCAAGATACTGTCCGGCCGGCTGACCCCAGTGCTGGCCCGCTTGCATGAGCAAGGGTGGATTGCGCCATTTGTACGGCCGGCAGTTCTGCCGACCGGTGTTCGCGGCCGCACTGTTCATCTGACCGTGGCCCAGGAACGGGCCTGCCAGGGAGTAATCGGTGCGCTGGCGGGGTATGCGCCTTTCTTGTTGCACGGCGTGACCGGCTCGGGCAAGACGGAGGTTTACCTGCGCGCGGCGGCTGCTACGCTGGCGGCCGGACGCCAGGCCCTGGTGTTGGTGCCGGAGATAGCGCTTACTCCCCAACTGGTCCAGAGGTTTCGTGAGGCGCTGGATGTGCCACTCGCTGTTATTCACTCCGGGTTGCCGGTGGCACAGCGCCACCGGGCCTGGTGGGCGGCCCGCGAGGGGGATGCGGCCGTAGTGCTAGGTACTCGCTCGGCCGTTTTTACGCCGCTCGCCGACCCCGGGCTTTTCATCGTTGACGAGGAGCACGACCCTTCTTACAAGCAGCAGGAAGGTTTTCGCTACAACGCTCGCGACGTCATGGTCAAAAGAGCCCAACTGGCCGGAATCCCGGTGATCCTCGGCTCGGCGACGCCGTCCCTGGAGACCATGGCCAATGCCCGGGACGGCCGCTATCGGCACCTGGCGTTGCCGACACGGCCGGGGGCGACCCGTCTGCCGACGGTGCGGCTGCTGAATCTTGCTGACCTCGCGGTCAACGATGGACTGACCGCACCGGTGATTGCGGCCATCAAAGTGCGGCTGGATCGCGGCGAGCAGAGTATTGTCTATGTCAACCGCCGCGGTTTCGCCCCACTGGTAGCCTGCAGCGACTGTGGCTGGCAGGGGCAGTGCCGACGTTGTGATGCCCGGCTGACGTTGCACCGCCGCAGCCACAAGCTGGTTTGCCACCACTGCGGCGCGACCGCAGCGGCTCCTGTGCGTTGCCCACAGTGTTCGGCTGAGCGCCTCTACGGCATTGGTGTGGGCACGCAGCGGATCGAAGAGACACTCGCACGAGTGTTTCCGGCGGCGCGCATACTGCGCCTGGACAGCGACACCATCAGGCATCCTGCCCGGCTGGAGGCCGCGCTCAGCACAATCCGTAGCGGTGCGGCCGACATCCTGGTGGGAACTCAACTGCTGTCCAAAGGCCACGACTTTGCCGCCGTGACCCTGGTTTGCGTCTTAAGTACCGACCAGGGTCTGTACAGCATGGATTTTCGGGGACCTGAGCGCTTGTTTCAGCAGTTGACTCAGGTCGCCGGCCGGGCGGGCCGGGCAGATACACCCGGTGAAGTGCTGGTACAGACCAGGCACCCGGGCAATCCAGCCTACACCCGCCTTGCGCGCCATGACTTTAGCGGTTTTGCCAAGGCCGCTCTGGCCGAGCGGCAAGCGGCCGGCTATCCGCCCTTTGCTCGTTTTGCACTGCTGCGGGCCCAGTCGCCCGTAGCCACTGCCCCCCTGCAATTTTTGCGCACGGCGGCCCGGCTTGGCCAGCATCTGCTGGTCCGCGAGCAGCTGCCCAGCGTGCAATTGATGGACCCGGTGCCCTCGCTCATGGAGCGTCGCGCCGGTCGTTACCGCGCTCAACTGCTGGCGAGCGCCGCCACCGAGGCGCCGCTGCACCGTTTTCTGAACTGCTGGCTGGCCGCGCTCGAAGGCCTGCCTGCTGGTCGCCGGGTGCGTTGGTCCATCGACGTCGATCCCCAGGAGATGTACTGAGCAGCGCTGCCACCGCCAGCCCGCAGTTACCGGCGTAGCGGTTGCTCGACGGTGGTATTGGCAGGGCCGGGGTGTGTTTACCCCCAATTTGAGCCCAGCATGCACGTTATCCAGCGCTGGTATGCCAAGGGCCCGGCCTCAGGGGCGGTGGGCACTGGCGATGTAGCCGGTCGACTGGAATTCGCGCAGCCGGCTGGCAGTGCGCCGAAAGCCCCGGGCGAGGCGCTCGCCGGAGTAGAGCGCCTCAGGCTGGTCCGCCGCCGAGGCAACCACGTTCACCCGCCGGTCGTAGATCTCGTCCACCAGTTCGACAAAGCGCCGTGCCGCGTCGTCGCGCTCGGCATCGAGGCGCGGAATACCAGAGATCAGCAGCGTGTGGCACAGGCGCGACAGTTCGACATAGTCGGCCTTGGAGCGGGGGTCGGCACAGAGCACGTCGAAATTGAACCACATTACCCCGTCCGCTGCGGCCAGGGTCGCGAGTGGCCGGTCATTAATGGTGATGGTGCTGGGGTGCGGCTGGGCGCCGGGCGCAAGGCGCTGGAAGATCTGGCGTAGGCGCTCCTGTGCTACATCGTTGTCTGGCACATGATAGACGTCTGCCTGGTCGAGGGCTTCCAACCGGTAGTCGCGGCTACCACCCATATGCAAGGGGTGGGTATGCCGATTCAGCAGTTCGATAGCGGGTAAAAAGCGATCGCGCTGCAGGCCGTTGCGATAGAGGTCATCGGGCTTGGTATTCGAGGTGATCACCAGTGTCACCTGGTTTTCCAGCAAGGCCTGCAACAGTCCCGAGAGAATCATGGCATCACCGATATCGGCGACGTAGAACTCGTCGAAACATAGCACCCGGGCTTTGGCGGCAAGCTCCCGGCCGATCTGCGCCAGTGGGTCGCGCTGATCACGGCGGTGCCTGAGCGCACCGTGGGTCTCCAGCATGAAGCGGTGGAAGTGCACCCGGCGGTTGCAAGAGGCAGGCAGGCTGTCGGCGAACGCGTCCATGATCAGAGTTTTGCCCCGACCTACACCACCCCACAGGTAGATGCCGCGTGGCCCGTAGCGCCGCTGACGCCCCAGATTGCGAGTCCAGCCGCTCAAGCGGCGCCCGAGAGTACGCCGGCGCGCCGGGTGTAGGCTGTTGAGTTCCCAACCGAGAGCATCAAAGGCCGCCAACACGGTCTGCTGCTCGCTGTCCGGGGTGCTGCTGTTCGAGAGCCGGGCACAGAAAAGGGTGCTGGCTGGGTCCATTTCGCCTGCTGCTCAGTCGAGCCGGGCTGGTGCCACCGCGATGCCATCGAGGTCGGCGTACAAGTAATGGCCGGGTTGGAAGTCGATGCCGGCAAAACGCACGGGCACCTCCAGTTGGCCCCTGCCGCGCTTGACGCTCTTGGCCGGGCAGGTATTCAGCGCTTTGAGCCCGATCGGCAGGGTTGCTATCTCGGCCGCGTCACGGATGCAGCCATAAACCACAATACCGGACCAGCCATTGCTGACGGCCAGTGCCGCGAGAATATCGCCGACCAGGGCGCAGCGCAGCGAGCCACCGCCGTCTACAACCAGCACGCGGCCGGCGCCAGTCTGCTCAAGGGTTGCGCGCACCAGGGAGTTGTCCTCGAACACCTTGGCGGTAGCAATGGTGCCGGAAAAATCACTGTGACCGCCAAAATCCCTGAACAAAGGCTCACTGATCTGCAATGACGCGCCGTGCTGGTCGTATAGGTCTGCGGTCTTGGTCATAGTTTTTATCCGGACGCGGGTCGGGCAAAGCGCCGTCAAAGTCTAGGAATACTGAGTCGATTTCGTTCCGGTCGATCATTATCGACGCCAGCGGTGAAAAGGGGCTGCGCCAATGTCATGCGGGCGCTGTGTGCCGGAAAGATTGTAACCGTGTCGCTGTGTGCCACCTATGAAGGCTGTGTTTTTGTGGCCCGCTGGGTTATTCTCCGGCGCTCGTATCCCGCCTGCCCGGGCCGGTTGCCGTGCCCACCAGCCCATGAACAAGTTGCCGCAAATCCTCAAGACCACGCTGGTGGCCCAGAGTCGCCTGTTTTATATCGAGGCAGTGGACCTGCGTTTTGCCAACGGGCAGCAGGCCAACTTCGAGCGCCTGGTGGGTCGGGGCACGGGCGCTGTGCTGGTGGTGCCGTTGGTGGATGCCGACAACCTGCTGCTGGTGCGTGAGTACGCTGTGGGGTTGGAGCGCTACGAACTGGGTTTCGTCAAGGGCCGGATCGATGCCGGCGAAAGCGCGGCCGCAGCCGCCCACCGCGAACTGCGCGAGGAAACCGGCTTTGACGCGGCTCGTATGAAACTGCTCGCCAACGTGGCGTTGACCCCGGCTTATTCAAATTACTGCAGCAGCATCTTTCTGGCGCAGGACCTTTTTCGGGCACCGCTACCCGGTGACGAGCCGGAACCGCTGCAGGCCGTGCACTGGCCGCTGGCTAAACTCGGGCAGCTGCGGGCGCGGGAGGATTTCTGCGATGCGCGCAGCCTGCTCGCGACCTACCTGGCCCGGGAAGCATTAGAGGCGCACGCATGAGCGACGCTCGGCTGGTCGACCAGGTGGCTGCAATTGCGGCGGCAGCCGGGGACCTCATCCTCGAAGTGTACGACAGGGAATACGAGATCATCGAGAAGGCTGACGGCTCGCCGGTGACCACTGCCGATCATCGTGCCCACGATCTCATCGCCGAGCGCTTGCATGCGCTCACCCCCGACATCCCGGTGCTGTCGGAGGAATCCAGGGACGTTAGTGACGAGGACCGGCTGGGCTGGCCGCACCTGTGGGTGGTGGACCCGCTCGATGGCACCAAGGAGTTCATCAAGCGCAACGGTGAGTTCACTGTGAACATCGGCTTGATCGACAACGGTCAGCCAGTGCTCGGTGTGGTGTACACACCGGTCAGGCGTACCACGTATTTCGCGGCGCTCGGCGAAGGTGCCTGGCGCACCGTCGATACCCAGGTGCCGCAGCGAATCAGTGTACGGCCTTATGCCGGCGGCGCGGCGCGCATGGTCGCCAGCCGTTCCCATTCGGGGCCGCCGGTGCAGGCTTTCCTGCAAGCCCTTGAGGCGGCCAGCGGTGCAGAGGTGGAGACCATCAGTCTGGGTAGTGCGCTCAAGGTTTGCCTGGTCGCTGAGGGCAGCGCCGACGTCTATCCACGGTTGGGCCCAACCTCCGAGTGGGATACCTGCGCTTCGCACTGCGTACTCAACGAAGCTGGTGGGATCATTCTCGACTGCAGTGGTAACGAACTGACCTATAACAAGCCCGACATCCTCAACCCGTGGTTCCTGGCGGTCGGAGATGCCGGCTTCGACTGGGTGAGCCTCTGCTCCAAGGTCAGCTCCTGAACCCAGCCTTGCCGCGGCAGGCCCGGGCCTGCCCGGGCAACTTATAATCGGACCGTCACTTTGCAGCTACGGCCGGGCGGCTGTGACCATCGCGCACATGCTCTCTTTTACCAAGATGCATTCCCTGGGCAATGACTTCGTCATGCTCGATGGTGTGCGCCGTGCCCTGGTGCTGGACAGCCAGTTGATCACGCGTATAGCCGATCGCCACACCGGCATAGGCTGTGACCAGGTAATCGTCGCACAGCCGGCCAGCGGCGCTGCGGATTTTTTTATGCGCATCTATAACGCCGATGGCAGTGAGTCGGGCCAGTGCGGTAATGGCGGCCGCTGCTTTGGCCGCTTCCTGATCGAACAGGGTCTCACCGACCAGCGGCAGATCACGGTTCAGACTATTACCACCGAGATGGCGCTGCAGGTGGCCGACGACTGGCAGGTGACGGCGAACATGGGTGAGCCGGTCTTTAACCCGGCTGCCATTCCGTTCCGAGCAGCCCAGCAGGCAGCCGAGTACACGCTGGCGGCGGATGGTGAAAGCGTGCGCATCGCGGCCGTTTCCATGGGCAACCCGCACGCGGTGCTACAGGTGGACGACGTCGATCATGCCCCGGTAGAGCGTCTGGGGCCGCTACTCGAGTGCCACGGCGATTTTCCACAGCGTGCCAATATCGGTTTTGCCCAGGTGCTCGGCCGCGACACGATTCGGTTGCGGGTGTGGGAGCGGGGTGTGGGCGAGACCCAGGCCTGCGGCAGCGGCGCTTGTGCGGCTGCAGCGGTCTGCCGGCAGCAGGGCCTGGTCGACGACAACGTGTCGGTCACTCTGCCAGGAGGTAGCGTTAAGATAACCTGGCCAGGCTACGGCGATTTGGCCATGACCGGGCCTGCCATCACGGTGTTCACCGGCCAATTGCCGGAGGATGCACTATGAACGTGCGCCGCCCCGGGGCTGGCAGGCCGCTCGATAACTCCTTCGAACAGGAAATCGCAGCGTACCTTCGCGCTCATCCCGATTTTTTTGAGCGCCACCAGCACCTGCTGGTAGAGCTTATTGTGCCCCACCCGGCCAGCGGTCCCGCGGTGTCGCTGCTGGAGCGCCAAGTCACAGTGCTGCGTGACCACCTGACGGCCGAGCGCTCGCGGTTGCAGCAGTTGCTGAGTGCGGCCGAGGACAACGGCCGCCTGCAACAACGGCTGCAGCACTGTTTCGAGACCATTGCTGGCGCCGCCGACCTGGAGCGCCTGACCCGGACACTGCCATCAGTGCTGGCGGCCGAGTTCGACCTCGACACAGTAGTACTGCAGTTACTGGACCTGGATGTGGCCGGACCACTGCCGGCCGGCGTGGCGCTCAGCCGCCAGACCAGCGCTGCCGCTGCGATTGCCGCGCGCCTTGATTCGCTTAACAGCGTATGTGAGGCCCCGCCCTCAGCCGAGTTGCTGCAACTGCTGCCGGCTGGCAGCGCGAAGCGGATGGCATCGTGTGCGCTGGTGCCACTGCACTGTGGCGGGGAAGAACTCGCTGGCTGGCTGGTCTTAGGTACCCGCGACCCCCGACGCTACCAGCCGGATATGGATACGGTTTTCCTGGATGCTCTCGGCGGGGTCGTCAGCGCGGCTTGTACGCGACTGGCTTCAGACGGATAGGTCAGCACCGTGGGCGGCCCCGTTAGCGCAACCGAGACTTTTTGCGATTACTTGCGCTACGAACGGCGCCTGTCGGTGCACACGGTGGTCGCCTACCGGCGTGACCTTGAGCGATTGACCGTTTTTGCCAGCGAATGCGGGATCAATGATCTGCGGCACCTGCACGGTGCGCAGGCGCGGGTGTTCCCGGCCCGGCTGCACCACCAGGGTCTGTCGAGCCGTTCCATCCAGCGGACCCTGTCAGCGGCGCGGGCTTTTTACCGCTATTTGCTGCGGGAAAAAGCGGTAAAAAACAATCCCTTCGAGGGTGTGGTGGCGCCTAAGGGTGAAAAGAAATTGCCCAGTACGCTGAACGTCGAACAAGCCGCCCAACTGGTCGATATTAAACCGCAGAACGACCTCGATTACCGTGACCGAGCGATACTGGAACTTTTCTATTCCTCGGGTCTGCGCCTGTCCGAACTCGCTGGCATCAACTTTGCCGACATGGACCTCGCTGGCCAGACCCTGCAGGTGACCGGTAAGGGTGGCAAGGGGCGGGTGCTACCGATTGGCCGCTACGCCAGGGACGCCATCAGCAGTTGGCTGGAACGGCGCCAGGGATTGGTCCGGCCCGGCGAGCCGGCTGTTTTCATCAGTCGTGGCGGAACCCGCTTGGGCCCGCGCTCGATTCAGAAACGGGTGCAGTACTGGGCCCGCCGGCAAGGCATCGGTCGGGGCGTGCACCCGCATATGCTGCGCCACTCCTTTGCCAGTCACCTGCTCGAGTCGAGTTCCGACTTGCGCGCAGTGCAGGAACTGCTAGGTCACGCTGACATCTCGACCACGCAGATCTACACCCACCTCGATTTCCAGCACCTGGCCAAGGTCTACGACCAAGCCCATCCCCGCGCCCGCCGCCGTAAACGCTGAATCTGGCGGCTGCGCTACCCGACGCTCGGTGCTAGCCGGATTGATGCTAAAGCGGTCTGCGGGGCTAATGATCTTTGGCCGCACAACTTTGGCCTGCAGCCGGTTGCGGATTTTGAGCCACTTGTCTGGCGCAGGTGAGTCGCCTGGTCGCTGGATGGTGCTGGCACCATGGTAGTATCACGGCCTTTGTCCGCCGGGCAGGCGGGTGAAACCCCTTGACGAACCCCTATTTCTGAGGAGTCCCCATGTCTGCAGTTGCTTTAGTTCCCGTTGTTCTGGGTTTTATCGGCCTGTTGGTCGCGCTGGTTATATATCGGTCAGTACTGGCTTATTCTGAGGGCAGTGGCAAGGTAACGCAGATCGCTGAGTCGATTCACCGCGGCGCGTTAGTCTTCATGCACCGCGAGTACACTTACCTCGCCGGATTCGTGGTTGTGGTCGGCGCGCTGATATTCATCTCCGATCTGGGCTGGCGCACGGCCGTGGCGTTTTTTGTCGGCGCGCTGACTTCGGCCTCGGCCGGTTACATCGGCATGTATACCGCCACCCGCGCCAATGTGCGCACCACCACGGCCGCGGCTGAAAGCGGTGCGCCAGCCGCGCTCACGGTGGCGTTTTACGGTGGCTCGATCATGGGCCTGACCGTGGCCGCCATGGGTCTGCTGGGCCTGGGTGGGCTGTATTTGTTTTTCGGCGGTGACCCGCACACGGCTCACGTGATCCACGGCTTTGGCATGGGCGCTTCGTCGGTGGCGCTTTTCTCACGCGTCGGCGGGGGCATTTTCACCAAGAGCGCGGACGTGGGCGCGGATCTCGTTGGCAAGATAGAGGCCGGCATCCCCGAGGATGATCCGCGTAACCCCGGCGTCATTGCCGACAATGTGGGCGACAACGTTGGTGACGTGGCCGGCATGGGCTCGGACATCTTCGAATCCTATTGTGGTGCCATGATCGCCACCATTGCCATTGCCGCTACCTTGAGTCCGGAGGTCATCGCCACGCTCGCAGGCGGCGACCAGGGCAAACTTATGTTTCTGCCGCTGGCGCTGGCCTCGGTTGGCATCGTTTGTTCTATTGTCGGTATCTGGCTGGTCAAGGGCGCCTCCGCCAAGGCGCCGGACAAGGCGCTGCGTACCGGCACCATCGGGGCGTCGGTGATTTTCATCATTGCCTCGCTGGCGCTCACCTATCTCAGCGATATCAGTTTAAATATCTGGCTGTCGGTGCTGGTCGGTGCGATCGGCGGCATCGTGATTGGCCTTATTACCGAGTACTACACGGCTGGCAGCCCGGTGCGCAAGATTGCTGGCGCCGGCGAGACCGGCCCGGCCACGGTCATGATCGCGGGGCTGGCCGTGGGCATGCAGTCGGTGGTGGTGCCGGTGCTGACGCTGTGCGCCATCATCCTGGTCTCGAGCAACTTGGCTGGCCTCTATGGTGTGGGCATTGCCGCGGTCGGCATGCTGGCGACCGTTGGCATCACCATGGCGATCGATGCCTACGGGCCGGTGGCCGACAACGCTGGCGGTATCGCCGAGATGGCAGGCCTGGGCGAGGAAGTGCGCGAAATTACCGATACCCTGGATGAACTCGGCAACACTACCGCGGCCATCGGCAAGGGTTTCGCCATCGGTGCGGCGGCGCTCGCCGCGCTCGCAATTATCTCGGCCTACATCGAGACGGTGACCTACCGCTTGCCAGATTTCACCCTGCAGATTAACGATCCGATCGTGCTTGCCGGCATGTTCCTGGGCGGTATCTTTCCCTTTCTGGTCAGCAGCCTGACCATGACCGCGGTGGGCGATGCAGCCTTTGAAATGATTCGCGAGATTCGCCGGCAGTTCAAGGAGATCCCGGGCCTGCTCGAAGGTAAGGCCGAACCAGATACCGCGCGTTGCGTGGACATCGCGACCACGGCGGCGCTCAAGCGGATGTTATTGCCAGGTATCCTCGCGGTCGGTGCGCCGGTGGTAGTGGGGTTTGTTCTTGGCCCGGCGGCGCTCGGCGGTATGCTGGGCGGCGCGCTGCTCGGCTGCGTGTTGCTGGCACTGACCATGGCCAATGCCGGGGGTGCCTGGGACAACGCCAAGAAATATGTCGAGAAGGGCAATCTTGGCGGCAAGGGTTCCGACGTGCACAAGGCCGTAGTAGTCGGCGATACCGTGGGCGACCCGTTCAAGGACACCTCGGGCCCGTCGATGAACATTCTCATTAACGTGATGGCGATCGTCTCGCTGGTGATCGCCCCTTTGCTCGGCTGACCGGCCTCGCCGGCAATCTCTTTCCGGGGAGNCGAGCACTGACTCGGCCGGCATGNTGCCGGCCTTTTTTTTNAGCGGTCNCAGGCCGACAATAGCAGGTNGGCAACGGCGGGGNCGCACGACGGGTCAGGAGATGGTACGGGTCATAGNGAGNGCAGCCGTGGCGGCGGATNTGGNGGCCATACAGAAGATCTACGCCCGCGAGGTNCNCCAAGGCNCNGCCTCCTTTGAAACCAGTCCGCCCGGTNTGGACCTGACCCGGCAGCGCTGGCAGCAGGTGCGGGCCGCCGGACTACCTTACCTGGTAGCCGAGGTCGATGGTGAGATTGCCGGGTTCGCTTATGCGCTGCCCTACCGGCCGCGCCCGGCCTACCGCTACACGGTCGAGCATTCCCTCTACGTGGCGCCCGGCTGGCAGCGCCAGGGCGTCGGCGCNCGCCTGTTCGAGGTGCTGATCGNCCAGTGCGAGGCCGCTGGCGCCCGGCAGATGATCGGCATCATCGGCGACAGNGCCAACGTCGCCTCNATCCGGGCACACGAAAANGCCGGCTTCGANCGTGCCGGTACTTTGCGCAACGTCGGCTGGAAGTTCGACCGCTGGCTGGATACCGTAATAATGCAGCGTGCTCTGGGTCGGGGTAGCAGTGCTGCAGCGGACGGCGAGGCGTGAAGCAACTGCTGCCTTGTGTGCTCGATCACCTGGTGGTCGGTGCCGCGAGCCTGGAGGAGGGCAGCGACTATGTTGCGGACCTGTTGGGCGAGGCACCCACTGCTGGCGGCCGGCACGAACTGATGGGAACCTGTAACCGGTTGCTGCGGTTGGGTGAGAGCGCCTATCTCGAGGTGATCGCGATCGATCCTCACGGGTGCAGACCAGCAACACCGCGCTGGTTTTCTCTTGACAGCGCAGCGACCCGGGCCGCCCTCGACCAAGGCCCGAGGTTGCTGGCCTGGGTTGTTCGCACCCGGGTGATAGAACAGCTGGCAGCACTGCCGGCGTACGCGGGTTGTCAAGTGCGGCCGATGGCCCGTGGTGCCCTGCGCTGGCGCTTCGGTTTTACCGCTGACGGGGGCTTGCCCGGGGACGGCGTGTTGCCGCACGTCATCCAGTGGGATGTCGGCGGCCATCCGCTTGAGCAGTTGCCGGCAGGGCGCTGTACGCTGGTTGCGCTGGAAGGGCNNACGACCCGACCTGCGGCGGTGATNGCGGCGCTCGAGCAGATGGGCCTTGGCAATGCGCTTAGTTGTCAAACGGCCCAAGCTGGCCAGGCGGCGCTTACCGCACACCTTGTTACGCCGCGCGGGACGGCGGTTCTCAACTGACAGCGGGTGCTGCGCCGGCGCCAGCACCAGCACCAGCACCATGGATATTGCCACTTCCAAGCGGCGCATCGTGCCAGACTGGCCGGGCGCGTTGGCGCTGCTCTTTACCCACCAACGCAATCTGGGTGAACGTGTACCGCTGACCGTGGTCCACGCGGGTCGGCCGATCGATCTGTATTGCCCGAGCGGTCACGAACGCGGCACCGTGGTCTTCGTTCACGGTA
The DNA here is from genome assembly GCA_002729195.1 of Acidiferrobacteraceae bacterium. Taxonomy (GTDB): domain Bacteria; phylum Pseudomonadota; class Gammaproteobacteria; order Arenicellales; family UBA868; genus UBA12578. The sequence goes on from PBTT01000037.1 coordinate 23,949, forward strand.
TGTCGAGTCGGGGCCGGGAAGATCCACGGGTGCGCAGTCTCGCCTGGGCGCTGGCGGCGACCGGGCGGCGGGTGGTGGTACCCGAAATACCCAGTATTCGCCGCCTGACCATTCGCGTTGACCAACCGCGCGAAGTACAGGCAGTGCTCGAGACCATTGCCNCCGACCCGGCGCTGGTACCCGCAGACCGCTTTGCACTGATGGCGGTATCGTTCTCCGGGGTCTTTGCGCTGCGCGCGGTCTGCAGCAAGGCCCTAGGCGGGCGNGTTAATGCGGCTTGCCTGATCGGCGGCTACTTCGATATCGACACGGTCATATCTTTTCTTATCAACTCCAACCGGTCCGACCCCTACGGGCGATTGCTCATCGCCCGTAGTTATTTCACCGACATCGAGCCCAGGGGTGAGGCGTTTCACCATCACCTGAACCGTTGTATCGAGCGCAGTGCCACCAACCAACCCGGCTGGTCCCTGCGCGAACTGCTCGATCCGGCCGAGCCGCAACAACAGCAACTCTACCAACTGCTGTCGGACNCGGCCGAACGGCAAGCATTTTGCCGCCAGGTGATGGCCGCGTTCGATGACGACTGGTCCGACTATCGGNCACCACAGGAGTTCGGTGACCGGCGAACGCCGGTGTTCCTGCTGCATGGTCGTGGTGACCGGGTGATCCCCGCGGGTGAATCAAGGCGCCTGGCGCGGCAGTTGGCTGAACAGAGGGTGCCCTGCTACCTGTGCGTGACTCGGCTGCTGGAGCACGGCGACAGTGCGATTTCACTGTACCGATTGCAGGAGCTCTACCGGCTGCTGGCCGGCTTCGCCTGGTTTTTGGGCAGCTGCCGTGAGCCCCAGACCCCGCGCCGAGCGGCTACCGCCTAGGCGTTGCGCTGCTCGTGCGCGGTGGCGCAGTCGATGCATAGCCGCGCGGCCGGGTTGAGCACCAGACGGCCCTCGGCGATGGCTGTGCCGCATTCGTCACACAGGCCGTAGTCCTCGTCGTCGATGTGCTCGAGCGTGTGTTCGATCTCCTTGAGCGCGGCCTCGCGACGGCGCCGGACCTCGAGTGACATCTCATGGTCCTGCATGGCCTCAGCCCGCGACAACCGGCCGATGCGAGATTGGTCCAGTTCTATAGTATCGCTGCCCACCATGGTCTGCTCACTGGTCAGTGTGGCACGCTGTTGCTGCAGAATTCGGCGGAGTTTTTCCCGGTCTGACATGGTGGTGGCAGCGTGCTTAAGCTTGGAAAACACTGTCTATAGGCAAAAAAAGAGGGCGCCTTGGCGGCGCCCTCACGATGTTAACCGAACGTCCGCAGTCAGAGGTAGTAGACGACCCCACCCATGATCACGGTCAGTACCAGGCCGGAAGCGATCACTGCGTTGACCGACTGGAGGGCACTGTTCATCTTACCCCAGATGGCATTGGCCTCGACCAGGGCGATGATTGCGATACCGATCCACAGGGCCGACATCTTCATGCCACCGCCGTTCCAGATGCCGCCGAAAGATGTATGGGCTGAGGCTACCATCATGTACAGCATCGGAATGGAGAATAGGGTATTGGTGCGCGACGCCAGCGCCGCCTTNGGNGCCGCTGCGGCTTTGTCACCGGAGACCAGNCCGATCACAATTTGCTGCTTGGGCCAGATGATNAGCCACACATTCAGCATCATCAACGTGCCCATGGTGGCGCCCAGGATGATCTCAAGCGTCAGCCGGCCGCTGACCAGGCTGAGCAGCACCAGGCCACTGAGGAAGGTAAACATGGCCGCCCAGCGGAACCACCATAGGGCTCTTGGCGCCAGTTTTTGCATGACGTCCGCTTTGGCAGTGTCGTCCGCCTCTTTCACATACTCCGTCTGCACGAAGTTGAAGTAATACAGNAAGCCGATCCAGGCAATACCAAAAAGGATGTGGCCCCAGCGAAAAAGCATATCGATAAAAGACATGAGTGAATCTCCGTGGATAGTCAAATACTGCGTCTGGGCAGGTCGCAGGGCTCGTGCACCTCACCGCCCCGGTAGTTACTGGCTTGTCCCGCGGCCTGTGCTCCAGGTAATCGGTTTTGTTCGTCCATNATCCTGGCGCAGGCCTGCCCCAGCGCCAGGATCCAGTAAAACCCGATAAAAATCAATATAATAGCCCCATACGCTTGGGATCGAAGTCTAATCGAGTGCTGCCATAGGGGCAAGACCAGCCGTTACCAGCGGTCGCGCTCGCGGGGTTTATCTGGCGCAGCGCATTTACGCCCCTGCAAGCTCGAACTTGATACGCCGGTAAACGGGGGAATCAGCGCAGTCGCCACACCGTGGGCGACAGCAGATTTTTAAGGGCAGCAAGATCTTGGCCACGCACAACGCCGATGAGGTGCGATCGGCAACGGCAATCGGTTGCGCCAAAGCCTGCCACTGGCGCTTGTGCCGCGGGATGGGTCAGCAGTGCCTGCGCCCAGTGGTGCTCGAGGTCCCGGGCTCCGCAGCGGTACCAGACTTCCCGTACAACTCGACCGTCGAGTAGGTAGTCGATGTGCCAATGGCGGCGCTCGCTCGGACGCAGATGGTGGGCAAGGCGTGCGGCCAGCCCCCCCGGACCGAAAGCCGAGCCGACATAAAGATACCAGCCCCGTTTAAGGTGTACGGTCCCCAGGCGGCCGGCGCTGACCACGGCCTGCCGCTCGCTGCGGATGACGAGGATGTAAGAGCCCGGCGCCGCAGGCGGGGTGGACCTGGCCGGCGTCAGTCGGGCGGGCCTGCCTTGCCGTAATGCTCGCTGAGGTAGCGGACGATGTCGCCGGATTCAGGCATCCAGTCGCTGCTACCGTCAGCACAGTTTCGCCGCAGCACTGGCACGCTGGCGCAGCCACGCCCGTCAAGGAGTTCCTGGCGCCACTTCCTGTTTTGCCAGATGTTGCGCTCCTCAATGGTTGCGCCAAGTCTTGCTGCGGTGCGCGTTACCAGCGTGCAGAAGCCGCACCAGTCACGGGTGTAGAGGATCAGTTTATGGTCTGGCGCCATGGTACGGCTTACTGGCGGATCCCGTAGCCGCGGTGCAGCAGTCGCAGGCTGAGGGCAAACAACACCAGAATAAAAACGATAATGATGGCATAGGAAAAGGCGATGTTGATGTCAGAAATGCCCAGGAAACCGAAGCGGAACGCGTTGATCATGTACAGGATTGGATTGGCCATG
>PBTT01000038.1 GCA_002729195.1 Acidiferrobacteraceae bacterium
CGTCTGCAACGCGGCCAGCGAGACGCAGCATGCGTGGCTGATTTGCTGCGATGTAGATCGGAATCTTCCCGGTTGCCGTGACCAGACGGTAATTGCTGCTATCGCTGCCTTCGACTTCTTCACCTGCACACAGGCTGCGGATATCGACTATGGCCCGCTCCAATTGCTTGATCGTAGAGGGTTTCTCGCCGACAGAGTAGACAGCCGTCCACCCCGTACCGATTCCAATCACGGCACGATCGTCGCTCAACTCCTTGAGCGCAGTGAAGGTGTTTGCAATAGTAGTTGGGTGGCGGGTTATTGGATTAGTGACCCCGGTACCGAGCAAAATCTTGGAGGTGTTCACCGCACACAGAGTGAGCGCAGCAAAGCAGTCCTTCATCGAGAGCTGGACGTCTGCGATCCAGGCGCTGTCAAAACCGAGCGCCTCGGCGCTCTGAACCACTTCGACTGTATGCTGGATCGGCTCGCGCGAACTGATACCGAGTGATACACCAATTTTCATAACTCCCCCATTTAACAGTTAGTTCATTCTCTGCGAACCACGGCTCTCGACACAGTCAGCTGTACTAGGTGCCGTACTGCAGGACAGAGTGGAAACCAAGTCAGAAGCAACCATACCGCTGCGGTCCTTCCGCGTCCCCAATATAGCCGATCGCAGCCAGGCTTTGCTCGGACGACACAGTATGATACCAGTCACGCTCTCGATCGCAACGACAACCCGGCCACAGAAATCGGTAGGATTTAGTCGGCTGTGCGATCGGGCGCCAACACGCCCTTCGCACAAAGTGATCGCCACACCCACTCCGGTGTCATCGGCAAACGCCACTGACGAGTCCCTGTCGCATCGTAGATGGCGTTGGCCACGCACGCTGCGACCGGGATGATCGGTGGTTCAGCGATCGTCTTAGCGCCCCGTGGACCTTCTTTTTCGAAGGTCGGGGTGAAAATGCATTCGATCGGTACGGCGTCGGCGAAGGTTGCCACCCGGTCGTCGAGGTAGCCGGGGTTCTGCATATGTCCACGATCATCTACCAAAGTCGTCTCGGCAAGGGCAAAGCCCAGTCCTTGGACAACACCGCCGACTACCTGTCCGCGAGCACGCTGCGGATTGAGTACCTGGCCAGTGTCGTGTGCAGCCCAGTAGCAGACAACTTTGGTGAGGCCTGTGGCAGTATCAACGCGTACGCAGCATCCGTGAGTAGCATAGGTGTAGGCCGGCGAGATATTCCCGTAACCACTCTCATCAGGCACAGTGACGTGGTCTGGTTCATAACTGCCGGTGACACGCAACTCCATGGTCCGGTTCGCTGTCACTGCTGCCTCGATCACCGACGCGATAGCGGTGTTGGCTGGAAGCCCGATGTCAATGGCGAGCCGGCCGCACAACTGTGCAAACCGTCGACTTGCATCCAGTGCCGCGCGGCCGCCGAAAAAGGCCGTACGGCTTGCAAAACAGCCAAGACCATGGGGTACGGTCGCGGTATCACCGAGCACTAGTCGAATTCTTTCACGATCAAGCTCGAGGTGGTCGGCGACGATACCAGCGAAAAGATCTACCGTGCCACAGCCGATCTCGACCTCGCCCGACTCGATGCGCAGGACCCCATTTGGCTCTACCGCAAGTGACATCATGTCACGATCGAATCGGTGATCGTAACCGCGGTTGCTGATAGCGTGGGTAGCGCCAGCAATGCCGTAACCAAAACGATAACGGTCGCTGGTCGCCATCGGATTTTCGCGCCGATGTGTCTGTATACGATCCTTGATCGCATCGAGACAATCGTTGAAGCCACAACTACCCACCTGCCAGCCGTGTAAGGTGGTATCGCCGGGCTGTACGGCGTTGCGGCGGCGCAGTTCGATCGGATCGATTCTGAGTTGTTCGGCCAGTTCATCGATCAATTGCTCTTGGGCGAAGGCGGATTGAGGGCTGCCGAAACCGCGGAAACACTCTGAGGGCACATTGTTGGTGTAGATGAGCTGGGCTTGAGCGTTAAGCGCTGAGAACCGGTACAGGTTGTCCATGCGAATGGCAGCAGCAAGTGTCACGGAGGGGCCGTGACCGGTGTAGGCGCCATTGTCAGCCCAAATCATTGTTTCTTTAGCGATCAGTTCACCGTCGTCGGTCGCGCCGATGCGCATCTGGATGCGCATCGCAACCCGCGTGCGTCCACTGATCATGTCGTCGCGGCGTGGTAGCACCATTGCCACATCGCGACGCAGGCGATGGGCAAAGGCAAGACAAACAAGGTGGGTCGGGTGCTCCCACTTGGCGCCAAACGAGCCACCAATATCCGGGGTCACGATCTCTAGACGGGCCCCCCATCCCGCTACGATCTCGCCGTATGTCTCGGCCAGCACCGAGGGGAAGTGGGTCCCGGTCACAAGTTCGAGCCGGTCATCGTAAACCCGTACTAGGGTCGCGCGCGGTTCAAGATAAGCATGTGGCACCGCCTGGGTCTGGAATGTGCCTTCTACCCAGGTCGACACCCGCTTCTGTGCGGCCTCCCAGTCACCCCGTTCAGCGCTAAAACGGCGCGCGACATTGTCCAGAAATGCCGGATACAAGGGCTGGTCGAGGGCCAGGGCATCATCCACTGAGCATGCGTGCGGCAGTATCTCGTAATCGATATGCAGCGCTTCTATACCACGCAGCAAGGCATCTTGATCGCTGGCCGCCACTGCCACGATGCCGTCACCGACATAGCGCGCGACTCTCGTCAGCACCGGTTCGTCAGCACCTTGGTGGCCTAGCGCGATGTCGTCGAAGTCGGCGGGGGTCAGCGCCGCGAGCACACCGGGGATCTTGAGCGCGGCCTGTATATCGATACTGCTGACCCGTGCATGTGCATAGGGGCTGCGTGCGAGGCCAACAAGCACCGTGCCAGGCGGAATCAGATCGGCGGTGTAGCGNGCCAGTCCNCGTGCGCGATCNGGCACACCCGCAGCTGCGGGCGCCGGACTCGACGTCGCTGGCTGNNCNCCAGTCATTGCAGTGCNGACAGTGCCTCAATGATCTGCTGATAACCGGTGCAACGGCACAGGTTNCCCTCAAGCAGTTTGGTGATCGGCTGAGCGCTCACCTCNCTGCCACCAGCTTGCAGCCAGGCCGCCATGACTGCTATTCCCGGTGTGCAGTAGCCGCATTGAACAGCACCGTATTCGGCACAGGCCGCNGAGAACTGCGCGAGGAANGTTTCCGGCAGGCCCTCTATGGTGGTGATCTCGCGNCCATCCAGAACTCCGGTCAACAGCAGACACGAACACATCGGTTGACCCTCGACCAGTACCGTNCACGCCCCACAGTCCCCCTCGCCACAGCCCTCCTTAACCCCCGTTAGGCCGAGCTCGGNACGCAGGTAATCAAGTANTCGCCGGCCGATAAAGGATGGTGGCACCTCGCTGAGTTTACCGTTGACGCGCAGAGTCACCCGCATCGTTACGGCGCCTCGACAGCCAGGTGGCCGGGTATCGCCCGCTCCGCCGCCGCGTCAACAACGTCCATGGTCAAGGTCCGCACAAGCTGGCGCCGATAGTCTGCGCTTGCTCGGTGGTCTGTGATGGGCCTGCAGCACTCGGCTGTGAGATCAGCACAGTTTCGCAGCCGAGCCGGTTCCAGCGGGTGCCCCACCAGCGACCTGGCTGCTTCATCGGCATCCAGCACAGTGGGGCCAACTGCCCCCATCGACAGATGGGCCCGGGCCACGGTTTGGCCGTCACTCTCGAAAGACAAGTACGCGGCAACGCTCGCAATGGCCAGATCAAGGGCATTGCGCTGTGTGAAGCGGCTAAAGGCACTGCCTTCGCGCTGGCCAAGACCACGCAGAGTCACTCCGGTCACCACTTCCCCGGTATTGAGGTCCGTTTGTCCGGGCCCATGTACAAAGTCGGAGATCTTGACTGACCGGCGGTCACCGGCAGCACTCACGATATCAAGCGCTGCGTCGTGGACATGCAGCGCCGGAATGGTGTCACCACCGGGCGAGGCAGTGCAGACGTTGCCGACCAGCGTCGCCTGATTGCGAAGCTGTACCGAGCCAACAACAGCAGCACCATCAACGACTGCCGGCGCGAGTGACTGGAACTGACCGGATCGTACGATACGCGACAACGTCACCGCTGCGCCGATGTGTGCCCGACCTGAGGTGATATCAAGAGTCTGTAACTGGTCGATGCTGCCGATCCACGCCAGGCGCCGCGGTTCACCGCACTGGCTCGCCCACACGACTAGATCGGTTCCGCCGGCCAGCGGGTGAACACCGTCGGCCGCGTGGGCAAGCAGTTCACCAAGATCGGCCGGCCGATACAACTCCACCGGCGGCAGGTGACTTGGTCGAAGTGCTGGTGATTTAGCAGGCGGCATCAGATCAGGCTCAATTGAACTCCGGACTGTATGACCACACACCTGCGTTCATCAAAGGTCGGATGGTCGATGACCAGCGGGGCATATCCAGCTGGTCGCAGTGGGCGCAATCCTAACACGCCGTTGACAGTGTAACTCGGCTATGATGCAGTTCCGGCAACAACTCANCGGTTGCTTCGNTTCAATCTCTGCCAACGGACTTGAAAGATGCACGAGCTNGCCTTTATTGANGCCACCGCACAGGCGGACCTGGTACGCCGCAAGGAGATCTCGGCTGNTGANTTNGTCGAGTTCGCAATCACGCGTATTGAACAGTTGAATCCTGTGCTGAATGCAGTCATCACTGCACTCTACGACCAAGCACGCGACGCAGTCACCCGGGTCGATCCGAGTGCGCCCCTGGCCGGTGTGCCATTCGTGCTCAAGGATCTAGTGGCTGAGCTTGCGGGAGCTCCCCTGTCGGAGGGCTCTCATTTTCTNGCTGATTACGTTTCACACTACGACAGTGAACTGGTACGGCGCTTCCGCCAGGCNGGGCTCGTGGTCGTCGGCAAGTCCAANACGCCTGAATTTGGACTTATGCCGACAACTGAACCGGCCCGCTTCGGTGCGACCCGCAATCCCTGGGANACGCGCCTTACCGCTGGTGGCTCAAGCGGTGGATCCGCGGCAGCGGTCGCGTCGGGNATGGTGGCTATNGGACATGCCAACGATGGNGGCGGCTCCATCCGGGTACCNGCGAGTTGCTGNGGGGTCGTCGGCCTGAAGCCGAGCCGTGGCCGCAATTCACTGGGNCCTGGTTATGGTGACGTTGCGAGCGGTCTGCTTTGCGAACACGTGCACACGCGCTCGGTGCGTGATACTGCAGCTGTCCTCGACGCAACAGCAGGGCCAGCACCTGGTGAACCTTACTGGCCTGCGGCACCCGAGCGACCGTATACAGAAGAGGTTAAACATGAGCCGGAACGTCTGCGCATCTCGTTCAGCACCCAGCCGCTGACCGGTGCTCGCGCCCACGCAGACTGCGTAGCGGGCGCCGAGTCCATCGCACGGTTGTGTCAGGAACTTGGCCACGAGGTGACAGAGGATTCACCTAAAGTGGATGGTGANCGGCTGTTCAAAGCCTTCGGNACCCGCTGGATCGGGTTTCTCACTTGGGCCGTAAANGACTGGGCGCGTCGCCTGGGGCGCGAGCCGAGCNAAGATCTACTCGANCCTGCCACCTGGCGCATGTATCGAAATGGGCTAAAACAGACCAGTGCCGACTACTTGCTCGCTGTTCAGGATCTGCAACTCATCAGTCGAGATGTTGCTGGGCTGTTCGATTGCTACGATGTGTGGCTNACGCCAACCCTAGCCCAGCCACCGGTCGCGCTAGGTTATTTTGATTACGCACCGGATCGACGTACGGCGCACTTACAGCGTCTCGGTGAGTACACCGGTTTTACGCTGATTGCGAATACAACCGGACAACCCGCGATCTCCCTGCCGCTTTACTGGACCGACACCGGCCTGCCGATCGGGATACAACTCATGGGGCGTTACGGTGATGAGGCCAGCCTGCTCCGCCTTGCAGGACAGTTGGAACGTACACGGCCATGGGCCGAGCGTCGGCCGCCGGATTCATGCCAAGTANTATGAACTGAAACTTGAGCTGTGAACAGTTGGCCCTGAGNCGTAACGCAGTTACTTGCCGAAGGCCTTGCGGTGATTCTGGATGAGTTCGGTAGCGCCTCTTCGGATGAAATCAAGCTCGCTACCGACCTCAAAGAACTGGGCACCCTTATCCACCCACTCTGCTGCGGCTTCGGGCCCAGAGGCGGTGGTGCCAAAATAGACACCGTTGTCTAGACAAAGCTGTAGAGCATTCTCCATCGGGCCACGCACATCAGGGTGGTCGTAGTCACCGGGATGGCCGAGTTCAACAGAGGAGTCGCCGGGACCACAGTAGACCATATCCACCTCGGGGATCGTCACGAGTTCGGCAATATTTTCATAGCCTAAGCGAGTCTCAATATGAAGAACGATAGCAGTCTCTGCACTTTGTTCTTCCATCCACGCGGACCAGTCGTTGACACCCTTGTAGTCGCTACTGGCCCAACCAGGTGCGATGGCCCGCGTGCCCCGGGGTGGGTGCTTCACGAAGTCGATCAGCGTCTGCACCTGTTCACGGGTCTCGGTACGGGGCAGTTGAATACCCACAACTCCAGCCTCCAGTAGTTTCGCAATCTCCTGACGCTCGAGTTGAGGTGTCTTGGCGACTACAGGTAAACCATTGTCGCGGCAACTCAGAATCGTGTCAGCCAGATGGTCGAGCCCAAAATAAACGTGCTCGTACTCAATATAGATAAAGTCGTAGCCAGCGTGCTGGAAGAGCTTGATGATCGACGGCCGCGCATACTCCGACAGCATCGGAGCCATCATCACCTCACCTGCTGCAAGTCGCGCCTTGAGGTGACGTCCGGGGCCACCTTCAGGATACCACGGGTTTTCTACACCGGTAGTTATAGATTGCTTGGCAGGCATGTTGCGTCCTTAAGTGAGTGAAATCCGATAGAGTCCATCTTGGTTTGAGCTCCCGTGGTTACCTCTACACCTAAACCTTTGACTGGCTGGTTATTTTCCGAAGCAAAATGCTGTTGTCACTCGTCAGAGCCTTCACTTGTTACGGAAGCTGCGACCGATCAATTGGCGGTGGACTTGGTTGGTACCCTCCCAGATCTGGGTGATCTTGGCGTCGCGCATTAGCCGCTCAACCCGAAGATCTTTGATGTAGCCATAACCCCCATGCATCTGAACCGCTTCCGTGGCAATCCGCATCGCCAGATCCGAGGCCCGCATCTTGGCCATCGAGGCCTCGAGCCCAAAGCTTTTCGCTCCGCGATCTACCAGATGCGCGACATAGTCAAGCCACGCTTCGCACATCGCCAGATCGACCGCCAAGTCAGCCACCAGGAACTGGTTACCCTGAAAATCAATAATCTTATGGCCGGACTGCTCGCGCTCATTCATGTAAGCGATCATGTCCTTAAAGGCTGCGGTCGCAATACCCAGGGCGTGGGCCGCGACCGACGGTCGTGACCGGTTGAGTGAGGCAAGCAGCAACCCAAGCCCATCGCCTGGTTCGCACAGCATATTGGCACGCTTGACCCGGCAACCTGCGAATGTGAGAGCCGCGGTATTTGACGCCCGGTGGCCCATCTTGTCTTCGACCTTGGTGACCGATAGGCCCGGTGAGTCTTTCTCGACGAAGATCGTGCTGATCGAGCCCTTGGGATCATCGATTTCGGACCACTTGCCGAATACCAACAACAGATCGGCAACACCACCGTTGGTAATGAAAAGCTTCGAACCGTCGATCACCACATCATCACCGTCAGGAGTAAATTTCGTCTGCATGCCGGTCGCGTCGGAGCCCGCCATAGCCTCGGTAATGACCAGCGAACCCAGGCCACCGGCAAGGATTCTGGGCAAAAGCCGCTGTTTCTGTTCATCAGTGCCAAAATCAATCAACGGCTTCATGGCGTGATAGTTGGTCGCGTAAATTATCCCGGTCGAAGCGCAGGCCTCAGAGATCATCTGGACGCAGGCGAGATAAGCGCGGAACGACAGTGGCGCGCCACCGTAAGCTTCAGGTACAAAAATCGCGTTGAGGCCGAGCTCATTCAATGCCGCTACATTCTCCCAAGGAAAGTCACCAGTTCGGTCGAAGTGCCCAGCACGCGGCGCGATGGCTTGGTCCGTAACTTTGCGCACTGTATCGAGCAGAATGCGCTCCTCCTCGGACCAGTCTCGTCGCTGTTCAAGTTGCTCGAAGATCTGCATCAGTGGTTCATTCCTTGTCCACCGTCAATATAAATCGTTTCGCCGGTGAGAAACGGTAGATCCTCGGTAAATAAGGCAGCCACCAGAGCTGCGACCTCCTTCGGTGTCCCTGGGCGGCCGACCGGAACCCGCCGGCCGAGCCAGGTCCGCAACTTACTCTTGGTCAGAAGCTCGCGGTTGAGATCAGTTTCGACATAGCCCGGCGCAACATTGATCACACTGATCCCCTGCGATGCCCACTCGACCGCAAGGCAACGAGTCATCGCCGCCACCGCTGCCTTGGAGGCGCAGTAAGCTAAATTGTCCGGCACTCCCATCTTGTCAAAGAACGAGCCTATGTTGATGATCTTGCCACCGGCAGTAACGAGATGAGGGTAGATCTCGCGGCTCGCTGTCATCACCGCAGTAGCGTTGAGTCGCATCACTTGCTGGTACTCCTCGGTCCCGAGTACGGCGCTCGGTGAAGTAAGATGGAGACCAGCGTTGTTGACCAGCCCACAGATCACACCCTCGTCTGCGATCTTGGTGAACACGCTCACCAACCGGGCCTCATCGGTGACGTCACATTGGTAAGCCTTGCCGGCTGCACTTTTCCCCGAGCGTGACAACCCGGCGACGCTGAAGCCACGCTGATCGAGTTGCCTAGCTATCGCGGCACCAATCCCTTTACTGGCCCCGGTGACGATGACGGTGCCCTGATTAGCCATCTCGAAACTCAGGTTTTCGCTTCTCCAGGAAGGCATTGGTCCCCTCGACCGAATCCTCGGTCTGAAAAGCCAGGGTCGAAAGGTCGGCCTCGATCTTCAGGCCCTCATGCAGGGGCATGTCGAGGGCACGCTGGACCGCTTCCCGGGTCCAGGCGAGCACCGGCAAGCTGTGGCAAGTGAATTCACGCGCAAAGCCCATCCCAGCCTCAAGTGGGTCACCCTCAACTAGCCTGTTGACCAGCCCAATCCGTATCGCCTCCTCGGCCTCGACCGTGCGACCTGTCATCACCAACTCGGTCGCACGCGCTTCACCGACTAGTCGTGGTAGCCGCTGAGTACCACCATAGCCCGGAATCAGGCCGAGCTTGATTTCGGGTAGGCCCATCTTGGCTTTAGCCGTCGCGATCCGGAAGGTGCAGGCCATCGCCAATTCCAGTCCACCACCAAAGGCATAACCGTTGATAATCGCGATCGACGGGATAGGGAGATCATCGAGTTTGGCGAAGATCGCCTGTCCCCTGGCCGCACTTGTCTTCTCCTCCGCCAGGCTGCGGCCGGCCAGCTCGTTAATGTTCGCCCCAGCGCAGAAAGCTTTGTCACCGGCGCCGATGAACAGCAGTGCGCGAGCATCGGTCGCGGCCGCCTGATCAATCACCCGGCCGATATCCTGGACCAGGGAGAAACTGAGCGCATTCAGCGCCTCCGGCTGATTAAGGGTAACCAGCGCGAATTCCTCTTGCCGCGTCAAGTCAATAGCCATGATTTCAATCTCCTTCGGTGTTCAGCGCTGGACCATCCAAGGAAAGCGGCGCGCCGTACCGATACTGACTGTTAGTCATAAGCCATCCTCTCTTGGGTTTATTCAGTAGTCGCCGACAGTGTCTTGGCCATCTCGCGCAACCGAAACTTCTGGATTTTGCCGCTCGGTGTGCGAGGCATCTGATCGATAACTTCCAGCCGCTCCGGTAGGTAGTTTCTGGTCAGCTTCTGGTCTTCCAGGTGAGCAATCATCTCCACGAAAGTTAGGCACTCACCGGTCTTTAAGGTGGTGAAGGCGCAGCCGCGCTCGCCAAGCCGTTCGTCTGGCATAGCTACGATCGCCACATCCTGGATCGCCGGGTGGTGGTAGAGTAATTCCTCGACCTCAGCTACCGGTATGTTTTCACCACCGCGGATGATCACATCCTTGCTGCGGCCGGTGATCCGAATGTAGCCATCGGTGTCCATTCGTGCGAGATCGCCGGTCTCGAACCAACCCTGATCGTCAGTGCCATAGAGTTCAGGCTTTTTCAGGTAGCCTGCGAAACTCCCCATGCCACGCACCTCAAGGCTACCCTCTTCTCCGGTCGGCGCCTGCACACCGTCATTACCGACCACCCGGACCTCCATACCATCGAGTGGTTTGCCATCGGTTTCGAACACTTTGTCTGGTGGATCATCGCGTTGGGTCGTGGTGACACCACCGTTTTCGGTCATACCCCAGCACGAGATGACCAACACACCAAGCCGCTCGCTGGCACGTTGGACCAGGACCCGAGGGATCGGTGCGCCGGCAGTCAGGAAAGTGTGCAGTGAGTTCAGATCACACTCTTCAACCGCTGGACTGTTCGTCAGGTCCGAGAGAAACGGGGTCGAGGCCATGGTAAATGTAACCCCTTCATCGGAGATGATATGCACAGCCTTGTCCGGGTTCCAGACATCCATCAGAACTGCCCGACCACCGAGCATAATCGGCATCATCACGCCATAAAGGAAACCGGTCAGGTGAGCGATCGGTGAGGCCATCAANACAACGTCCTCGNGCCCCAGGTCGACCCGCTNNACATATTTAACGATATTGCTGATCAGTGTGTTGTNGGTATGCATCACACCTTTNGGCTCNCCGGTNGTACCCGAGGTGTACATCAACAGTGTGANGTCGTTCGGCCCGGGTTTGCGTTCGGCAAACAAATNGTCGNCGTCAAATTCCTTCTCCCAGGCCCGGTCAACAAAATAGGCNTCGAAGGACTCCTCTCCCTCACCTTCAATGACAAAAACATCCTTCAGGGTCGATGTTTTGCCACGTAACTCAGCGATCATTCCAGGATAATCGAAACCGCGATAGCTTTTTGGCACGATAATGGTCTTGGCTTCACCGAAAGACAGCATGTAGGCCAACTCCCGTTGTCGGAAGATCGGCATCAACGGATTAAACACCGCGCCGATTCGCACACAGGCCAGATAGAGTGCGGTGAAGTGATGCCAGTTCGGCAGTTGCGCCGCAACCACGTCGCCGGGTCCGATGCCAAGCGTAGCCAGCCCGAGGGCAATACGGCGTACCATCAATCCGAGTTCAAGATAACTTCGCTGGGTCGGTTGTCTGGCCCCGTTCCGGTATTCGGTGATCGCCGGCTGATCGGGAATGGTCGCCAGATTTTCGTCGAGGTATTCAGTGATCAGACGGTTCGGCCACAACCCGCTCTTAGTGAACGCACTGATCTGATCCTTGGGGATTTGGATTTGGTGGTGCATCATTCCGTAACTATTATCACCATTATGGGCAATACCTCCACCAGGGTGGAAAATACATTGCCTCCTTTGCTATCGGTTTGGTATTTACACCAAAAACGGGACAGGCAACCCTGTTCGAGTTGACCACGGTAGTGAAAGTGACTCGTGCAATCCCGGCAATAGGGCCATTGTGCTTAGCTCAGACAGGTGATTCCTGATTGAATTCCGGCTGTCGCTTCTCCAGATGAGCCGCCAGCCCCTCACGCGCTTCTGAGCCGGTGAAACCCAGTATTTCAAGGGCGGTCGATGCATCGAATGCCGGTCCCATCATCCGATACCAATTGTTTAATGCGTACTTGGTCCAGCGAATAGCACTGGGTGCCGCGTTGGCAAGTCTAGTCGCAATTTCGACCGCTTTCTCCTGCAGCTCATCGTCCTCCACACAAAGCGACACAAGGCCGTACTTTTCCGCATCCTCGCCGCTGACAGGCTCACACAACAGCAGTAAATATTTAGCCTTCGCCATGCCGCACAATAATGGCCAGTTGATTACCGCGCAGTCGCCGGCGGCAACTCCAAGGCGTGTGTGGCCATCGACGATCTTCGCTGCCTTACCGGCTATCGAAATGTCGGCAAGCAAGGCTGCAACCAGACCAGCCCCTACGGCAACCCCATTGATTGCTGAGACAATCGGTTTGTTACAGTTGATCAGATTGTAAACGAGGTCGCGCGCCTCCTTCCACGCCTGCAAGCGAGCAGTCTCCTCCTTCATGGTGGCCTCGATCATGCCAAAGTCACCACCCGATGAGAAAGCTTTGCCCTTACCGGTCAAGATTACCGCGCTAATGTCTGGATCTTCATCAAGGTCGCGCCAGATAGAGGTGAGTTGGTTGTGGCCGACAGCGTCGAGTGAGTTATAGGTCTTGGGATTGTTGAGCGTGATCCGCAGCACCCGTTCGACCGGCCGGTCGAATTCGAATTTAGTGTATTTCTCGTAACGATCTGTCATCAGTTCTTCCCGTATTTGGTGTTTTGGGTGTGGTTAATCCACCATGGTGAGGCCACCGCTAACACTCAGAACTTGTCCGGTAATGTAGTTGGTTAGGTCACTGGCAAAAAACAGGATCGCGTTGGCGATGTCCTCGGGTGTGGCAACGCGGCGAAACGGGATGGCACGGGTCAGTGCTTCACGCATACGCTCGGGCTGACCCGCAAACAGCGGAGTGTCGGTCGGGCCCGGACAGACGCAGTT
>PBTT01000039.1 GCA_002729195.1 Acidiferrobacteraceae bacterium
AAAATCTCTGCGCTACCCTGATACTGATCCCAGCCGAGCATCGCAAACAGCATCGCCGTGTCGTGCATCCATCCCTCACCGCTGCAGTGTTTTGCATAGTCAGGCAGTATTTCCAGAAACTCCCCGATCCGGGCCTGCTGCCACATTTCGAGCACCAATCGATCCACTGCCTCATTAAACGGTCGGCTGATCTTGGATAATCCTTGTTCGACCAGGTGGTTCTCCCATATCCGATGGGACAGGGAGCCGCTCGCCAGTACAGCGACCTTTTCGTCAGATTGTTCAATCGCCTGGCGCACCGCCTGGCCAACTATCCATGATTCGTCATAACTCGCGTCATAACACCAGCCCGAAATAGCGACCACTTTGAGTTCACGGGACACACCCATATAGTGCAAAGGCACCAAGGTGCCATATTCAAGGCCGAGTGACGGAACATCTGAATGAGCCCGTGTTAACACCCCATTGGCAGTTGCAATTTCGGCAATGGTCTGCCCAAGCACTGTATTGCCGGCATAATCGTATTCCAGATTACGAATGAAATGAGGGAACTCCGAACTCGTATACAGTCCCTGATGAGGGCTATTACAGTTAACGTGATATCCCGCATTCACCAGCCAGTGAGTATCAAAAATGACTACCGAGTCAGCATCCGCTACCTTCACCCGTCTGCCGATCTCGGCTAACCCGTCGATGGCTGGTTGCCTGCATCCTTCATGTTCTCCAGGCATTTCCGAGATAAACATTGAAGGAACGTGCGTTACCTTAGCTGCCAGAACGACCTCACCCATGAACACGTCTCTCCGTTCTTGGTTTGAGTGACAAAATCATCTTTGATTTATTTTGCAAGATTACTGTCTGGTTGACTTGACATCGATCAATTTCCCAAAAGATAACCATCAGCATTCTCAAGAGCTGCCGCCCCCTCATCTTCTAGCGACTCTAGCAGGGTCTCTTTGTCTTTGATCTTGGTCATTGTTTACTCCTTGGTCATATTGGTTCCTTCATGCTTTGACAACAGGCAGTACGTTGGGTCAGTCGCACTTTGTAAACAACTCATCCCGCTCGCAAAGCAGGTCATCAAGGAGTTCATTCATCCCATCAAAATCATCCATATCTACGCCACTTTCTTCTTCCTCTTCGTCTTCAGGTTCAAATTCCTCGTAAACAAAGTGCGTGACACAAAGGATTCCATCTGCCTTGGTATCAAAATTTATCTTTGCGACGCATGTTCGATCGCCACTCACCTCAAAGTATTTTCTTTCCCGGAATTGGTTACCTGGTTGCCAGCACAGGTATTCAAACCTTTCTAAGAGTAAAACCACAGTGGTTAAGTTGATTGACATTTTTTGATCGGTTGTAGTCACAACATACCCTGAGCCTTATGCGGTTACTCAGTTGGGCCGGATTGGTGCCAATCGCAGGGCCGGCATTTCAGCAGCAATCATGCGACACAGCACCCGATCATATTTTGCAGCGACGTGGCAGAGCAGGTAACGCTCGAAACATCCAAGATTACCCCAGTCGGCTAGTACTCCGGCACGAGCACAAATAGCAGTCACACCCCCGGGTTCAGAATCATCCAGCTAGGCTACCGTTTTCGCTGTGACGGCCACTTTCTGTTCGATGTTCGCTCGTCCTGCCGCCGTCAACATCTGCTGCAGGGTGGCGACGAAGTGATTTCTCGCTGTTGGATCACCCACCGGCGCCTGGGCCACCACCTGCCGTTCTCTCTTCGACAGTGCCTGCCAGTCCGCCCGGTGGATTCGTACACAGGCGAGATCGAACTTCATTCGAACCACCAGCGGGGTGAATTTGCCTTCGAGGTCTGCTGCCCACTCAAAGCCGAGCACCCGCTCGCGAGTATCTGGTGTGTCTCTCATCAAAAGACCGAATTCCGGTTACCGAGGCAGCACCTGACGTACGATTCTCACCGGTACAATCTGACAGCACTCAACTGGACACTCAGCGCCAATGGCGTACAGAACCGATGACAAACAACGTGATGCCCCCGGTGAACAACAGCAGATAGGTGCTGCTGAGCGCAAACCCAGCGCGCCAGGAGAGCATGGCATCAAGCACTCCGAGAATGATCAGGACTACAGCCAGGAGCTTGGTCTTGGTACCCCGGTGGGGTCGGACCGACTCCATGTCCTTTGCGGTAACCGGCATCAAGTGTAGCGTTTCGTTTGCGCTCTGTGGGCCCACCACAATTCGACCAACAGGACCAGCACAAAAGCCAGTGTCGCGAAAAGCCACGGCTTGTTCCCCGGCGGCGGCCGGAGAAGCAGCCAGTACCAGGTGGTCAGCGTATGGGCGGAACCCTGCTCGCCGTTGCTACCGTCCCAGGCGGAAAACGCCACCGGAATAAATTCCCCTTCCACAAACTGGAGGTCCTGGCCCGGATCAGTGGTGACAAGTGGTCGGCGCAGCACTACTCGCCAGGTGCCATCACGGTAACTGCCAGCACCCTTGAGGCCGGCCGCGGCCGGGTCGCGCTCGGTTGTGTTCGTCGGACCCCGGGCAGTAGCCAGTGAAACNCCAGGCGCCCTGTCGCTGGNGCCACCACGCCAGGACCACAAGTTGACCGGGTGACTGGGATCACCGCGCAGGAAATACGGTTTCTCTGGACCCGCCGGTAGTTGTATCGGCAACTGGATGGCGACCGCATCCTCACTGATCCCGGGACCCGCGATCTTCTCGGCAGTCTCGTCACCGGGTCTGCTTTGGGTACGGTCGTCCCACTCTAGGTGAAAAGCGATCTCCACTTCGTTGTACACCGCCCGCACGGTAATGGTGTCGTTGGAGGGGGTAAAAAACCGCTGCTCCGCGATCAACTGGGGTACCAGGAAAAACGTCGTAGGCAGTGCCCGCTGCCAGCGCGGGTCGTCGGGGGTGGTGGGGACCTGGTCCACCAGCCGCAACGCCTGGATTACGGTNTTTTCTGGCCGTACGACCTTGTCGGTCTTGGCCAACGAGTTGACGTAATTCGCCACGTGCCAGCGCTGCTCGATAGAAAGNCGCTTGGCGCTGGCAGGATCGTCGAACGACGGCATCTGGGTACCGGCGATNCCCGTNGTGATACGGGCAAAGATGTCGCGGGGATCATTGCTNCCACGATAGGTCCATGGCTTGGTCAGGTTGCGNGGCCAAGTGCGGTAACCAGAGTCGTCCTTGAGTTTCTTTACCGCATCACCCTTGCCATCCTGACCGTGACATTCNGAACAACGATCACCGTCATGGAAAATCACACGACCCTTCTCGATGCTCTCNGCCGAAACAGCTACCTGGGTACCGTAATCAATAAGGTTCCCGTCCTCTTCCTCCTCCAGACCCGCCAGGGTCTTAAGGTAAACAATTAGATCCTGTATTTCCTGTTCGGACAACACATCGCCCCAGCCGGGCATTGCACTACCCGGCATGCCATCATGAATCATTCTTTGCAAGTCCTCATCGGCCGGCACGATCTCCTCAAAAGTGGTCGTCCTGATCTTGTATTGAGCCATAGTAAAGTCCCGTGGTGGCGGATTCAAACGCTCGGCCGCGGCGCCCATACCATCGCCTTCCTCACCGTGACACAGCATACAGCGCGCAGCGTAGNTCCTCTCGCCCCGTTCGGCATCACCGGGTTGGGCTTCAGCCACACCGACACATAAGACCATCATCGACAACAAGATCGGCAGCAACCGGCTANGGTGAGGTCGAACACTTGGTTTCATCCCATTCTGATTGAGNCTATTGATCATCGNGCTGTCAGCCCGGTGCTGTTTCTCANTCGTGTTCCCACGAGCGTGGCCGATGACCGGTATAGTCGTAGAGGTAGAGGATGACCTGCCAGATCTCCTCTTCGCTCAGGAACTCCTGCCATATGGGCATCGACGAGATCCACGGTGTAGCCTCCTTGGGCAGGCCCGGTCCACCGGTCGCGATGCGCCAGAANAGGAACGACTCTTGCAGTTGCGCAATGGTGCCGATGTCCTGGAAGTTGAGCGGCACCGGGTTCAGCCCTTGGGCATAAGGACCCTTGCCGTCCAGTTTGTCACCGTGACAGTATTGGCAGTTGCGGATGTAGACCTCACCGCCGACCGCTACCAGCTCCTGAAACTGCTCGGGGTCATCCTTCTCCAGGTGACGGTAAGGATTTTCAAGACTCATAAGGTCATAGCGCTTGCCGAAAATCTTNACCGACGACGGTGGTGCCGGGTGGATGGAGCGCAATTCCAGCGGCGCTTCNTCGCTGGGTTGCAGNTGGAAGAAAACAGCAACCGCTGCAAGCGCTGGCACTACGATNAAGACCACGTTGCGTAGCGTCTTCTTTGTTTGATCTTCCACGAGAGCCCGGATCGGCGCGATCAGTTGCCGGGCACTCTCCTCTGTAAAAGTAAANACCATAAATACTCCGGATACCACGAAGAACATGTACATCACCATCAGACTCTGCGGGATCGGCTGCGCCAGGATNAGGTCGAAAATCAACCAGAATCCTGCATAGATGCCCGCGATCACCAACGCCGCCTGCAACAGCCGTGGGATCACCGGTTTTTGCACTGCCGNACTCATTTGAGAGCCGCCAGATATTGCACCAGTAGTTCCAGTTCGCCGGCGTAGAGTTCCACTTCGTAAGTCACTGGCATGATTGGCGGGTAGCCCTCGACGATTTCGGCGGCCGGATCGAGAATCGCCTGACGCAGATAGGACGCATCTTTGCTGGCCCCAATCTGACTGAGATCCGGCCCGATCTCACCACCCTTGCCCGCGAGCTTGTGACAGGCGACACAGCCGAACCGATCGATAATCTCCTCGGCGCTCGCAAGTGCGGTGCGTGCNGTCCCAGTTACCGGCTCCGGACCCGTCGCCTCGCCCTCGGTCCCTTTCGGTATCTCAACTGTGACCTCGGTGCCGGCGAGATCCTGCAGGTAGGCAACAACCGCGTTCACCTCGACCTCGGACAGGCCGATGCTACCGGCTGCCGCGTTTGGCATCGGGCTTTCGGTATCACCACNACCGGCCTTGCCGAAGCCGGCGACAACGTAGGCCGANGGATCGACCAGTGACTCGACGAGGTATCCCTGCNCGTCGTTCGCACCGCCCTGGTAACGGGAATCGGNCANCCGCTCNCTGGCTAGGGTCGCTACCCGATCCAGCNGCGGCGCGCGACCACCCACAGCGTTGTGGCACAAAGCACAGGTACCCTTGCCGTTGAATAGCTTCTCCCCCAGCGTGATGAAACGCTCCGGGGTCATGGCGCCGAGATCCAGTTTCTCCTNNACCGGTGGNGGTGCCGGCTGTATCTCGGGTATGCCGAAGTTGGAAAAAGCAGCAAANAACCCGATCATCAACAGGCTGAAAGCGATGACTTGAAGAAAATTTTTCATCGTCCCTCAGCCTGATTTCCAAAACCCTCAGTAGGCGTCTTACGACTACTGACCTGACTCAGCCAAAAGATGAAGATCACCATCGCCATGAACAGAATAGTGCCTNCCGAGACCACGTTGGCGGCATAACCCAGCGTCGGTGTGTAGGCATCCAGCGAATTNTCACGAAAGACGTCTGTCACGTGCCAGTGCTGGCGAATACCTGAACGGATNTAACCCATCAAGCCCATCAACCAGGTAAAAGCCACTGCCAGTAGAAACAGGGCGTATTGAGCACGGTTTGGCACCCGTCCCCAGTTGAGCGGGGCTACCTCTCTTGCGCCCCGATACATTGCAGAATCCAGCCCTAGGCTGACCACGATGACGATCAGCGTGGTCATAACCTGCGGGATTGAGGCCGCTACCTTGTACACCGTGTTGGTGAAGTAGCCGTGGTATACGCCCAGAAACANCAGGTTGGCGATGCCGGCCGTGTACAGCGCCAGCTGAGCGGTNTTGCCGGCCTTGACCCAGGCCACCGTAGCGATGCGGTTGGAGCGGCGATAGAACAGGAAACTGAGCGCAGTAAACAGGATCATGATGTTCACCGCCGTGTTCTTCGCCGGCATAATCCCCAATGGCCCTAGGTATTTGTGGTACGGCCCGCCTAGTACTTTCAGCTCTTCGTTGGTCAACACCAGCGTGTGTGGCGTGAACCAGACCAGAAAGCTGGCAATGATCACGATTGCCAGGTACTTGATGAACTTGTTGTAGCGTTCGGCACCGTCGCTGCGGCCCATGCCGCACCAGAGATAGTAATTGGCAGACAGAAACAAAGTGCCGATAAGCACCGCTTGGATAATGAATAACCAAGCAAAAATGCCACCCATCAGGGTGATGCCCATCTGCTGGCTATAGGCGTAAATCTCCGCTGCCAAGTAATAACCGGCAAAAGGCAGCGGNANCAGTGCCAGGATAGCGATGAAGTTAGCGTTGTAACCCATCCAGTCGTAGTGCGCTCGNTCTTCGGGGCGGGTCGCACTGAGAAATCTGAATGCAGCATACGCACCAACGATGGAACCACCGTAGGCGATATTGGCGATGAAGCGATGCAGGTTGATCGGGTTCCACAAGTAGTTGTGCATCGCGGCCCAGGTGTCGCCGGCAAATACCCCGGCCGGATCCACCCCGGCAGGACTCATCATGAAGGTCACCCAGCCGTTGGCGAGGAACATCAGGGTGGTACCCGCCGCGTTCAGCAGCAGCCCCAGTGTCAGATGGACCCACTTGCGAAAACCACCCTGCAGCCATTGCCAGCCGTAGTAATACANGTACAGGGCCGCACTCTCGGCAAAGAACAGCAGCGCGTAGTAGAACATACTCTCGCCGAACACCCCACTCAGGTACTGGAACAGGTGAGGATAGAACACGATCAGGCTGAACAGCAGTAAGCCGCCGAGAATCGCAGTCAGCGAATAGGCGGTGATGCTGATCTTGATGAATTCGTAGGCCATCTCATCGTAACGCTTGTCACGTGTCCTCATGCCGATGGCCTCGATGATAAATACGAAAATCGGCACGGCCAGCACGAAGGCTGCAAACCACAGGTGGAGCTGGGCCACCAGCCACACTGTGACCCGGCCGTTGACACCGGCAATGGTGGGATAGTCTGCAGCGGTCAACTCGGGTGGCGCGATCACTGCTGCAGCGAGACCGTCAGCGGCGCTCCCAGAGGCCTCAGCCACTGTATCACCAGCTCCCACAAACACCCCGGTCGAGACACCCAGCAACAGTATTGCCAGTACTACCACGCTCAGCGAATAGCTCAACCGGGAACTCGAGGCATACAACCCACAGATCCCGTCACGCGGGCGCAGCGGAATCGATTGAGAACCGAAGTTTTTGTTTTTGCGTGTCAACAAGGTTCCTTCAGGGGTGGTAGAACAAGNTCAGGCCATTCAATTTCATCACTGCAAAGTCGAGCCCNAAAAAGACCAGGGCGCAAACCACCAGGGTAATGACAAAAAGCAGCGGGGCATTATTCATCATGAGCAGGTCTACCCAGTGCTGNACGTATCCACTTTCATTGCGCCTGGGCCACCATATAGTCGACTGCAGCCCGAACTTGGGCATCCTCAAGTGCCGAATTACCGCCCCGGGGGGGCATGACNCCGGTCGTGCCCTGCAGACCGTTGATGGCGTTGCCATAGAGCCTATCGATGCCCGCCACAATACGCCCGGCCCACACAACCGTATCACCCAGTCGGGGCGCGCCGGCAACACCGGCACTGTGACACGGCGCACAGGCGGCCTGGTAGATCGCCTTGCCGTTGACTTGCGCCTGAGCTACAGGCCCCGCCNGGCTGGCAACCTCGGCTATCCGTAGTTGTCCAATCGGCCGGATCCGTTCAGCNACCAGATCAGCGCTATCGTGCTGCACTGACTCGCTGCCCAGAAACCACCAGAAGAACATCGCCACNGCCACTGCCACGAGGGCAAACAGAACCGGTCCCGACCAGGACGGTCGAGTCCTCAAGCCAAAGTCGTCGTCGGTTGTTTGTTTTGCCACGGAACGTTTTTTCTTTTCTACAAAACGTAGAAATAGACGATCAACAAGATGACGATGGCATTGATCCCCATACCGGACAAGATCACAATATCGGCCAAGCGCTTTTTCCAAGTTTTCATACGGTCATCCCGGCTAGTTCTAGTCTGCTTTACCGGTGCAGTTGCACAGTTTCCGCAGGTGTTGCACCAATGCGTCCACCTCTTCATCATTCAGGGTCTTNCCCCATGGCGGCATCATCGGCGACTTGTCCGCGATCGGCCCGCCGTCAATGATCACGTTGCGGATATCGGCGTTGGAGAGTTTGTTCATCTCTGCAGTTTCCGTAAAATCTCTCGGATCCACAGGAAAGTCTCCTGTGACATTAGGTCCATCCCCTTTGCCTTCACTGCCGTGGCACTGGGCACAGTAGAATGCAAACAATTTTTCACCATCCGCTGCTATTCCTANCCCGGTGATCACCGAACCCAGGATCAGAACTCCCATTAGTAACAATCTGGACATTTTTCTCTCCCGTTATTGGTTCACTTGAAGGTCGCGACATGCGCAGCTACGTTTTTCATATCCTTATCCCTCAGTACCCCAACGAAGACCGGCATCATTTTGACCGGCTTNAATACTTTGGGTTTCTGTAGATAAGCCAATACCCAATCTGGATTGAGTCGCTCACCAGCTCCGACCAGGGATGGTCCCGACATCCCACCCGAGAACTTCTTCTTGGTGGGGAACTGGTGACAGCCGCTACAGGGCATCTTCTTTACGAAGATCAAGCGCCCCTTGAGGTTCTTTTTCTTGACCTTGACTGCACCGGCCTCGACCACGTCAGAAGTAAGGCTCATCAGGTAGTCGGCAACGGACCCTGCCTGGCCCNCACTCAGGGCCGGGTGCCCACCTGGGTTGGGCTCCATCACCGAGTTGAATTTCATTGGCCGGATCGGCTGCGGATCCTGCAGCCAGGCCTCAAGCCACGGCCTCTGGAACTTGCTGCCGGCGTACCACAGTTCCGGACCCATCTTCGCCAGTTGATCGTCTATGGTCTTCTCGGTAGCCGGCCCCTGAGTGAAGTGACACGACTGGCAGTCGCTACCCTCGAAAACCTCTTTGCCTGCTGCCCCGTCAGCCCGGGCAGCACCTGTTGCCAATACCAGAACAATCAGGCCAAGAAATGCACTCGCTGCTGTCTTCATGGTTATGTTTCCTCTTGCTCTTTANAACGACTTTCCCAATAAAATGTGTTAAACGCCTGGCCCCGTTCGCGCCTGCTCCTTGCGTGCCAGCCAAAACCCCAACGCCCCGGTAACCAGAACCGCCAATAACGTATAAAGGTAAACTGTCAACGGTATCGGCGCTTCCAGGATCACACTGTGCCAAGTCGATAGGCTCATGACCAAGCCGTGTTCCCCGTTAGAGCCATCCCAGGCATTCAGCGTCAAGGGAATGAACTGGCCCTTGATGAACTGGATATCGTTACGGTCGTCGGTAAGTAAGGGTCGGCGCATAATCACACTCCAGCGGCCCTGATCCCAGTTCGCCGTAGCAGTGACCTGTTGCTGGTCATCGNCCTGCAACTTGGTTGGTTGCTTCCAGCCGCGCGCATTGAATTCTTTCACTGACGCAGTTCCCGCCTCGGCCAGGTCTGATTGCCACTGCCACAAGTGAACCGGATTCGATGAATCGCCACGGAAGAAGTGAGGTTTCTTGGTGCCCTCGGGTAATTTCACTGGAAACTGCAGGGCGATCGCATCTCTAAAGGTTTCCAGTTGCCGAGGCACCATGCCGTTGGCCGCGACGTAGGAATTAAAGCCTCCAACCCGGGATATCTCCTGGGGATTAAATTCAGCTGTACTTTGATGAGTTACGTCTTTAAATGGATCGTCCCACTGGATCAGAAAAGCAATCTCANTCTCGTTGTACAACGCCCGCACCGTTGCCATCTCGATACTGGGGTTCTGCCAGCGTGGCGCGGCAATCACCTGACCGGTGAGGCGGACATCCATGGGCTCGGCCGCAGCCCAGTTGACATCGGTCGGGTCGTCGAGGATCTCACCTTCTANTCCTTTCGCCTTTAGAACCTGGTGGTCGGTGAGTTGGTGCTGCAGCGACTTGATGAAGTTGGCCAGCGCCCAGCGCTCCTCTTCGCTCAGCGCATCGACGAACGAAGGCATCGGTGTACCGTTGACGCCGGTGGAGAAGCGCATGTAGATATCTTCCACCTTGATACCGGCCTTGATCTTCCAGGGATGGGTCACGTTGCGGATGCGAATGGGAAAGCCCCAGTCATCAGTACGATCGAAGGATTCCTGCCCGTCACCACGACCGAGTTTGCCGTGGCATTCCCAGCACTTGGCATGTTCGAACACTTCTTTTCCTTTNGCGACCAGTGCCTCGCTGTAGGGCGGCCGCTCCTGCGGCAGCGTCACCACCAGGCCGTTCTTGGTCGGATCCAGTTCCGGGTCTTCGAACTCGATGGCAAAGCTCTTGATGTAGTCGATCACCGCCCAGCGCTCATNCTCGGCCAAGCCATTCTTGATCAAGTCGCTGTCGAACGCCTGCATGGCGGTACCCGATAGGCCACGACTAACGGTGCGGAACAGATCCTCGTCCCGGGGCAGTTCGCCACTTTGCGTGGTGCGGAACTTGAAGGTGCCGAGGGTGAAGTCCCGCGGNCGCGGGTCCAGGTACTCTGCNGCAGGACCGTTGCCGTCACCGAGCAGGCCGTGACAGAAACTACAGCGCTGCAGGTAAATCGCGGCACCTTCGGCGAGGGTCTCATCGCTAGCCGCTGGCCGCGGCCCGCTCGGGATCTCTGCTGCCAGCGCCCCGCCCCAGTACAAAGCCAGGANGATNAATAAGAAAGANCNNCGGCAACTCATCANTGGGACTCCGGTATNCGCGGGGTCTTCTGNGCCAANTCATATTCGGCAAGGATTATCTTCCAGCGCTCCTCTTCGGTGAGGTTCAGTTTCCACACTGGCATCGCCGAATCCCATGGGGTCGCCTCCGTCGGCAGACCGGGACCTCCGTTGCTGACCCGCCAGAAGGTATAACCTTCGACGATGGTCTCGATGGTACCGTTGTCGGTGAAGTTGATCGGCCGCAACTTGAAGCCATCAGCCATCGGCCCGTCGCCGGCCGTGCTGTCGCCGTGACAGGGCCGACAGTTCATCGAATACAGCGCCCGACCTTCGAACAGGTTCTTTTCCATCAGAGCCGCGCGCGCCGTATCGCGGCTGATGCTGCCGGCTTCCAGTTCCTGCAGGAACGCGCGCACCGGTGCCGTGGCAATGGCCTCGAGCATATGCCCGGCCTCGCTGTACTCCGCCCAGCTGTCCAGATCCGGCTGCACCTGGGGAATGAAACCGATGTCGTTAACCCGAGCCTGCTCAACAAAGGCATCGATCTCGGCGTCGGTCGTGTTGGCAAACGGGTTTTTCAGGGTCTCATTCTTCTTGGGAAAATTTGACGACGGGTGCTGGATGCGNAGCGACAAGGGCTGCTCCATCTTGGGCACCGTCACGTCGTAGACCTGCCAGCCAACCAGCAGCGGCACCACNGCNAGGCCCNCGNCTCGTGTGACTCNNCCGTATTCACCGCGCANGAAGCGCCGGACGGGGTAGAGAAAGTCCTCCAGGTGTTCCTCGGAAAAGGTAACCAGCAAGAACAGTGCGATCACCGTTAGCAGCATGTAGATAAACATCAGCGTGCCCGGCACGGTCAGCGGGAACGGCAGATCGGTGATCTCCCGGGAAAGGGCCGGGATACCCCACCTGATCAGGGCATAGACCACCAGCAGGGTCAGTACCACCGACCAGAAGCGCCGGGTTCTGGGCTTCTTCATTGCGTCACGCCGACTTTGCCGGCGTTCTCATCCTTCTGCATCATCAAGTAGGCCAATACGTCCTGGAAATCTTTTACCGTCAAAGCTTCGGTCAGGTCGGCGGGCATGACACTGTCACCCTCGTCCTGGCCGATTTCACGAATATCATCCCTGGCGATGGTCGACACCTCACCAGTGGCCTTGGTGATCTCCACCTCGGTGGGTGTTTCCGCAGTCTTCAGGCCAATGTGCTTGCGTCCATCCGACTCGGCCACCACCACCCAGGTCTCGTAGCCTTCAGCAATTTTGCGGGCCGGCCGGAGGATGGATTCGGAGATGAACTTAAGGCCCTTGCTCGCTATGCTGGACAGGTCGGGACCAATGTCACCGCCCTCACCCTGGATCATGTGACAGTCAGCACAGGTATCGACAAACATCTCCTCGCCGTTCTCAGGATCACCACCACCGGCAGCGCTGGCCGCAGTGATTCGGGCGTAGTAGGACTGGGCCAACTCGCCCGGGTTCTCAATGCCTTCCAGATCCAGGTCGCCACCCTGACTCTGCAGGTACGCGATCACCGCCTTGATCTCGGTGAGATTGAGCGAGATGGGCGGGGCATAGACGATCGCCATTTCGTTCTTGTAACTCTCCACCAAGTAGGCACCGGGCTTGGCCAGGCTCTCCACCAGGTAATCGGTACTGTTGTAGTGGTTGCCGGTCTCCTCGGAGCGCTCCTTGGCCCGCTGTTCTGCTCGGGCGCCTATAGACAACGGGAATTTTTCACCGAACTGACCGAGATTGGGACAACGTACTGCACTGCCTTCGTCGCCGATGCTGTGACAGGTGAAACATCTGCCCTTGCCCCAGAATATGGCCTCACCCCCTTCCGGGGTGACTTCCACTACGCTGGCCGACTTTCGCTCGCCACCAGTCATGGCGGTAATGGCCTTCCCGACCCACAGGTAAGCACCCAGTACTACCAGCATGAACACAAACACTCGCAGAATAGCGCTGGACTTCACTACTTCTCTTCCGGTTGCGAGGTAGGCTGTTCGCCCGGCTTGCGAGAAGACCCTTCAACCGGTGATCCTTCGACCAAAGCCTTTTCAGCCGTGGTATTCTTTTGCGCGGCGATGCCGCCCAGCCAAAACATGAAGGCAACCCCGACCATGAACACCAGCACCGCCAGGCTCACCATCTCGGTCATGGTGTAGTTACTCGGCGTGTAGGACCAGGGCGAGGTATCGCGCATCACTCCGAAAATGTGCCAGTCACCACGCAGGCCGGAACGGATGAATCCCATAAGCCCCATGTTCATGGTGATAATGAAAGTGAGTAGCAACAGCGCGTACTGGCTGCGCACTGTCATCTTGCCCCACTGCAACTTGCCCAACTCCTTGGCACCACGGAACAAAAATATATCTATGGCTGTCACCAGAATGATGCAACTGATCAGTTGCAGAAACTGAGCTACTGCGATGTTACGCAGAAAAGGCGAGGCCTTTTCCATGACCACGAAGCCATAAACACCCAGAAACAGTGCCACGCTCAAGGCAGTCACGGTCATGTACAGACCCTGAGCCAGTTTGCCCCGGTCCTTCAGCGCCAGGACGACCGCGAGTACGGCCATGGCGCATTCGAAGATGAGCAGGTAGCCCACGGTCCGGAAGTAATCGGCCCTGTCCGCCGGCAGATCGAGTTCCGCCGGGTCCAGGTTCAGCATCGCCAGCGCGTACTGGCCGACGATGGCTACCGCGACCAGGCCCGCCAGCGAGATGACGATCTGTGGCAGCCTGCCCTGCCCGCTGATCGGTACCACATCGCTTTTGTTGCCACGGCGATACAGCAGAAAACTGAAGAAGGTCGACAGAATGATCAGATTGACCACCGCATTCTTGGCCGGCATCAGGCCCATAAACTTGAGAGTCGGGTGATACTGACTACCGCCCATATCACCCACCTCTCCGCTGGTCAGCGGCAGGTTGTGCGGGGTGAGCCAGACGGCAAAGGAAATAATCAGTGCACCAAGAATGAACTTGATGTACTTGTAGTAGCGTTCCGATCCGGGGATACGCGTCATCCCACTCCACAGATAGTAGTTACTGATCAGGAACAGCGAGCCCACCAGCATGGCCTGGATAATGAAGGTCCAGGAGAAGTCCCCGCCCATCATGTTGTTGCCCATGATCGCGCTGGTGGAGTAGACCTCACGGCCCAGGTAGTACCCGGCGAACGGCAGCGGGATCAGACCACAAATAGCAACAAAGTTGGCGATGTAGCCCATCCAGTCGTAATGGGCCCGCTCGGCGGGAGTCCGGGCGCCAATGAACTTGACCGCCGCGTAAGCACCGGCGACCAGGCCGCCAAAAGCCAGGTTTCCGAGCATCCGGTGGATCGCGATAGGGGTGGCAAGAATGTTCTCAAACACCTGCCAGACCGTGCCAATAAGTTCCCCTTCCTCGTCGACACCCGCGGGACTCATCATGAAGCCGGCCCAACTGTTGGCCAGTTGCATGATGGCGGTGCCGGCGATGTTGAGCAGGATGCCGATCAGGATGTGGGAACTTTTAAGGTCCCGCAGGATCAGCAGTCCCACCCCCAACGGCAGGATGTACAGCAGGGCGATGAACGAGCGCGTGTCACCGCGCATCTGAAGGCCAAAACCACCGAACAAGAACACCACACCGAGCGCGATAATGACCACCCCAAGCGCCTTGAACAGCCATTGCAGATTGCGGGGGAATACCCGCCCACCTTGTAGCCAGTTCCAGCCGTAGTAATACAGGTACAAAAAAAAGGTTTCGGCGAAGAACAGCAAGGCGTACATGAACATGACGTCCTTGAACAACCCGGCCATGTAACTCATGAAGGTGGGATACAAGGTAAACAATGCAAAGGCGAGTAAGCCGCCGAACGCAGCCGTGGTGGCGTAGGCCACACTCAAAAGGCTGGTGAACTCGTAGGCCAATTTGTCCAGCTTGGGGTCGCGGCTGCGCCAGCCGACGATCTCGACGATCACTGCAAACAACGGCACACCCAGTACAAAGGCTCCGAAAAAGAGGTGCATCTGGGCCAGAAACCAGATCAGTCGACGCGAGTCCAGGCCGACGAACTGGCGATACTCACCCGCTTCCAGTGCTGTCGCCTCGGGGGAGAACAGCACCAGACAGAGCAGCAACAGGCTCCAGCAACTACTGTAACAAGATCTTTTTTCGACTGACATGCTCTTCACTTTTGAACCGCTGCACGACGCCTGCGGCCATCCAGGTCGATCAATTGCTGGAAGATTCGGGATCGTGTTTGCACGTGGTAATGCCGTTAAACCGAAGTAGCCCTCTGCCGTTTACTCGGCAGACGAAAAGCTGAAATTTGCCTCCACCGCACCTTTGGCCGGAACGCTGAGATTGGNCTTCTGGATACCTAAGCGCGGATGCCANGCTTTGACGGTGTAGTCACCCGGCGGCACATCATTGATAGAGTAAGAACCGTCATCCCTGACCACCACGGCATAAGGATGTTTCGGCGCCATCATGAAACCAAACATGAAATTGTGGGCTTCACAGTTAAGGCTAATAAACGAAGAGCGCCGAGGCTTGAGCTTCTTCACGATGTCACCCGGATCTGGCTGACCGAAGTTGAACATCGTTCTTTTTACGATCCGGCCTTTCTCGACACCGATCATCTCGCGGGTATTGATGTTGTGTAGCACTGACTCCGGATCGGCGTGGCGTATAGTAATCTCACCGGGTTTGACGACCTGTGCCCACGGTGTGAACCGACAACCTTCCTGGAGAACCATGTAGACGGCGCCTTCCGGTTCTGGCCATTTTTTGCCTGCAGTTATCTTGTCGATAAAGACAAACGTGCCACGCAGCGCACCATCCTTAACGTCTATCCAGACCACCTCGCGGTAACCGTTACCAGCCTCGTCACAAACATCGATGTTCTTGGTAATCCCTATCTTGTCAATCGCGTCGATGGGCAGGTCCCCTTCGAAGGTTATGCGGCCGACAATACTCCCGCCATCGGCCACTTCGACCTCCTTATACTTCTTGGCCGCTGTACCCACTGATGGAAAGACCACCAACAGGCAACCGACCAGTACCAGACGACCAAGGTAAGTGAATGCGGACATGAGAAATCCTCCTGGATTACATGGTTTGTGTTGAGGGACCACCGGCAGTAGCCGATCCCAGCGGCAGCCGATCTGGATCGACGATTGACCATTGCCGAGCGCGGCGGGCACTTCGCAGTTGTCTGTTGATCTGCTCGGCGACAACATCTGCCTGAGCCAAGCGATCCCGCACCGAGACACCACCGGCATAGGCTGCTACCAGATGAATGCCCGGCGAGTGCTTTAATCTTTCGGCGATAATCCTGAGTCGCTCGGTGTAAGCACCGAAATACAACGGCAGACCACGAGGATGGCGGTCGACCCGGGTCATCACCGGATCACCCCGTAAACCGAGTAACGGCTCAAGGTCCGACAGCACTTTGCCAATGACGCTTTTATCGTCATCAAGCAGAGCATTCGGATGCCGAGCACCGCCGAGATAGCTACTCAACAGTCGGTGGCCGGCCGGTGCCCGGTTAGAAAAGATACTCGCGGGCCAGAGACAACCGTTGACTGCTCGATTTTCACACCCCGGCACCAGAAAGCCAGTGCCGTCGAGTGGGTGNCGTACGGTTTCACGAGTGAACCCCAGATGCACCACCATCACTGGTGCATAGGCAATCCCTCCGATAAAGTGGGCGAGTTCGTGATCGATATTTGCCAGTAACTGTGCTGCTTCCAGGGCCGGCGTCCCGAGTACCAATTTTCGCGCCAGTACCACAGTGCCATCACTGGCTTCGACCTGCCAGCCTGCANGGTGGCGGTTGATTGACTTTGCCTCTCTACCCAGTACCGGGCGCACCGAAACGCTCAAACAATCAGTCAGGCTTTGCATACCGCCCTGGAAACTCACCGCTTCTGGTTTACAACGTTTGCCGGATCCAAACAGGCGCCCGTACAACATCCCCGCGGTGACGCTGCCAAAACGCTCCTCCAACTCCGTCAGGCGAGGCAACGTGGCCTTGGCTTCGGCCCGCTCAGGATCTGATGCCAGTACGCCGGCAATGTAAGGCTCAATACCGTATTTCAGCACTTCTCTACCAAACCGCCGCGTAACAAAATCACTGACAGTTTCGTCTGACCGCCGCTGGCGAAACACCAGTGGCTCGGCTGCCAATCGTAAGCATCCGGCCAAACTGAACAGCCCTGAACCCAGCAACCTGCCCACCGTGATCGGTACATTCTGCAAGGCACCATTGCGCAGCAGGTAGCGGGTAACATCTGGCTGCTTGCGGGTCAGCAGCGGACCCAGGCCAACCGCCTCCAGAACGTCGGCGGTATTACCAATCGGGTCCATCAACCAGGTAGCTCCGGCTTCGGTCAACCAGCCCTGGTGCAAGTTAGAGTGGATCTTGCCACCCACTTGGGGAGCACTTTCCCACAACTGGGTCTCGAACCCGTAACTCAGTAGATGCCAGGCTGTGGCCAGGCCGGAGACACCACCGCCGATGACCAGCACGTCGAGGGGTTCGGGCCTGCTGTTCATTCGGTGTTCCTGGGCGGACCGTTCGGGCCAAAACGACGGGCAGCCATGGTCTTCAAGTGTTCTACAGTTACGGCACCGTGACCGTTCTCCCTAGCGAACACCTCGGCTCGCTTGCGCAGCATTTTTTGCAGCGAAGGCGGCACCCGGGCAAGGCGCAACTCAGCATCAGCGGTCCAGGAAATCAAATCGGAATCGGCGGCCGGCAACGGTCTGATAACGCGGTCTGTACCGGGCTGGTAAGCGCAACTGGGATCCTCGCCCATAAGGTCAGCGCCACCGGCGACCGCCGCGGCCCGGCAACCGCCGCACAACAGACGATACTCACAGATTCCACACTTGCCACTCAGTATTCCGCCACGCAAGCGATCGAACACCGGTGCATCATTCCAGACACTGGCGAACCCGGTGTCACGCACATTGCCGACCGAATCTGGCAGATACGGACAAGGGGTCACATCACCTGTGCTGGTTACCCGGCAATAATGGGCGCCCGCGATACAACCATCGCCCTCGCGGCCGCTGATCAGGTTAGTCGCTGAAGCCGATTGCTTTCCTAGCACCACGCGTTTGAAGTGCGGGGCACAACGGGGACGGACAATGCACTCCGGGTAGCGGCGTTGCAGATCTGCCAGTTCCTCAAGGACCNGTTCTTGACGCTGGTCGCTCAACTGGCTGAGCGCCACCGCGCGCCCGGTACAGATCACGAAGAACACGTTAAGAACCCGCGCGCCACTAGTTACGGCAAACTGCACAACCTCAGCCAACTCATGGGAGTTGTCAGAATTGACAGTAAAATGCAACTGGAAATCAAGTCGATTCCGGCGACAGTGGTCGATGCCGGCCATGGTCTTGTGCCAAGCCCCTGCCAATCCGCGAAAGCGGTCATGGCGATCAGGGTCCAGCGAGTCCAGGCTGATTCCAAGGCCGGCTACACCGGCTGCCTTGAGGCTGCGAATCCGCTTGCCGGTCAACATGACGCCGTTAGTTCCCACGACCATGGTTAGGCCGCGGCCCGTACCGTGGCGGGTGATCTCCTCAAGGTCTTGCCGCACCAGCGGTTCACCCCCGGTCAACACCACCATGGTGGAATGGCCCATTGCCGCTACCTGATCGAGCAGATCACAGGNTTCTGCAGTACTCAACTCTTCGGGGTCAGCCACCNTCAAGGCNTCAGCATCCANGTAGCAATGNGGGCAGGCCAGGTTGCAACGCCGAGTCAAATTGATAGCCAGCAGCGCCAGTTCGTTCATGTTCTTTGGTCTCACAACCGCTCAGGTAGTCTTGGCCGAATCCTGGCTCGAGCCATACTGGGATGGATTGGTTTCACTGTGGAATGTACCCAGTTCGGTCCAGGTACCGCGTGCACGGTGCAGTACCTCCCGGGTGATCTCGGTCAAGCCCATTTCCTGGGCGCAACGTTCCATTTCTTTAACCACCATGCCACGCACAAACTCGGGTATCCTCTCCACCGTTTTGCGCACATCTTCATGCCACGGCATAGAGGCCGACTGCCGCTCCGAACCAGCGGCCCAGTCAACATACTTGCGCTCAATCAGTTCCTCAGTAATCTCGGCCTGNCCATGNCGCTCGGCAAACACCTCGACCCGCTGGCGGACCAGCTCGCGCATGAAACCTACCGGCACTCTCTCCAGCCTGGCCAATGCCGAGGCGCTCCAGCCAATAGCGGTATCCCGGTTNNGCTCACTGGNTCTGGTTTTGTCTAGCCGGTCGTGACCGAGGGGNCACTTACCCCCAGCAACAGAGGTNTGNNCANCGTGCATGCGCTGGCCCATCGACNNCANGGCGNNTTCCACNACTTCTGGTGTTACCTCTTCTACGCCCTTGCCGTGGGCATACTGTTCTGTCTGACGCTGGCANGCGTCGCGCATAAATCCAGANGGNACCTGGGCAAGCCNTGCCAGTGCACCGGCCTGCCAGGNAATACCCTNNNNTNGGCGAGCCNGTTCGAGCTTNGCCACGAAGTNNTCGACATGCTCAGCTANAACCTCGGCNGCACCNTGGNTACGGGCCTTTTTCTGGGCCCGGCNANGGATATTGTCTTTTTCACTNNGCTCGCNTATNCCATCAAGTAGAGCGGTNGCCCCAGCAGACCAGGGCATAGGNCCGACAGGTGCCGCAGACTTCAGTTCACCGCGTTCATCCGCCTCGACGATCTCCCGCATAGCGCGTTTCGCATGAGCCGGACACAGGGTTGCGGTGATCTCGTCCACCATGTTCGCGGTAATCACGGTATGGCCGAGCTTGTTGGCCTCGCGCAAAATAGCGGTACGGGCCATGGCCTGGGCAAACTGTGGAACACGGGCGATAGATTGCTCTGCTTCTTGTGTCCACGAGGTGGTGACATCGGCCACCGTCTC
>PBTT01000040.1 GCA_002729195.1 Acidiferrobacteraceae bacterium
CTCGCCACTGCCAACCGCCTGCTGGCAGCGGGCGCCGAGGTGGCGTTGGCCGACATCAAGGACCGGCCGGTAGACATCTGTAGCGGGCCCGGCCACGCCAGCTACCACCAGGGCGATCTCACCGACGAGGCGTTCGTCAGCAAGGTTGTCACCGCCACTGCCGAGGCCCATGGCCGGATAGATTTTCTGGTCAACGCGACCGGCGTGTTGTGGTTCGACCAGGACACCTCGGTGCTCGACATTGACCTTGACACCTGGGACCGGGTGTTCCAGATCAACCTCAAGTCCTTTGCCTTGAGCGCCCGCCACGTGGTACCGCATATGCGCGCTGGCGGTGGCGGGGCCATGGTCCACATTGCTTCGATCGACGCGCTGCGTGGTGACGACAAACCGCAGGATGCCTACGGCGCTGCCAAGGCCGGCGTAATCCGGTTGTCCAAGTCGCTGGCGATCCAGCTCGCCAAAGACGCCATCCGCTGCAACACCATTTTGCCCGGGCCGGTGCTTTCACCCATGCAGGCCCGCTGGCAGGACGACCCGGCGGCGCTGTCGGCCTTGTCAGCGTATGTGCCGTTGGGCCGGGTGGGTGTGCCGGCCGATATCGCCAGTGCGTGTCTGTTCCTGCTCTCTGACCAAGCCGCATTCATCACCGGCACCGAGCTGGTGGTCGACGGCGGTTGCACCGCCCGGTTCTGACGCGGCACCGGCTCATGCATTACGAGATTACCGGTGAATTCCAGCAAGTGCTGGACCTGCTGAGCGTAGCCACTCCGCCGGTGGTATTCGTGACCGGCTCGGCCGGCACTGGTAAATCCACGCTGATCGACGTGCTGCGCAATGAGCTTGACAAGAACCTGGTGGTGGTCGCACCCACCGGCGTCGCCGCCCTCAACGTGGGCGGGCAGACCATCCACTCGCTGTTCCAGTTGCCGCCCGGGCCGCAGCCCAGGCCAAAACGCATTGTCGGCCCGGCGAAAAACGTGGTTGCAAAGATGGATATCCTCGTCATCGACGAGGTTTCGATGGTGCGGGCGGACCTGCTCGATGCCATCGATGATGCGCTGCGCCTGAATGCTGGCCGCAAAGGCACGCCCTTTGGCGGCAAGACCCTGGTGCTGATCGGCGACATGCACCAGCTGCCGCCGGTGGTTGCCGGCGGTGAGGAACAGCGCCTGTTCGAGGAGCACTACGACTCGCCGTATTTTTTCAGCGCCACCAGCCTGCGCGAACTGCCGCTGGTAACCGTGACCCTGACCCGCTCTTTTCGCCAGGCCGATGCGCACTTCATCGAACTGCTCGACCACATTCGCACGGGGGCCGATCTCGAACGCGCGGTGGCGGCGCTGAACCAGGCGGTGCTCGAGGATCTGCCACCGGAAGAAGCACGGCTGGTGCTGACCTCGGTCAATGCCCGTGCGCGCCAGTTCAACGAGCAGCAACTGGCGCGGCTGCCGAGCGAGCAGTGGTCTTTCGAGGCCGACGTCAATGGCGACTGGCTGGAGAACGACTCACAACTGCCCTCACCGGCGGAACTCAAACTGAAAACCGATGCCCAGGTGATGTTCACCAAGAACGGCCCCGAGTGGGTCAACGGCACGCTCGGCCGGGTGCTCAGTCTGGAGCACGATGCGATCGAGGTCGANCTGCTCTCGGACGAGCGCCTGGGCGAGACGGTGGTGGTCGANCGTGAGTCATGGGAGCGCTTCCGCTACACCTGGGACGAGAAAAAGCACCGGGTCGACACCGAGGTGGTGGGCAGTTACACGCAGTTTCCCTTTATCCTGGCCTGGGCGGTCACCGTGCANAAGGCACAGGGTTTGACCCTCGAGCACGTGCACATAGACCTTGGCCGCGGCATGTTTGCACCGGGCCAGGCCTATGTCGCCTTAAGCCGTTGCCGCACGCTGGAGGGCATCTCTTTCAACCGTCCGCTGAGTGTGGCCGACGTCAAGTGCGACCCGGCCATCCAGACCTTTTATCGCGGCCTCGGCGCCGACGCCACCGGCCTGAGCGCCGCCGGGTGACGCAAACCCCGCTTGCGCCGACAATAGCCTCAAGCGCCGGCCCGGCCGGCTGTCAACTGGAGACCCAGCCATGGTAAAGGGCCCTCGCCTGGTGCCGCTTGACGGCTACCCGCGTTACCCGCAGGAGCAGATGTGCGCGCGTGCCCGCGATTTCTGGCACCAGCTCGACCGCCGCCGCACGGTGCGGGATTTCTCAGACAAGGACGTGCCACGCCAGGTCATCGAGGACTGCATCCGCACCGCCGGCACCGCCCCGAGCGGCGCCAACCAGCAGCCCTGGCACTTTGCGGTGGTGACCGACCCCGGGATCAAGCGCCAGATTCGCCAGGCGGCCGAACAGGAGGAGCGCGAGTTCTATGATCATCGTGCATCCGCCGAGTGGCTGGCGGCGCTCGAAGACCTAGGCACCGATGCGGACAAGCCCTTTCTCGAGATTGCGCCCTATCTCATCGTGGTGTTCGCACTGGTAAACCGTAAAAGCGAGGCAGGGCAGAAGGTCAAGCACTACTACCCCTACGAATCGGTGGGGCTTGCTACCGGCTTGTTGATCACGGCGCTGCACAACGTCGGGCTGGCCTCGCTGACCCACACGCCCAACCCAATGAAATTTCTGAACCAGGTGCTTGGCCGCCCGGCCAACGAGCGACCCTTCCTGATTCTGGTTACCGGTTACCCGGCTAACGAGGTCAAGGTGCCGGACATCGAGCGCCTGCCGCTGGAGAAGATCTGCACCTTCTATTAATGGCCGCTGTCTTGTGACGCACTTTACAGACTGGCAGGACTTCACCACCCAGTATTGAGCGCTCACCGTACCGGCTAGTTGACCGACGACTGCATAAGGACATTTATGTCCTTATATGCTACCATGAAAACCAAATAGTTCCTGCGCAAGTTGCGCCGCCGAGGCGTCAGCATCACTACCGGCCGCGGCAAAGGCACACACTTGCTGGCACGCCGGGGCAGACGAATGGCAATTATCAAGTTTCATGGCGGCAAGGACCTGTCGAAGGTTTACATGCAACTGGTGTGTAAACAGTTAGGCCTGAAACTGGAAGAGTTATAGAGCCAGCTATGCTGCAGCGGTATCCCGTTGATCTGACACTGGCCGAGGACGGCACGATCGTCGCGCAAGCGGTGGACCTGCCCGAAGCGCTGACCTTTGGCGACACCGAGGCCGAAGCGCTCGCGACGGTGCGTGATGCGCTGCACGTTGCGCTAACCGGTTACCTGGAGGACCGCCGTGACATCCCAGCGCCGTCGCGGCCAAAGCGCGGCCAGCAGAGTATCGCGCTCGATCCCACAACCGCATTGAAGCTCGGCATCTACCGGGGCATGCGCGAGCATGGCATGACCCAGGCGGCGCTCGCCGAGCAACTGGCCATCGATGCGCGGCAAGTGCGCCGCATCCTGGACCTTGATCACAACACGCGGCTCGATCACCTCGAGGCCGCATTGGCGGTGGTGGGCAAGCGCCTTGTCATCGATCTTGTCGACCGTGTTGCCTGATACCTCCAGAACCAACACGGCGCCTGACAACGGCTGATTGACTATCTCCTAAAAAATTCTTTGGCGGCGGCCAGGCTGTTGGGCCGGTAGCGCCACAGCCAGTTATCGTAGTTTGGCCGGATTGCGGCACAGAGCGTCTCTTTGTCTTTCGCCGCATCGAGCAGCGCTCGAATAGCTGCGGCCGTGTCGACTACTTCGCGCACCCAGCGCTTGCCGTTCTTGAGTTGAAACGAGGCCATCCCCTTGGGCGTGATGTAATCGACAAAAGCCTGCGGCCACTCGCCGGTCTCCTGGCGTATGGCCATGGCGTAGGTGCTTACCTGAAAGGCGTGGTCGTCGATGATGCCGCGGCGCGGCTTGCCCGAGGTTTTCAATTCGCGTACTGCATCGCCGTAGCGCAGGTCGATAAAACCGATCACCGGTATCTCGATGCCTTTAAGGCTGAGTCGGATGGGATGCTGGTAGGCGAGCGGTGTCGGCCACTCGCTGACCACCGGGTAGCAGCGGTCCAGGCACTGGCCTACCACTTCGCGCTCGCGGCTGACCGCATCCGGCGCGTATTCCTCCGGTGTTTCCTGAATGAGGTTATCGTAGTGATCGGTCGCCAACTGGCGGGCGGCGGCATGATCCAGCGCCACGCCGTCGTCCAGCATCTGGCCGATGGTGTGGTCCAGGGCCGAACCCCGGTGCATGGCCGGCGAACCCGCTTCGCGAATGCCGAAAACCAGGTACAGCACGCCCAGCGCCGGGTCGGCCCGGAACTGCAGCATCGAGGTGGCCGAGAGGTGTGCTACGCCAAAGCGGGTAAAAGGATCAGTCACGGACGATGGGCTTGTATTTGATGCGGTGGGGCTGGTCGGCGTCAGTGCCCAGGCGGCGGCGCCGGTCCTGCTCATAACCCGCAAAATTCCCGGCAAAAAACGTCACCTGACTGTCGCCCTCGAAGGCCAGTATATGGGTGGCGATGCGGTCCAGGAACCAGCGGTCGTGCGAGATGACAACGGCACAGCCGGGAAAGTCCAAAAGCGCCTGCTCCAGCGCGCGCAGGGTCTCCACGTCCAGGTCGTTGGTCGGTTCGTCCAGCAGCAACACGTTGCCGCCTTTGCGCAGCACCTTGGCAAGGTGCACGCGGTTGCGTTCGCCGCCAGAGAGCTCGCCGATACGCTTCTGCTGATCAGTACCTTTGAAGTTGAAGCGGCCAACGTAAGCGCGCGAAGATGTCTGGTACTTGCCGACTTCAAGAATGTCCTGGCCCTCGGAGATCTCTTCCCACACGGTCTTGCTGTCATCCAGTGTATCGCGACTTTGATCAACGTATGCGATCTCTATGGTCTCGCCAGTATCGATCTCGCCGCCATCGGGGGTCTCGCTGCCTGTCAACATTCTAAAGAGCGTGGTCTTGCCCGCGCCGTTTGGTCCGATGATGCCGACGATGCCGCCGGGCGGCAAACTGAAAGTGAGATCGTCTATCAATAACTTGTCAGCGAAACCTTTCTTCAGTCCGCGCACTTCGATAACTTTGTCGCCCAGCCGCGGCCCGGGTGGAATGTAGATTTCGTTGGTCTCGCTGCGCGCCTGGTATTCCTGGTCCCGCATCTCGGCAAAGCGCTGCAGCCGGGCTTTGCTTTTGGCCTGGCGACCCTTGGGGTTGGCCCGCACCCATTCAAGCTCGGCGGCAATCGCCTTGCGCCGGGCCGAGGCGCTTTTTTCTTCCATTTCAAGGCGCTGGTCTTTCTGCTCCAGCCACGAGGAGTAGTTGCCTTCCCAGGGGATGCCGTAGCCGCGGTCCAGTTCCAGGATCCAGCCGGCCACGTTGTCAAGGAAATAGCGATCGTGCGTCACCGCGATGACGGTGCCGGGGTATTGCTCGAGGTAGCGCTCCAGCCACGCCACCGACTCGGCATCGAGGTGATTGGTGGGCTCGTCCAGCAGCAGCATCTCGGGTTCTGACAACAGCAGCCGGCAAAGTGCCACCCGCCGGCGCTCACCACCGGACAGATGTGCCACCTCGGCGGCCCACGGCGGCAGGCGCAGGGCATCGGCGGCAATGTCGAGTTTGCGCTCGAGTTCCCAGGCGCCGATGGCGTCGATCCTGGTCTGCAGCTCACCCTGCTCCTCGATCAGCGCGTTCATCTGCTGGTCGGTCAGNTCCTCACCAAAGCGCGCGCTCGTCTGCTCGAATGCATCCAGCANAGCCCTGGCNTCGCCAAGGCCTTCTTCGACGTTGCCGCGTACGTCTTTATCCGCATCCAGTTGCGGTTCCTGTGGCAGGTAGCCCACTTTAAGGTTCTTCTGCGGGATGGCCTCGCCTTCGATCTCGCTGTCGATGCCGGCCATGATGCGCAGCAAAGTCGACTTGCCGGCGCCATTAAGGCCCAGNACGCCGATCTTGGCGCCGGGGAAAAAGGACAGCGATATGTCCNTCAGGATGTGCTTGCCAGGGGGCACCAGTTTGCCCACACCCAACATGGAATAAACGTATTGCGCCATAAACCTCAACAAATGCTTTAATAGAAAAAAAGTGCGCCCGATTCTACCTCGCGCCACAAAACAAATGCACCAAGGTTAAACACTATAAATACAGCGTTTTGCGTTAGAATGTGCCTACGCCCGGGCACCACCAGGCGAGTCGACCATACATTTAACGACCAAAGGCAGGCTGATCTGTCATTAACCCAACCTTAAAGGAAGAGCAAATACACCATGAGCATATATCCCTCACCCTTATCCAAAACCGAGATTATGAACGCCATCTCCGAGGAGACGGGCCTTGCCCGCAAAGACGTCAAGGCCGTACTGGAGAGCCTCGCCGGCGTTATTGGCGGCCACGTGGCAAGAGGTGCGGCCGGGGTCTTTAAAATGCCTGGCCTTTTCAAGATCAGCGTGGTGGATAAACCTGCCACCGAAGCCCGCTGGGGGGTGCCGAACCCCTTCCAGCCGGGTGAGACCATGAACGTTGCTGCCAAGCCCGCCAGCCGCCGGGTCAAGATTCTGGCTCTTAAGAACTTAAAAGATATGGCCGCTTAATAGCGCCGCAATACAAAAAAAGCCTCGCCAGGCGCTCTCTGGCGGGGCTTTTTTATTTTCTGTAAAACTATTTTTTTTGCGGCCAGCCCGGGCCGGTGTCATGGCGCGTTAAGCAGCAAGCGCTTCTAGCGCCCGTTGTATCTCGACCATGGCCAGGGTATCGCGCTCGCAGTAATCAAGCAGTTGCTGGCGGTAAGTATTTGCCTCTTGCCCCGAATAAGCGCCGAAGACCATGGCGGTAAAAACCCGCGAGGCCTCGCCGCCTTCGGCCACGCCATCTAAGTCCGAGTAACTCATCCCCGGCACCAGTGCCGGCAGCACGTTCTTGATGGAATAAGTGCCTGCGTCCAGCGAGCGCTTGCTGATAAACCC
Organism: Acidiferrobacteraceae bacterium; assembly: GCA_002729195.1. GTDB lineage: Bacteria > Pseudomonadota > Gammaproteobacteria > Arenicellales > UBA868 > UBA12578. Next base: position 6,930 of record PBTT01000040.1, read on the forward strand.
AGGGTGGCAGACGTTATTGCGCACCACGGGCAGAAGATCGACTACGTTTTTCACGATGACACCAAGGTCATCGGCAAGGTCGGGAAACGTCCCGCACAGCGCCTCGAGTACCCGCAACTCGTAACCTTGGTTATAAACCACCACCGGCAGGTCGTGGCGCTCAAAGCCCGCGATCAGCTTCTCGGCAAACTCGCGCCGCGGATCGTTATCGCCTTGCGCCAGAAAAAATTTGTGCAAAAGCGCTCCATCTTCAGCCGAGTAATGCAAAGACCACTGAAAGGGTATGTGTTCAAAAGGGCGAGTGTCCGGGTAGGCCGGTATACCCGGCACCATGGTCTCAAAATCCATGTAATACGCAGGTGGCGCGAAAGACTTGAGCGCAGCAGTCAGTTCTTTTGCTACCCACGGCTGGCCGCTGCACAGGCAATCCAGCGCATGGGCTTGCTGCTCGGGCAACTTGAAATCCTCGGGGATATCGGGAATTGATTCGATGCCCTGGGCCGTAAGAGCCGCCAGCCGATTGGGGTAGATGCGGTACAACAGCCCAACCCAGTCCTCGGGTTTGGCCGCCATACACTTGTCAAAGTAATCACAACGGTAGGGGTTGTTGCAAAGACTCTTGGTGGCATAGACCTCGGGGGCAGCAGACTCAGCTAGCACTGCAAAAAGCCCCGGCAATTGTCGGGCCACCTGGGGCAGGCGCTCGTGCGCCTCGGTGGAAAGATCATGGCGCACCAGCATCTCGGGCCAGACGATGCCGCTCTCATCGAGCAGGTAATCGCTGTTCACGTGGATCAGCTCGACCGATGCGACCTCGAGCCCACAACCCTGCAGTACATACAGTTGCACGGCCACATCATCGATGTGGCCTTTTTTTTCAGTTGCAGAAGTAGAAGACTTCACTTCACGAAGGCCCCAGCCGGAGTCAAGACGCTCGAGTACGTCTACCCGGATGCGCACGTTGTCGAATTCGAAAGCACCTTCAAAAATCGCCGGCACATCACTCGCCATTAATGCTCCGGTGCTCGCAACGGCCGCGGCATGTTCCCAGGGTTTCTCAGCCACCTCGACCCCGCCGGGAAAGAGCGCCCAAGCCCCTTTACCGATGCGCTCGCCTGTATCCAGTACGGAAAAAGGTGGCGCCTCTGCATAAGGTAGGCGCTCATAACAGCCGAGCCACAGCTTCTTCTCACAGCGCAGGCCGTCTAGGTAGCGGGACTTGGTGAGGTAGGGGGGCTTGGTCATCGCGGCGCGGGTGTTATCAGCTGTTCCGAAAATACCATGGATCGGGTGACAGCGATCGATGAGAGAAGGTCTCGCGGATGGC
>PBTT01000041.1 GCA_002729195.1 Acidiferrobacteraceae bacterium
GTAAAGGCCCATCACGGACAGAGGATAGGAGAGTCGGGCATAGCAGTTTCTCTAGTAATGAAGGGCCCAGTTAAACCCGATATTCCGCCATACTATGCGCGGGCCGAAAAGGTATTTAATACCATTCGCCTGATAACTTAATCTGCCTGGCGGGGTATTTCGGCAGCGGGGTCCCGGGTGGCGCGGGCATTTTGGGCAATTGGACATGCAAATTGACAACAACACCACTGGGCGGCGGCAGCGAAGTGGCGGCCGCGCTGCCCGGGTGCGGCGCAGATCCGAGGAGGCGGAGCAGAATTTTCCCGCCTGCATTCCCCGCAAGATCCCCGTCTACGAGTTACTGGAAGAAGAAGCCTTGCAGCAACTCGAAGCACAAGCGGACTGGATTCTGAAAGAAGTGGGCGTCGAGGTCTCAGATGACCAAGAGGCCCTGTCGCTGCTGCGCGAAGCCGGTGCCTCGGTTAAAGGCAACCGCGTGCGTTTTGAGCCGGGCCTTGCACAGTCGCTGTGCGCGAGCGCACCTTGCCAGTTCCAGCTGCATGCCCGCGACCCGGCCCGCACCGTCACCATCGGCGGCAACCATGTGGTGATGTCACCCGCCTCCGGCCCACCCATGGTTACTGATATGGATCGTGGTCGACGCAAGGGTTCGATAGACGCATTTCGTGACTTCGTAAAGCTCGCCGAGTCCACTCCGTACCTTCATCATGCCGGCGCGACGCTCTGCGAACCAGAAGACATAGCGCTCAACAAGCGTCACCTGGACATGGTCTACAACCTGATTCGATATTCGAGCAAGCCGTTCATGGGCTCTGGCGCCGCGCCTGAAAGAGCAGTGGACTCCATCCGCATGGCAGAGCTGGTCTTTGGTGAGGCTTTTGTCAAGAGCCACTGCGTGATAACTACATCATTGAACATAAATTCGCCGCTGACCCTGGACCACATTACCACCGGGGTAATGAAAATCTATGCGCGGGCAAACCAAGGCGTGTTGTTGTCACCGTTCATGATGAGCGGTGCGATGTCACCAGTCACCCAGCCAGCCTCGATTGCACAGCTGCACGCAGAGTGTATGGCCGGCATTGCGCTGTACCAGCTTTTTCAGAAAGGTGCGCCCATCATCTATGGGAATTTTCTGACGACCCTGGACCTTAAGAGCGGAGCACCGACCTTTGGTACAGCGGAGGCGAATCTCTCGGCGCTGGCGGTGGGCCAGTTGAGTCGAAGATTGGGTGTGCCCTTGCGCTGCGGCGGGCACTTGACCGCATCCAAGATCGCCGATGGGCAGGCTATGCAGGAATCTGCCGACAGCATGACTGCTGGTCTGCTGGCCGGTGCGAATTTCGTACTGCAGGCTGCGGGTTGGCTGGAAAGTGGCATGACCATCGGCTATGAGAAATTCGTGATGGATATTGACCGTTGCGGCATGATGCAGCGTATGTTGGCCGGTCTTATCCTGAACGAAAACGAACTGGCAAAAGACGCCTATCGTGAAGCCGGGCCTGGCCAGACCTACCTCGGCACCAATCACACGCAGCGAAATTTTGAGTCGGCCAATTACACGCCCGACCTTGCCGACACCGATCCTTACGAACACTGGCTGGATAATGGTAGCCAGGATATTCAGCAACGGGCGAACCGGCGCTGGAAAGAGATGCTGGCGCAGTTCCAGGCACCCGCTATAGACCCCGGGGTGGACGAGGCACTGCAGGAGTTTGTCGCAAGGAGAAAACGGGAAATGCCAGATGAGTGGTATTGATCCGGCAGCCGAGCGCAGAATAACCACTGCAGCGAACACCTGGGACCGGCAGTACAGCGGGCAAAGGGGGTTTAAACACTGCTGTAGAGCGCGCGTTATTATCTGTACGCATGGGAAAGCGGTCACCACAAACTGATACAAGGAGCGTAAAAGAATGCCGTCATTTGATGTGGTAAGCGAAGTCGATTGGCACGAGGTCAGCAACGCAGTTAATCAGGCCAACCGGGAGGTCACCAATAGGTTTGACTTCAAGGGCAGCGACGCACGGGTCGAGCAATCAGAGTCGTTGCTGACTATCTATGCCGACGATGACTTCAAGATCAGCCAGGTGCGGGATATTCTGGATACTAAGTTGGTCAAACGGGGTATCGATATCGCCTGCCTCGAGGCAGGTGAGGTGCAGGAACGTGGAGCTGGTAAAGCCCAGCAGCAAGTGACCATCCGCCATGGTATTAAGCCGGTTATGGCCAAGAGCCTGGTAAAAAAGATCAAGGCTTCCAAGTTGAAGGTACAGGCCGCTATACAGGGTGAGCAACTGCGGGTGTCGGGCAAAAAGCGCGATGATCTACAAGCCGTTATCGCGCTGCTTAAGGAGGAAGATGCCGACCTGCCTTTGCAATATGTGAACTTTCGCGACTGAGGCAGTTATTTTCCTAGTTTGCGGTAATTCGGCCAGCACCGAGAATATGGCTCGATCTTGCCCGGCAGCGTGACGGCAGAAAACACAGCCGGCAAGTTTGCCTATTCGTCTTTCTTTTCTTTTTCTTTCAACAAGTCCGCGAGGCCGGCGAGAGATTTGTGCATGACGGGTTGCCGGGTCGTCTGTGCTGTTTCACTGCCAGGGGTCGCGTCGACGTAGCGGGCATGCTCGTTGTCATGGCAGTAAATACAAAGATTCTCCCAGTTGCCGCCATCGGGCGGATTGTTGTCGTGATTATGATCCCTGTGGTGCACCGTCAGTTCGTGGAGGTTCGCCCTGGTGAATTCACGACCGCAGCGGCCACAGACCCAGGGATGAATCCTGAGTGACTGGGCCCGGTAGTCACGCTCCCGTGCCTCGCGCATCTGCACCGCTTCTGCTACGACTCGGTCGAGGTCGTTATCGTTGCTCATGGTGACTGTATTATTCCATGCTCGCCCGATAATCTCCCGGNTGAGCNCCGCCCACACGCGGGTNTTCCNCTACCCATAAAACCTAGATTAAATCGTGCCTGGGTTCTGACATTAGCTATTGTTGAGTCCGGGCAGTCGCTTTTTGATCAGTTCATCGGCCTCCGCCATGATGCTCGATATCAGCGCCTGGCAGCTTGGGATATCGTGGATCAAACCCGCGACCAAGCCACAGGACCATGCGCCCGCCTCTAAATCGCCGTCCTGCATGACTTTCGGGTAGACGCCGACCACATCGTCGGCAATATCGTCAAAGCTAAGNTTGTCGCCCAGGCGTTTTTCTGTCTCGATAACTCGCTCTACGGCGCTGTTGTTNAGTACGCGCTCGGTATTNCGTAGCGGGCGCATAACNAGTCGCGTATCGAGTTCGCTGGCGCTGACAATCGCTTGCTTGACGCTGTCGTGGATGGGNGCGTCTGTAGTCGCCATAAAGCGCGTNCCCATATTGATTCCGTCAGCCCCGAGGGCCAGNGCAGCGACCAGGCTTCGGCCATCGGCCATGCCACCGGAGGCAATAAAGGGTATTTGCAGTTCCTCCCCCGCGCGCGGCAGCAGAATAAAGTTGGGAATATCGTCTTCGCCAGGGTGTCCGGCGCATTCAAATCCATCCACCGAGACGGCGTCACAGCCTATGGNTTCGGCCTTCAACGCGTGGCGCACCGAGGTGCATTTGTGAATGACCTTGATCCCAGCGGCTTGCAATAATGGCAGATGCTGCTGCGGGTTTCTCCCGGCAGTTTCGACTATTTTGACGCCGCCCTCGATGATCGCNTGTATATAGCCCGGATAATCTGGCGAGGCGATGGTAGGCAGAAAGGTCAGGTTGACGCCAAAGGGCTTATCGGTCATGTCGCGACAGCGCGCGATTTCTTGTGCCAGCTTGTCGGGCGAGCCTTGGGTCAGCCCGGTAATAATCCCCAGGCCNCCCGCGTTGGAGACGGCAGCGGTGAGTTCGGCAAAACCGACGCAGTGCATACCGCCCTGGATAATAGGGTGCTCAATATTAAATAATTCGGTAATACGGGTTTGCATCGCTCGGTCTCCAATAGCGGTGGTAGTGGATGGGGTCAGTTAAAGGTGAAGATTATCCCGTAAGTCTTCGTTTAGAGCAGGCCAGCAGTACAAGCGGCGGGGATACTCAGCATTTAGCAGCACAATGTCTGAATCTACCATTCAATCAATTGCTGTTACTGCTGCACAGTTATACGATTATGCATCTGCGATGCCATTTGAGCGCTTGGCGGCCCCGTCCCGACATCGGGCCGATCCTTACCACTTTGAATGATTATCGCCAGAGAGTTGCCAACGGCGCTTCTGAATTCATAAATTCTATGACTCAAGATGCGCTGCGGGAGCCGCTGTATATAATTTGCCGAACCTGCTGCCTCACCGCGGCAGTCAAGAGTGCTCTGGGATATCATGGCCAGGAGGCTCTGACGTTTGGCCGAGGGGGTTCGGCGCGGAAGACCAGGTGACTCAGGTTATTAGAGTAGTCGCAACGTTACCGTGAAGTTGGTGAAGCAGAGGGAAATCGTGTAATGACAACCCACAAAGAACGCCTGTTAATGGCCCTTAATCACGAACAGCCAGACAGAAACCCCATGGATTTGGGCGGCAGGCAAACCACGCTGTCGATTCTGGCTTACGAAAATTTGAAAAACTATTTAAGCCTTTCTCATTTGCCAACAAAAGTCATGGCGCACTCATGGCAGACATGTTTTATTGATGAGGCGGTGCTTGAGATGTTTGATATAGACACCCGNCATGTTCGTCCGGCCAGTAAAGTNAATGATGTGATAGGAGAAACGCTGGCAACCGGGGAGTCAGATAANATTTTNGTAGACGAATGGGGCGTCAAAAGAAAGATNGCGGGAGATTATGCTAATTTAATCGATCATCCGCTCCGCACTGCAAACCTTGATGACCTTGAAGACTTCCCCTGGCCTGACTCTGCNGACAATTATGATTTCCAAGGTCTTCGGGAGTCAACGCGAAAATTATACGAACAAGGTGAATATGCGCTGGTCGGCAGCCTGGGTTCGCCTGGAAATATTTTTGAACAGGCTTGGTATCTTCGTGGCCTTTCAGAGTTCATGAAGGANCTCATAAAGAATAAGGATTTTGCACATGCGGTGATGAGNCGAATCCTCGATATACGTAAACGCAATGTTGAATTGTATTTAAANGAAGTAGGTGAGTTCATCGACGTNGTGCAACTGGCTGACGATATGGCGAGNCAAGATAATTTGCTGATTTCNCCAAAACACTATCGAGAAATCGTAAAGCCATATCAGTTGGAGCTTTGCCAACACGTTAAAAGCCTAACTAACGCAAAAATTTATTTTCACAGTTGTGGGTCGATTTCNCCGTTACTTGATGAATTGATTGANATCGGGGTGGAGATACTGAACCCNGTNCANGTTTCGGCTGCCAATATGGACACGCAAGATTTAAAGAAACGATACGGAAAGAAGCTGANTTTCTGGGGTGCGATCGATACATTCGAAGTGCTGCCCAATGGAAGTGCCTCGGATGTTCAAGCAGAGGTGCACAAGAGAATATGCGATCTCGGTAAGNGNGGCGGGTACGTGATGGGNCCAGTNCACAATATTTGCGGTGACGTGCCGCCGGAAAACGTGGTCGCNATGTATGAGGCGGGTTTGAAATACGGTACCTTGGCGGCTTGATGTGTGCGCATGCGGCAAATAGCCAAAGGCCTCATGAGTTGCCGGGTGGCGCCGATCAGTTTAAAGACTATGGGTCGGTTACCGCGATTCATGCGCCATGACCCCTTGGGTGCATTGGTTTGCCATTAAAAGGAACCGTTAGTTATGGCGATACATAGCCCGAAGAAACATCAAATGCGTTTCCTTAGTGAAGAGGATTCACGCCAAATACACAGCGCGGCTCTGCAGATATTGCATGAGGTCGGAATGAATTTTCTTGATGAAGAAACTCGCAGCCTGCTGAAGAGCAAAGGCTGCCGGCAAGGGGAGGATGGCTTTCTTCTGTTCGAACAAGAACTGATTGAAGATGCACTTTCAACCGTACCTTCCAAGTTGACCTTATACAACCAGAATGGTGGCGTGGCGGTTGACACAAGCGATGAAGTGACCCACTTTGGCCCGGGCGTCAATTGTATTTTTACGTTGGATCATGAGACCGGTGAGGCACGCCCCTGCGTGTTGGATGATATCTCGAAAACGGCTCGCCTGTGCGAGCGGTTGCCCAATATTGATGTAGTCGAATCGTTAGGGACACCGAGCGATGTGCCTGCCGAAGAGGAATCGATTGCCACCGTTCGGGCTATGGTTGAACAGACGAGTAAACCTGTGGCGTTTACCGGCCACGATGAAGACAAGGTTGATAAAATCTGGGCATACCTTGCAGATGTGGTGGGCGGCTGGGATGCCCTGTCTGAAAAGCCCATTGGCATCGACTGCACTGGCCCCACATCGCCGCTCAAGATGGAACAAGGAGCCTGCAGGAGGCTTCGCAATGCGGCCAAAAGGCACCTGCCGGTCGTATGCTACCAAGGTATCTTGCCCGGCTTAGTCAGCCCGATAACCCTGGCGGGAACTCTCGCTCAAGCCGCCGCGGAAACCCTGGCAGGCATTGTCGTACATCAATTGACCGGGCCCGGTGCACCGTTAATTTCAGGCTCAGCGATTCTGCCGATCGATATGCGTACCGCCGGTATTGTCTATGGGGCGCCAGAATATTCCCTAGGGTGTCTCGCTGCGGTAGATTATTTCAGCCACATCGGTGTACCAACCTGGGTCGGTGCGGGTTGTTCGGATTCCCACCAGATTGATGCACAAGCTGGCGCCGAAGCGTGCATGAGCATTACTTCTGCGATCCTCAGTAGAACTTCATTTGCTCACAATGTAGGTTATATTTCCAGTGGCAAAACAGGCTCTATGGAAATGCTTGTTCTCTGCGATGAATTAATCGGGATGGCCCGTAGATTTGCAGCCGGCACGTCGGTTGATGAAGATACGCTGGCGGTGGAAGTCACCAAGCACGCTGCTAAAACCTCGGCATTCGTGGCCCAAAAGCACACCATGAGGCATTTAAAAAATGAGATGTGGTTCCCTTCGTTGCTTGAACGAAGAACCGAGAATGTTTGGCGTGAAGGCGGCTCGGAGACCCTACAGGATAGAATTCGTCAGAAGTTGAACACCCTACTGGCATGAATAGCTACGGTGGTTCGCGCCTTCAAGAGACTTGATCATCNCATAGCAAACATCGGATTGCTGATGTTGTTGCCGAACTAAAGATCCAAATAGCTCTACTATTGGGGCAGGGCGGGTATCTTGATCGCCCGGGCAAAAAGAAAAAGATGATTGTTTTAGAGGGCAAACATCGCCAGGATCGCCAGCTGCCAGGAGACANCCACCAATGAATGAACCGATGAACTATCACATGTCCACCGCGGAATTTCGCCGGCACGGTTACGCGCTGGTCGATTGGATTGCAGATTATCTAGATACNGTNGAGCAGAAACCCGTGCGCTCGGAGGTTAGCCCTGGAGCCATCCGCGCCCTCATTCCCGAGCATGCACCGGAGGANCCAGAGGCGTTTGCNGACATCATGGCTGANCTCGACCGTGTGGTNATGCCCGGAATTACCCACTGGCAGTCACCCAATTGGTTCGCGTATTTTCCGACTAATTCTTCACCTCCTTCGGTGCTCGGTGAGTTGGCTGCAGCCGGTCTCGGGGTGCAAGGCATGATCTGGTCGACCAGTCCGGCTGCGACTGAAATCGAATCGGCCGTGCTNGACTGGCTGGTCGANCTGCTCGGATTACCCGAAACCTGGAAAATGACCGGCCCCGGCGGNGGCGTCATTCAGATGTCGGCNTCNGANTCCACGCATACTGCACTAGTCGTTGCCCGGCACACNCGNNATGTGCCNATCNATCAGCAGGTGGTCTACGCCTCCAGCCAGGCACACTCTTCNATCGAGAAGGGTGCCCGCATNGCGGGGATCAAGGAATTNCTCCTGATCGACGTCGGCCCGGCGTTCGCTA
>PBTT01000042.1 GCA_002729195.1 Acidiferrobacteraceae bacterium
AATTGCTCCGGGGTCAGCACCTGCTCGAGGATGGCTTCCAGTTGGTATTCGGCCCAGGTGCCGCGCACCTTGACGTTGGTGAGCACGTTCTTGAGATCGCCAACGCCGGTCGCCAGGGTCTGCATCTCACCAAGGCCCTTGTGCACGGCGTCGAGACGCTCGCTGACCAACTTGAAAGATTCGCCCAGGCGCTTCTCCAGGGTGCCCTGGAGTTTTTCGTCGACCGTGCGGCGCATCTCCTCGAGTTTCTTCTCGTTGGCCTCGCGCATCTCGTTCAACTGCTCGCTGATGGTGGCGCGCAGGCCGTCCATGCGCTGCTGGTTGCTCTCGACCAGAGTGCGGACCTGCTTGGTCACACTCTCGAGCTGCTCTTTCTGAGTCGTACCCAGTTGCCCGACCGTAGTGGTGAGCAATTCGGCTGTCTTGCCCAGGCTGCCGGAGACCTCCTCGCGCAACTCACGGCTGCGCCCAGCGGCCTCTTCGCGGCCAGCACGCAGTTCCTCGCGCACAGCCTGATCGGCACCGGCCGATCTCTGGCGNATCAGCAGTCGCACCAGCAGCGCGAGGTTGACGACGACCAGCAGCGCAAGTACAACAAGCAGGACTTCGGTGGTCACGGTAAAGGAGTCTCCAGGCAAGGCGGCGGACCGGTCAGCACATTATCCACGCGCGGCAGGGGCCTGCCTAACGATCTCTACCGNNCCCGATAACCGGGCCCCAGAGCCTGCCGGCAAGGTCCCGCAGCCATAGTCAACGCGCCTGGCGCAGGCAGTCCNTGCCGTCCAGGCCCATGTGGATGAGCAGGCCCACTGCCACCAACCGCAGTAGCGGCAGCGCGAGTGCGAGCGCGTAAACAAGGATCGCCGGCAGACTGTGCAGCGGGTGAAAGCCGATGCTGCAGCGCTCGGGATCAAACACGGGATCGGCCAGCAGGTGATCCAGGTCCACCATCATGGTCGCGAGCATTACCAGCCACGCATAGCGCCAGCGTGAGCGGAAAAAAAGCAGCGCAACCGCGCCCGGCACCAGTACGTGCGCCAGCAGATGGACGGTGGTCGCGATCACGGCAGCGATTGGGCCGGCCGGAAAAAGCGGTACACTGATCGCATGGGCTATTTTCGATTTACCGTAGCACTTGCTCTGTTGCAAAACGCCACGCGGCCGCACAGCCAAGGTAAAACCCAAGGCATGATCCGGGAGTNCTCCTGATGACAGAAAGTGTACTGTATGAAGCAACTGACGGCGTGGCTACAGTGACCCTCAACCGACCCGACCGGCTGAACGCAATCAATCCCCAGTTGCTCAGTGACTTCAACGCGGTGCTGGCCAAAGCCAATGTCGATAGCGCGGTGCGAACCATCGTTCTGCGTGGCGCCGGCCGGGCTTTTTGTGCCGGCGATGACTTGAAAGAGTTCGACAGCCAGGTCGGCACCGAGGCACAAACCCGCGCTTACATCGACAGCATCCAGGACATCACCCGCGCGCTGGTTCTTAACGACAAAATGGTAGTGGGCGCCATTCACGGCTGGGCGGTCGGCGGCGGGCTCGAGTGGGTAATCAACTGTGACTTCGTGGTCATGGCCCGCTCGACGCGCTTTTTCTTTCCCGAGATATCGCTCGGCATTTTCGTTACCGGCGCGGTCACCCGCCTGCTGGTTCAGCAGATTGGCCTTACCAGGGCCCGCGAGATGATTCTGCTGGGGCAGCATTATTCGGCCGAACAAGCCGCACAACTCGGTTTCGGCTGGCGAATAGTGGACGACGCAGCGGTTGAGAGCAACGCTTTTGACCTGGCAAAAGAGATTGCCGCGCTGCCGCCGGGGCCGGTTAAACACTTAAAGCGGGCGTTGCGCGGCGCTGACGCCGAACTCGAGTCGGCCATGGCCAGCGAGACCGAGGCGACCCTTGCCGGCTTCCTCGACCCTGAGTCTGCCGAGCGAGTGCGCGGCCGCCTCGATTGACCCGCCAGGTGCGTTGCCGGGCGCAGTAAANCCTCTAATTCAGGCAATAACCAGCAAAAAAATGTTTGCTTTCTGTTTTTCGCTGGGTTAGGGTTCGCTGCCCTGCCGGAATTGCCGGCAACCGACCGAATGGTGACAGGCGCGTGCCTGCAGATCTGCTAACGCTTCAGACGTATTCCAGTTTCTCTATCTCGCCTCATTTCCATTCAGACTGACGCGCGTCGTCCGGGCGCTTGCCCGCCACCACGCGTACCCTTNCTGACCTAAACGAGACTTTTATTTCTATGAATATCTATGTTGGAAACCTGCCGTACAACGTGACCGAAGATGACCTTCGGGCATTGTTTGCCGAGTTTGGCGATGTGTCGAGCGCCAAGTTAATCATTGACCGCGATACTGGCCAATCAAAGGGCTTCGGCTTTGTCGANATGTCCGACGAGGGTGCCGGGCAAAAAGCCATCGATGATGTGAACGGCCGTGAGGTGAGCGGCCGCTCGCTGAAAGTGAACCAGGCCCGGCCACGTGAAGAGCGCCCGCGTGGTGGTGGTGGTGGTGGTGGCCGCGGTTATGGTGGTGGTGGCAACCGTTACTGATACGCTGTTGCGATAAGTTGTTTCTGGAGCTGGCTGGCAGCCGGCTTTGAGCAGTGGCCGGTTGCCGGGCGGCAGCCGGTCGTTGCGTGCTTCCGCCAATGCGGCTCCCCGGTCGAACTGACCGGCGGCCAATGTAGTGGCAGGGTCAATTCAGGCCTCTGCCAGCGCCTGCAGTGCCAGTAGCGCGTACATGGCAACGCCTGCGGGCAGCGCCTGCTCGTCGATCATCATGTGGTTGGAGTGGCACGGCGCGTGCGGGCCATCGCCTGAGGGGGCCGCTCCGATAAAAGCAAACGCCCCGGGGTAACGCTCTAATACGAGGGAGAAGTCCTCGGCCCCCATCCACGGTGCCGCCAACTCCAGGTAGCCGTTCTCGCCAAACAGGTCCCGGGCCGCCCGCGCTACCGCCGCGGCGCCGCTGGCGTGGTTTACCGTAGGCGGGTAACCGGTGTTGAGACTGAACTCTACCTGCAGGCCGTGGGCGGCCGGTATCTCCCGCAGCAGACGCTCGACGCCACTGGCCAGCCGCTGGCGCGAGGCCGGCGACAGCGAACGCAGGGTGATGTCGAGTTCGGCAGTTTCCGGGATTACGTTACTGGTGGTACCCGCCTGGATGCGCCCCACTGTCGCCACCACCGGATCGAACACGTTGAAGCGCCGGGTGACCAGGGTCTGGATGGCCTGCACCACCTCGCAGGCGGCCGGGATGGGGTCGAGGGCATTGTGCGGCATCGAGCCGTGGCCGCCGTGGCCGAGGATGCGGGCAGCGACCGTGTCCGCCCCGGCGAGGATCGGCCCGCTGCGACATCCAATCACCCCCGGTGGCAGTTCGGGCGCCACGTGCAGGGCAAAAGCCGCCAGCGGCGGGCCGCCTGCCGCCAGCAGACCCTCAGCCAGCATCGGCTCTGCCCCGCCCGGGCCTTCCTCGCCTGGTTGGAACATGAAGTGCACGCTGCCAGCGAACTCGTCACGATGGTCGTTCAACAGGTGTACGGCGCTCACCAGCATGGCGGTGTGGGCATCGTGGCCGCAAGCGTGCATGCGTCCGGCCACCGCCGAGGCAAACTCGAGGCCAGTCTCCTCGACCAGCGGCAATGCATCCATGTCACCGCGCAGCAGCACGGTCGGGCCAGGCCGGGCACCGTGCAGGGTAGCCACGATGCCGCTGGTGGTTTCGGACAATGCGATGTCGAGTTCAAGGCCCGCGAGTGCTTCCAGTACTGCTTCGCGGGTGCGTGGTAAATCCAGGCCCAGTTCCGGGTGACGGTGGATGCGCCGGCGCAGGTCCACTGTACGCGCCTTAAGCGCCTGCGCCTGTTCAATGAGTTGTGCGTGCATGTCTCCTTCCCCCGGCCGCTGCGGTGTCCGCTGACACATTATCCAGTCAGATGCCGCTATTAGCGCAGATTTGATCGGCCATTGCACGCCGCCGGCCGGAAAAAAACCCCGCCGGGATGGCGGGGAAATATTGGAGGAGGACAACGGTGCCAGTATTTCAGCATCGGCGGAGGATTTCAGTGACCCCGGTCACAAATGGCCGTGGCTTCAAGCCGGCCGTGCAGCCGCTGCAGGAAACGATTAGAGCAGGGTCAAAAGAAAGTCGGCGACCCGGCGCGTGAAGCGTCGGTCAGTCCAGTAGGCAAGGTGCGAGGCCGGGGTCCAGCCGGTCACCGGGCCGCCGACGTTGATACGCTGGTCCAGGCTCACCACCTGGTCGTAGGCGGCATTGATCGGTTTGAGCGGCCAGCCCAGCACGTCGTCGGGGTCGAAAAAGTTGAGCCAGCGGGCCCGCTCCTTGAACCGGGCCGGCAGACGCGGCGGCGGAAAGGTGATGGGCTGCACTTCGTGGCAGGCAAAAGTAAAAAGCGGAATATTGCAGCCAAAAGTGACCAGGCCGCACAGCCAGTTCATACGCTCAAAGGAAGACAGGCGCTGGTCGGGCCGGTGCTGGCTGTCCCAGACGTAGTTCGACAGGATGTGGCCGCCGAAAGAGTGGGCCAGTACCACCAGCGGCACCGGCCGCCCATCCAGCTGCCGACGATAGAGCGAGCGCATGGCCTCGCGCAGCCGTGCGTGAACCCGGTGGTAGGTTTGGGTCTCCTCGCCACCGCGCCGGCCACCCGAGGGCAACTGGCGGTAGCCTGCGGCATCACCCAGTGCCGACAATACCAGGGTGCGCAGGCGCCGGGCGTTCAAGTCGGCCGCGGCGTAGGCGGCCTGCAGGTAGGCGTCCTGGGCTGGACGCAGGATGTCATCCCAGAAAACCGGTTGCCAGGCCACCTGTTGCGGATCGCTGCCCTGTGCTGCCAGGTGAGCGCTCACGGCTTTGATCATGCCGTTGGCAAAGTCCGGCTGCTGGCGGCCGATGCCGTGGATGACTAGCGCAGCCAGGGTTTTTGTCATGGTCTGGTAGGTGCGGGAAACCAGTGCCGGTAAAGGGTCTGCACTCTAGTGTACGCAGACCTGGGCTTCGATCCCAACGATGATCACCGCTTGGCTAAGACAGTTTTGTCGCCAACATGGTCGCTTGGGGCAAAATCGCAGATAAACTGCGAGGCCGGCCTTCAAAATGCCCTTTCTTTGCAACCTTTACCAACTGCTGCGTGAGCGTTTCCTTGCCGACCCCGACGCCCCGTGGCTGTTGCTGCCCGACGGCCGTGAGCTGAGTTACACGCAAGCCGATGCGGCGAGTGCCCGCTATGCCGGAGCGCTTCAGCATCTGGGCGTTACTGCCGGTGAGCGCGTGCTGGCACAAGTTGACAAGTCTCCTGAAGCGCTGATCCTGTACCTCGCTGTGCTGCGCCTGGGCGCGGCCTACGTGCCGCTTAACACCGCTTACACCGCGGCCGAGGTGGCGTACTTCCTCGAAGACGCGCGCCCGGTGCTGTTTGTTGCCCGCGCGGGCAACCAGGATGAGTTCGCTGCTGCCGCGGAATCGGTAGCGGCGAAACTGGTCACACTGGACTCCGCTGGTGCAGGCACGCTGCCGGAGCTGGCAAGGGCGACTGAAGCGGTGGTCGAGATCGCAGCGGTGGGCGCTGACGCCATCGCGGCAATCGTCTACACCTCGGGCACCACCGGCCGGGCCAAGGGCGCCATGCTGAGCCATGCCAATCTCGCCAGCAATGCACTGACCCTGCAGACCCTTTGGGGCTTCCGGGCTGACGACGTGCTGTTGCATGCTTTGCCCGTGTATCACGTCCATGGCCTGTTCGTGGCAGTGCACTGTGCAATGCTGGCGGGCTCGCCGATGCTTTTCCTGTCGAAGTTCGATGCACTGGAGGTGCTCGCTCAACTGGGAAAAGCCACAGTAATGATGGGTGTGCCCACTTTTTACACCCGGCTGCTTGAACTGGCGGATTTCGACCGTACCGCCTGCGCGCGCATGCGGCTTTTCATTAGCGGCTCAGCGCCGCTGCGGACAGAAACCTGGCAGGCTTTTTTCGAGCGCACCGGCCACCAGATCCTCGAGCGCTACGGCATGAGCGAAGCCGGCATGATCACTTCCAACCCGCTGGCCGGCGAACGCCTGCCCGGAAGCGTGGGTTTTGCTCTACCCGGGGTCACGGTACGAGTATCTGGCGAGGACCACCAACCGCTGCCGGCCGGCGAGATCGGCATGCTGGAACTCACCGGCCCCAACGTCTTTAAGGGCTACTGGCAAATGCCGGACAAGACCGCGGCCGAATTCAGTGACGATGGTTTTTTTGTCTCGGGCGATCTCGCGGTGATGGACCAGAGCGGACGGGTGCGCATCGTCGGCCGCGACAAAGACCTTGTCATCAGCGGCGGCTTGAACGTTTACCCCAGGGAGATCGAGCAAGCGATCGATGCCCTGCCAGGGGTGCTCGAATCAGCCGTTATCGGGGTGCCTCACGCAGACCTCGGCGAGGGCCTGGTCGCGGTGATCTGTGCGCCGGCTGAGACGGCCCCGGATGAGGCGTCCGTGATCAATGCTTTAAAAGTGACGCTGGCCGGCTTCAAAATACCGCGCCGGGTATTCCGGGTTGACGCCCTGCCGCGCAACACCATGGGCAAGGTGCAAAAAAACGTGCTGCGCGAGACTTACGCCGGCGCTTTCACCGATTGACTCGAGATGTGCCTGGCGGCACGCGCTATGGCCAACTAAAGTTTGCTGTACTTGAGAGCCACGCCGCGGGCTTTTTCGGCTGGGTACTTGCGCCGGTTCTTTTCCATTTTCGTAAGAGCCGCCTGCTCGAGGTCAATGTCAAGGCGCCCGGCCAGGCGCAGCGTATATATCAATATGTCGGCCAACTCGTCGGCAACCTCACCGCGCTTGGCCTCATCGAGTGCGTCGCTCTCAACTGCATCCAGCCACTGGAAGTGCTCGACCAGTTCGGCCGCCTCCACGATCAACGCCATGGCGAGATTCTTGGGTGAATGGAACTGTTGCCAGTCACGCTCGGCGACGAAGTCGTCGATCTGGGCCGAAAGCTCTGCCAGGAATTGATCGTTCATGAAGTCTGCTCCGTCAGGCAGGGGTCAGTCCGCTTCAGTGAAACGTTGGAAATCCTCGAGGGCATCCTCGAGTGCAGCGGCGAGAATCCGCTCGCCATGAGCAACACTGGCAAGGCCCGGGTTAGAGCCGATCCGCCCATCCGGGAACAGGCGGCGGTAGTCGGCAGCATCCCGGATCACCCCGTCCGGGGCCTGCTCGGGGGTGAGGCTCACATCCTTGACCGCGTCGGCGTGAGCGTACCAGCTCAAAGACACTTCCGAGGGTGTTGCGTGGCTGCCTTCGGCATCGCCGAAAAGTTCCGCCGACAGCGCCATGACCCGGGCCCCGGTCCACCAGTTGCGCAGGCGCAGGCGCGGCGTTGCCCTGCTGCTGCCGGCAAAACTGCGCGCCGACCAAACCTCGGAAAAAGCGGCGCCCACGGTAGCGACGTTGCCGCCATGGCCGTTCAGGAAATAAAGGTGGCTAAAACCATGGCACAGCAGCGATTCGACGACGTCACGCACCAGTGCCAGCAGCGTCGAAGGCTTGAGCGCGATGCTGCCCGGGAAGGCGAGGTGATGCTGGGCCATGCCGACTGCCAGGGTGGGCCCGACCAGCACATCGATGCGCGAAGACATCTCCCGGGCTATGGTCTCAGCACAGATTGCGTCGGTGCCGATAAGGCCGTTGGGCCCATGCTGCTCGGTGGAGCCGATCGGCACCACGACAGCGGTAGACGACTCGAGGTAGGTCTCCACCTCCGGCCAGGTCGCAAGTTGCAGCAGCATGATCTTAAGTCCTCGGTTAACAGCCGGTCGCGCCTGACGCGCCTCGCTCGGCACGGGCCCGCGCACTACAATACGGCTCGCTGTCGGCGAGCGGGCCGGCACACTCTAACCTATCCTATTGCAGCAGGAGAACTGCCATGAATGAATGTGTTGTCTGTGGCGCCGCCGTCACGGTCGCTGACGATGCCGTCATCGGTGAACTACTTGAGTGTCCCGAGTGCGGCAGCGAACTCGAGGTGACAGGGCTCAAGCCCGTGGTGCTCAGCGAGGCGCCCGAGACAGAGGAGGACTGGGGTCAGTGAGAATCGGCCTGCTGCACTCGCTGATCCGCAAGGAGGAGAAACTGCTGATTGATGAGTTCCGGCAGCGCGGGCTCGAGCCGCTGCTGCTCGACGACCGTAAATTGATTTTCGACCTCGAGTCCCGACCAGCGGTGGACCTGGTACTGGAGCGCTGTATCAACCACAGCCGGGCCATGCACGGCCTGCGGCTGCTCGAGAGCGTCGGCGTGCGCTGCATCAATTCCTCGGAGGTGGCGCGTGTCTGCGGCGACAAGATCCTGTGCTCGCTGGCGCTGAAAGAGGCTGGCGTAGCACAGCCGGAGCTGCGCGTTGCCTTCACCGAGGAGTCGGCGCTGGTGGCCATCGAGGAGCTGGGCTACCCAGTAGTACTCAAACCCGCCGTAGGTTCATGGGGCCGGCTGCTGGCCAAAATCAACGACCGGGAGGCAGCTGAGTCGATCCTCGAACACAAAGCCATTCTCGGCAGTTACCACCACTCGATCTTCTACATCCAGCAATACGTGAACAAAAACGGTCGCGACATCCGCTCCTTCGTGATAGATGANAAGTGCGTNGCGGCCATCTACCGCAGCGCCCGCCACTGGATTACCAATACCGCCCGTGGCGGGATCGCCGCCGGCTGCCCGGTTACTGACGAGGTGGCCGCNGTTTCGCTGGCCGCCGCACGGGCAGTAGGCGGGGGCGTATTAGCGGTGGATCTTTTCGAGACTGCGGACGGACTACTGGTAAACGAGGTCAACTACACCATGGAGTTTCGCAACAGCATCGACACCACCGGCGTGAACATCCCGGCCCTGGTTGTCGAACACGCCATGGAGCAGGCCACATGACCAGGATAAGTATTGTCGGCGGCTCGGGCTACAGCGGCGGTGAACTGTTACGCCTGGTGCTGTTTCACCCCGACTGCGAGGTCGCGCAGGTCACCTCCGAGCGCTTCGCCGGCAAGTTCGTGCACAGCGTGCACCCCAACCTGCGCCAGGTTACGCAACTGAAGTTCTGTGCGGTGGATGAGTTGGCGCCGTGCGATGTGCTGTTGCTGTGCCTGCCCCATGGCGAGACCATGCGCCGGATTGACGAATTCGAGCGCCTTGCGCCAAAACTCATCGACCTAAGTGCCGACTTCCGCCTGCATGATGAAGACAGCTACCAGCGTTGGTACGGGGGGGCTCACGTGCGGCCGGACCTGCTGGGTAGTTTCGCCTACGGTATCCCGGAGCGCCACCGGGCAGCAATCCGTGACGCGACCCGGGTGGCCTGCGCCGGCTGCAACGCCACCGCCAGTATTCTCGCTTTGGNGCCGCTGGTCGGCGCTGGCCTGGTCGAGTCGGTGGTAATCGAGGTCAAGGCGGGCTCCAGCGAGGGCGGCAATGCGGCGAGTGCCGCCAGCCACCATCCCGAGCGCAGCGGCGCAGTGCGCTCCTACCAACCCACCGGCCACCGTCACGTCGGTGAGATGCACCAGGAACTGGGCCAGTTGCCGATCCATTTCTCGGCCACCGCCATCGAGATGGTGCGCGGCATATTAGCGACCTGCCACGTGTTTCTCGCAGAGGTCCTGGAAGAAAAGGCCGTATGGCAACTCTACCGCGCAGCCTATGGCGAGGAGCCTTTCGTACGCATGGTCAAGGAACGCAGTGGCATTTATCGCTACCCCGAACCCAAATTACTCACCGGCAGCAACTACTGCGACATCGGCTTTGCCCGTGATCGCACCAGCAACCGGCTAGTAGTAATAAGCGCCATTGATAACCTGATGAAGGGCGCCGCCGGGCAGGCAGTACAGTGCCTGAACATCATGTGCNGGTTCGAGGAAACGGCAGGTTTGCGCTTTCCCGGCCTGCATCCGATCTAGGGCTTACCGTGTGCCGGCTGCTCTGGGCGCACGCGGCCGCCCCCTTCGACCCTGTGGTGCACTTAGCAGCGCTTGCCGAGATCTCCCGTACCAGTCCCGAGTACCAGGGCCATGGCTGGGGCTGCGCCTGGCTGGAGCAAGGCCAATGGCGCGTNTACCGTGACATCCGCCCTATCTGGGAAGACGACCTTGGCGGCTTTCCCGAGACAACTCTGCTGGTTGGCCATGCGCGCAGTGCTTTTCGCGACGAGGGCATAATGGTCGAGAACAACATGCCGTTTATTGACGGCGAAAAAATTTTCATCTTCAACGGTGAGCTGCAGGGCGTGCGAATCCGTGAGCATGGNCGTATCGGGGCGGAGAAGGTGTTCAACTACCTGAAACGCTTCGACCAGGGNGGGCNTCTTGCGGGCGTACGCCGAGGCATAGAGGTGATCGAAAANCGCAGTCGCTACGTACGGGCACTGAACCTGGTGGTAGCCGATNCGCAAAGCAGNATTCTCGCCAGTCTTTTCAACGAGAACCCCGGTTACTTCCAGATGCATNGGGGCCNCGTCGGCCACGTGGATGTGGCCTGCTCGCAACCCTACCCCNACCACGGTGAGTGGCAAGCCATTCCCAACCGCAGCGTGATCGCACTGCAGGGGCCAGAGCAATGCTGATCATCAAAGCCGGTGGCGGCGCCGACATCAACCTCGAAGGCATCGCCGCGGACCTCGCTGAACTGATCGAGCCTTTCGTGGTAGTTCTTGGTGCCAACGCCCTGCGCGACCGTGTGGCCGGGCAACTGGGCCAGCCCAAAGTCGAGTTGACCTCGGTGTCGGGCTACACCAGCGTTTACTCGGACCAGGACGCAATCGACCTCATCATGATGAGTTACGCCGGGCTGCGTAACCGGCGCTTCGTGGAAATGTGTCAGCGCCAGGGGGTCAACGCGCTGGGGCTTACCGGCCTTGACGGCCGGCTTATCGAGGGTGCACGAAATCGCGGCATTCGCGTGCGCGCCGAAGGCAAAACCCTGCTCAAGCGCGATTTCTCCGGTAAACCCAAGCGTGCCAACGGACCGCTGCTCGAACTCCTGCTCGACAATGGCTACCGTCCCGTGTTGACCATACCCATCGTCGACGAACAAGGCTTCGCCATCAACTCCGAGAACGACGACATCGTCAACACGCTGCAGGACGCCTTGCACGCCGCGCGCATCGTACAACTGATCGAGGCACCAGGATTCCTGGACAACCACGATGACCCGACCAGTCTGGTCACGCAGATGTCACGCACAGAACTCGAGCAGCGTGAGGACCAGGTTACGGGCCGCATGAAGCGCAAGATGCTGGCTTTGCGCAAACTGTTTGCCGCCGGCGCCGCCGAGGTCATCATTGCCGACGGCCGCGTGGCCCAGCCGGTGCACGAGGCGCTGGCCGGCAAGGGCACGCTGATCCGATGAGTGCGCGCCAACTTGAGGAGCATTATGCTCTCGGGATTTATCCACGCCGGGGTATCACACTGGTGCGCGGCTCGGGGGCGCTGGTGTGGGACGATGCCGGCACCGAATACCTCGACTGTGCCACCGGCGTTGGGGTCGCTAATCTTGGGCATGCTCATCCGGCTGTCGCCGCGGCCATCACCGGCCAGGCTGCCCAACTGATCACCTGTCCTGGAATCTTCTACCACCACAGCCGGGGCCGGCTGATGGAAAAACTGGTGCAGCTTGCACCTGCTGGACTTGAGCGGGTGTTCCTGTGTAACTCAGGTACCGAGGCAGTCGAAGCGGCCATCAAGTTCGCCTGCCTCACTACTGGCCGCACTGGGCTGGTCAGCGCCATGCGTGGTTTTCACGGGCGCACGCTGGGTGCGCTCAGTGTGACCCATAAATACCGCGACGCCTTCGAGCCACTGCTGCCTGACTGCCGTTTCGTGCCGCTCAATAACAGCGAAAAACTGGACGCGGCGGTGGATCAGAGTACCGCCGCCGTTATCCTCGAACCGATACAGGGTGAGGGCGGCGTGCGCCCGGCAGACCCCGATTTTCTCTCCTGCGCCCGGCGCTTGTGCAGCGAGCGCGGGGCGCTGCTCATCATCGACGAAGTACAGACCGGCTTCTGCCGCACCGGCAGTTTCTTCGCCTGCGACCAGCTCAGCCTAGCGCCAGATCTCATGTGCCTGGCCAAGGGTATTGCCGGCGGCGTACCGATGGGTGCGGTGCTCGCAAGCAGCCAGGTCCAGGCTACTCTCGGCAGCCACGGCTCGACCTTTGGCGGCAATCCGCTGGCCTGCGCCGCGGCCCTGGCTGCCATCGAAACCATGGAAACAGAACAGCTGGCCGAGCGCGCCGCAACCCTCGGTGCATATTTCGAGCAGCGCTTTTGTGCCGCGTTGCCAGCGCGGGTACGCGAAGTACGCCGCGTGGGCCTGATGATCGGCATCGAGCTTAAAGAAAAAGCGACCCCCTGTCTCAAGGCGTTGGCTGAGCAGGAACACATCCTGGCACTGCCGGCGGGGTCTACCGTGATCCGGCTGCTGCCGCCGCTGCTGATCTCAGAAGAACAACTGGACCATCTGGTTGCTGCTTTGCAGCGGGTGCTGGCAACCTGAAACAGGCGGTTTACCCGCGCAGTTCGGTCAGAGTCGCCGTGTGGGTGATCGCCTCAGCATCGGTGACAACTTCAATCAAGGCGCTACCCGGCGCGGCCAGGGCACGCTGTAACGCCGGCGCAAATTCGTCGGTCATGCTGACCCGTTCGCTGACAAGCCCGTGGGCGCCCGCCAAAGCACAGAAATCCGGGTTAATCAAGCCAGTGTATTGAGTTCGACCCGGGTAACGCATTTCCTGATACATGCGGATGGTACCGAGCATCGCGTTGTTGACCACAATCACCACGATCGACAGGCCGTACTGCACGGCAGTGGCCAACTCCTGCCCGGTCATCTGAAAATCACCGTCGCCGACCACGGCAACGACCTGCCGTTGTGGATGTACCAGCGCGGCTGCAATGGCGGCGGGCAGGCCGTAACCCATCGATCCAGAAGTTGAGGCCAGCTGCCGGCCGCTGCCACGGTGCCGGAAATAGCGGTGCAGCCAGCCAGTGTTGTTACCAGCACCGTTGCAGACGATGGCGTCATCTGCCAGTGCCTCGCTGAGATGCGCTATCACCTCGGTCAGATTGACAGCACCGGGGGCATCCGCCGGGGTACTCCAGCGCAGGTAGTCAGCACGCAGTTGCCGGCCCTGTTCGGCCCAGGGGAAATTAGCAGGGGCTTGCAACGCTGATAGAGCCAGCGCAAACACCGGCGCCGGTACCGGCAGTGCCAGCGTGGGGAAATAGACGCGGCCCAGTTCCTCGGCACCCGGGTGCACGTGCACCAGCTGCTGGCCGGGGATAGGTACGCGCAGGCGAGTGTAACCGCCCGTGGTGACCTCGCCCAGACGCACCCCGAGTGCAATCACAAGATCGGAGGTCTCAATCGCACTTTCGAGCTGCGGGTTCAGATCAGTGCCGACGTTACCGATGTATTGCGCATCTGTATTGTCGAATACATCCTGGTAGCGAAAAGCTGTGGCGACAGGCAACTGCCAGCGCCGTGCGAAATCGTGCAATGCTGTGCGTGCTGCTGTACTCCAGTTACGCCCACCGGCCAGCAGCAGTGGCTGCCTGGCGGTTTCCAGCAATTCCTGGAACCGTGCCATGTCCTGCGGCGCGGGTTCGCCATGAAGCACGTGGCACGGCGGTAGATCGGCGACTTGTGCGTTTTCGGCCAGAACATCTTCAGGCAGCACTACGACCACCGGGCCGGGCCGACCGTTGCAGGCCATGTGAAAAGCACGGCTCATGATCTCAGGTATTCGTGCGGCGTCGTGCACTTGTTCGACGTGCTTGGCCAAACCGTTGTAGAACAACCGGTAATCGATCTCCTGGAAGGCCTCGCGGCCGAGGGCATCACGGCTGACCTGCCCAATGAGCAACACTAGCGGTGTGGAATCCTGGGCAGCCACGTGCATGCCGGATGCCGCGTTGGTTGCACCGGGGCCTCGGGTCACAAAGCACACCCCGGGGTGCCCGGTCAGCTTGGCACTGGCTTCAGCCATCATGGCAGCACCGCCCTCGTGCCGACAGACTACGGTAGTGATAGCGGGGGCATCCTGCAGCGCATCCAGCGCAGCGAGGTAACTCTCGCCTGGCACACAGAAGACGCAGCCCACCCCCTGCCGGCACAGCGCTTGGATGAGAATCTGGCCGCCGCTACGGGCGGGAGACGCCGACGCTGCGGTCACGCGCTGTCCTGAATTTGCTGTTTCTGGGTCATCGGTGTCAGTCCGGTGGATGTTCTGGAGCGGTTGATGGCCCAAGGCCCCACCTCTGCCAAAAGCAAATTCCTATCCCTGCCTTATCGTATTGTATTAATGATGCGTTTCCAGAGAGATATCTTCGGGGCGGATTCACCTTGAAACTCCCCGGCTACCAGGGCGCGTTGTTCGGCGCACACGGCGCGACATGCGTCCACTAGATCGGAAGGATCCTGGCTGCGTCGATATATCGAATAGGTGTAGGAATCATGATACGGCTCCGGCCCACCGACACGATAGTGCCACTCTGCCCGGACCAAGCTGGTCGGCGCCCCATTCAGCGACAGTAATGCCTGTACAAATGGCTCGCGGTCCTGCTCGGGCAAGTTGTAAAAATGTTCGGTAGCCGCGTCCAGAGAGCCGAAGGCAATCTTGCCCTCTTCGTCGAACTCAATAGCCATTGCGTCATGCTGAATCACGCCAAAGATCCGGTCAAACAAGATGAAGAACAACTCAGCATCAAAGAACATATCCACCTTTGATTCCCGAAACGTATCCAACACAACCGCAAAGCGAAACGGAAGGCCCATCTCTTGGGCGGTCTGGTCGGGGAAGTCGATGTTGGGCAGGTACCCCGACACGAGCTTGACTGTCCTGTCATTCATATATCGACCTGGTCACTGGACGGTTATTTCCTAACGCTTGGGAGACCGAATCGGTCAGTCGAACTTCTCCGAGTCCAAGGCGGCTGAACTAGCGGTCTCCAAAGTGATCAACTTTTCCTGGACCAAGTTCTGTAAGGACTCGTCTTCGGCGATGGCGAACGACAGGCGGAGACACCGCCGGCATCAAATGCCTCGGCCAGCATAACGACTTCAGTCGCCGGTGGGGTTTTTGTCCGTCTTGCTGGTACTTTTGCTGGAGGGCTTGTCAGCAGTCTTGGCCAACCCGGCTGACTCAAGGAAGTTCTGCTGTACGTCCTGCCAAACTTCCATGTTGCGCCGCGCCATTTCCGACATGGCGCCCATGGAAGTCTGGCCGAGAAAATCGGCCAGCCGGTCCTGGTAGGCCTGCTGCTGCTCCACGAACAGTGTCAGGCTGCGGTCCAGATAGTCGGTGAACATCTTCTGCGTGCTGCCGCCGTAGAAGCGGATGAGATTGGTGAGAATCTCGGTGGTGAAAAGCGGCTCGCCACCACTTTCCTGCTCGTTGATGATCTGCAGCAGCGTGCTACGGGTAATATCGTCACCGCTGGCGGCATCCACCACCTGAAACTCCTCGCTTCCGACGATCAACTGACGCAGGTCGGAGATCGTGATGTAGTGGCTGAGCTCAGTATCGTAGAGTCGCCGGTTGGGGTACTTCTTGATAATCCGTGTTGCACTCACAATGAGGCCCTCCCGATTGTGCAGCGCAATAATACCACCGCCCTAGGCCGAACGAACCCCCCTTAATACATATGTTGGCCACCGTTGATCGACAGTGTCGAGCCGGTCACAAACCCAGCGTCATCCTCGACCAGGAACATCACCGCCCGGGCAATATCGCTGGCGTAACCCAGCCGGCCCACGGGAATGGTGCCAATAATCTTCTCCAGTACTTTTTCCGGCACCGCCCGCACCATGTCGGTGTCAACGTAACCCGGCGCAATGGCATTGACCGTTATACCCTTGGCCGCGCCCTCGAGCGCCAGCGCCTTAGTGAAGCCATGGATACCGGACTTGGCCGCAGCGTAATTGACCTGGCCGTACTGGCCGGCCTGGCCGTTGACCGAACCAATGTTGACGATGCGCCCGAACCCCCGTTCGCGCATGCCATCGATGACATTGCGGCACATGTTGTAGCAGGAGGACAGGTCGGTCTGCAATACCTGGTTCCACTGCTCGAAATCCATCCGGTGCAGCGTACCGTCACGAGTGATGCCGGCATTGTTGACCAGGATGTTGANGGGGCCAAGATCGCTTTCTATGCGGCTGACAGCATCAGCGCATTGTTCGAAATCGGCCACATCGAACTTGTAGACGGAAATGCCGCTTTCGTCGTGAAAGCGCTGGGCCGCCTCGTCATTACCTGCATAAGTGGCCGCAACCTTGTGTCCGGCCTGCTGCAGTGTAGTGGAAATGGCTGCGCCGATACCGCGGGTTCCGCCCGTGACAATTGCTGTATGTGGCATCTTTAATAACTCCGATAAAGTTAAGAGGTGTGTGAAGTGAGAGTCAGGTAGATGCTCAGGGCCGTTCCACGCACATGGCAATACCCATGCCGCCGCCGATACACAGGGTCGCAAGCCCTTTATGCGCATCGCGACGGCGCATCTCGTACAGCAGCGTGGTCAGTACCCGTGCGCCGGATGCGCCAATCGGATGACCCAAAGCGATGGCGCCACCGTTGACGTTAACGATGGCCGTATCCCAGCCCATTTCCTGGTTGACCGCACAAGCCTGCGCCGCGAACGCCTCGTTGGCCTCGACCAAGTCCAGGTCGGCAACCGCCCAGCCGGCTTTTTCCAGCGCCCGGGTACTGGCTGGAATAGGCCCGGTACCCATGATGGACGGGTCCACGCCTGCGGTGGCCCAGGAGACGATGCGCGCGAGCGGCGTTACGCCACGGCTGGCTGCTTGCTCGGCGCTCATCAGCACGGTGACGGCCGCACCGTCGTTGATACCCGAGGCATTGCCCGCAGTAACCGAGCCGTCTTTGGCAAAAGCAGGCCTCAGGCCAGCTAATTTCTCAGCGGTAGTGCCGTGGCGGGGATGCTCGTCGCTATTGACCACCGTGTCGCCCTTGCGCCCTTTGATCGTGACCGGTGTGATTTCCTCATCGAAGCGACCGGCCTTTTGTGCTTCTTCGGCCTTACCCTGCGAGGCAGCAGCAAAAGCGTCCTGACTCTCGCGCGAGATGGCAAACTTGTTGGCCACGTTTTCGGCGGTGGTGCCCATGTGGTAGCCGTTGAACGCATCCCACAAGCCGTCGACGATCATGCTGTCGATCATCTCCAGCGGGCCCAGTTTTTGCCCATTGCGCAGGTGAGCACAGTGCCGTGCCTGGCTCATACTCTCCTGGCCGCCAGCAACGACGACGTCGGCATCGCCAGTTAAGATTCCCTGGTAGCCCATGGCCACGGCCCGCAGCCCGGAACCGCACAACTGGTTGATTACGAGCGCCGTTTTCTCCACCGGGATGCCGGCAGCGATGGCCGCCTGCCGGGCCGAGTTTTGTCCAGTACCGGCGGTGAGGACCTGGCCCATCACCACCTCGGAAACATCCGCTGGCGCCACCCCTGCACGCTCGAGCGCGGCAGCAATTGCCACGCGGCCAAGTTCACTGGCTGGCAGAGCGCTCAAGCCCCCGTTGAAAGCACCAGTTGCAGTGCGGGCGGCACTGGCGATAACGACTTCAGTCATGTCTTAATCCTCCACTTCGATTGGACGGCGCCGGCGATTGCTACCCCGGCTGATTCCGGGCACGGTATTGTGCCAAACTTCCCCGCCTGCCAGCATGTTACACAAGGCGCCGCAGTCTGAAAAATGACCTA
Organism: Acidiferrobacteraceae bacterium; assembly: GCA_002729195.1. Classification (GTDB taxonomy): domain Bacteria; phylum Pseudomonadota; class Gammaproteobacteria; order Arenicellales; family UBA868; genus UBA12578. The sequence continues at coordinate 17,776 of PBTT01000042.1, forward strand.
TTACGGCCCCAACCTCCTTGCCGGCTGAACGGCAAGCATTGCCGAAAGTATTACTTCTGCTCTGCCGACTTGCGCAGCAACGCCTGGCTGTCCTCGGCATAGCGCTGGCTGAGCTTTATGGCCTCGCCCGAGTCGTTGGCCATCTGCTGCACCAGGCCGCGGATGACCTCCGGCTGCTTCTCGAAATAGGTGCGGGCGGAATCGGCGTCCTTGATCTCGAGCGCCTCGCGGGCGTTACTCAGCACCGCATCGGCGTAGGTGCGCACGGCACCCATCTGCAATTCCATCAATTTTTCCAGGCTGTCGACCGCGAGCTTGCCGGCATCGCTGGCAGCCGCATTGGCGGCCTGAGCGACCTTCTCGTATGAGTCTTTAACATTATCAGTCATGTCATAGTCCTCTTGTGGTTTAAGTGAAAAATGCTGNTTAGGGGAAAAACCCCTTTTGTTGCATTGCACAATAACAAATCTTTTTGTGCAATGCAACAATTTTTTAATATAAAATAAACTGTGTTTATTCAATAGTTTATAAACTGTTACCCCGGCACACGGCCGCGCATAGCGGGCACCAGCGGCCCCGCTCGCTCGATTTTCTCCAGCCACAGGGCCAACCCCAGGCCTGGTCCATCAGCAGCCTCGGTGAGCNCCGCAGNCAACTGCGNGCAAGCGGCGGTACCTGGGCTTGCATCTANAATAAGGCATNATGAATCCTGGGGATGCCGATGATTGGGTGCAGGCNCTNACGCGCCTGCAGCANCAATTCGCCACCGCCCTCACCGCCGCGGGTACCCCNCCCCTGCCGGGTTTTATTGGNGCCGNCCAGCCCTTTGCTGCGCCGCCGGCAGTAACNGGTAGCTTACCCTTTGATTTGTTCGGCGCTCAGCAAACCACCGGNNCGGNNTGGCCTGGTGNGGTTCCGGCTGNCCCGCCAACGGACAGTGCTGAAGCCAAACGCTGGGCCGATGCACTCAAACGCTGGCAGGAAACGCTCANTGCCNTGCAGCAGNCCTGGCTCGAAATCACCGCCGAGACCTGGGAGCATTTGCGCACGGCACTGACAGCAGCTGATGCTCCGCAGGACCTGCGCGGGGTCTACGACTTGTGGGTAGCGTGCGCCGAGTCTGTATACAACCGGCACGCGCTGAGCGAGCGCTATGCTGGCCTGGTCAGTGATNTCATCAACGTCCAGGTAGACCTGCAGTTTCTGGTCGGCCTTGGCGCAGCGCCCGAAGCTGACCCGCAGNAACTGAAAGAAGAACTGGCCGCAGCGCNCGAGCGCGAGGCCGCGCTGCGCCGTGAACTGGCAGCGCTGCGCGCCGANANCGNACCGAAGAANAAACCNGCGCCGGCGACAANCCCGCATCGTGCCAGCGCCGACGACGCGCAGCCTAAAGTAAAAAAGAAGNGCTCCAAAGCAGCGGCCACAGCCAAGACCGGCCGCAGCAAGCGCGGCAAACGCTCGTGAATAGCGTCCCGGACAGCGTGGCCGAGGCGGCGGAACTTGCCCGACGCCTGGAGCAGAGCCTGCGGCAGCTGGGTGAACTCGGGCCGGCGACGGTAGGTGGGACGCCGCGCGAGACCGTCNTGGCAAATAACAAGGTAACACTCTATCGCTACGGNGATANCCGTAGCCACAAGGCCCCCGGACCAGCACTGCTNATCNCGTATGCGCTGGTCAACCGCCCTTACGTGCTTGACCTGGAACCGCAACGCTCCACCATCGCTCAGTTGCTGGCACAGGGNCTGGACGTTTACCTCGTCGACTGGGGCTACCCGGACAGCGGCGATCACCAGACCACGCTGGAGGATTACTTGTGCGACCGCCTCGACAGCTGCGTTGACGCNGTCTGCGACCTGCGCGGTGAGNCGACCGTNAATCTNCTNGGNGTGTGTCAGGGCGGGACCTTCAGCCTGTGCTACAGCGCACTCTTCCCCGGCAAGGTCCGTAACCTCGTCACNATGGTGACGCCNGTGGATTTCCACACCCCGGGCAACCTGCTCAGCCGCTGGGTCCAGGGTGTGGACCTNGACCGGCTGGCGACNTGNTACGGCAACGTGCCGGGNGGCTTCCTCAACGCCCTGTTCCTGGCTCTGCAGCCTTTCCGGCTGGCNGGGCAGAAGTACATGGAACTCGCCGACCTCGCCGATGACCCCGACCGGCTGCGCACTTTCCTGCGCATGGAACGCTGGATCGCNGACAGCCCGGACCANGCCGGGCGGGCGTTCGCGGAGTTCGTTGGCAAANTGTTTCAGCGTAATGCCCTGGTAAGGGGNGAGATGACGATTGGCACGGTGCCGGTGCTGCTGGCTGACGTCACCTGCCCGGTGCTGAATATCTATGCGCAACTTGATCATCTGGTNCCGCCGGCCGCATCCATGGCGCTGGCAAATCANGTTGGCAGTGCTGANTACACTGAGTCGGCATTCGACGGTGGCCACATCGGCATCTATGTCAGTCAGCGCGCACAGCNGCGCATTCCNGCCACGATTGCCGGCTGGCTGCAGGCNCGNCAATGAGNGCCGAACTCAGGGCTTGCGNGAAACCTTGAGGCGCAGCGCCTTGATCTGCATGTTTGCAAGTTTGCGGTTGGCCGCTTCCATCTCGCCCATGGTCCGGTAAGGGCCTACCCGAACCCGGTAGAAGTCACCACGATCCTGCACCGAGATATGCTGGATACTGGGCTCAAACCCGGCCAGTGCCAGTTTCGCCTTCATCCGGTCGGCCTGGGCAGGCTTGGTGTAGGCGCCGGCCTGCAGCATGTAGTAACTGCCAGGCTCGGTTTTCTTGCTGGCGGGTTGCGCTGTCGTCTCGACAGATGAGGGGGCCAACGGCGGCTCGAAATCGCCGGTATCGGGAATTACGTGCTCGATTTCGGGCAGCACTGTGTAGAAGTCAAAGCTGGTGCGCGCTGGTGCGGCGTTGCCGGCGGTGGCCGACAGCGGCGTTTCTGGCTTACCCGCTTGCTCGCGTGAGTCCTGCAGCAACTGCTTGATGCCGGCCCCCATGCGGTCGGGGTCACCGCTGATCGCGCCCTGATAAAGTGCGGCACCGATCACGCCCGCAGTCACCCCTACCGTCAGCAGAATCAGGTCGTGAAATGGCCGCCAGCCCTGCTGGCGCCTGTTGTTACCGCGCTTGCGGGTGCTGCGGGCCATGGTCTACATGCGCTCCGGTGCCGATACCCCGAGCAGGCCCAAACCGTTGGTCAGCACCTGTCGGCTGGCGTCGATCAGCGATAGGCGGGCGAGCCGCAAGTCGGCTGCGGCTGCAATGAACGGGTGGGCGTTGTAGTAAGTGTGGAAGTCGTTGGCAAGCTCGCGCAGGTAGTAGGCCACCTGGTGTGGCTCGTAATTGCACGCNGCCGCCTCGACCGTCTCCGGATAGCGCGACAGCCGCTGCAACAAATCGGCCTCGCGTGGCTCGACCAGCAGGCTATGATCGGCCCCGGCAAGGTCCACGTCGATACCTTTTTCGCCGAGTTGGCGAAATACGCTACAGATGCGGGCATGAGCGTACTGCACGTAGTAGACGGGATTGTCGCTTGACTGCGACTTGGCAAGATCCAGGTCGAAATCCATGTGTTGCTCGGGTTTGCGCAGCGCATAGAAAAAGCGCGCCGCATCACAACCAACTTCCTCGCGNAATTCGCGCAGGGTGACAAACTCACCGCTACGGGTGGACATGGCAACCTTCTCACCACCGCGGTAGAGCGCCGCGAACTGCACCAGCAGCACCGTCAATTGCTGAGGATCCAGACCCAGCGCTGCCAGTGAAGCCTTAACCCGCTTAACGTAGCCGTGGTGATCGGCNCCCCAGATGTTGATGACATGTCCGAAACCACGTTCGACTTTGTCGCGNTGATAGGCGATGTCGGTAGCGAAATAGGTGTGGTTACCATTGGCGCGTAGCACCACCCGGTCTTTTTCGTCACCGAAGTCGGTACTGCGAAACCACCAGGCGCCGTGCTGCTGGTAGAGGCAGCCATTGGCCTTGAGATCATCGACTGCCCGCTGCACNGCACCGCTCGCGATCAGGCTTTTCTCCGAATACCAGGTATCGTAGTCGACACCAAAGCCGGCAAGGTCGCCGCATATGTCGGCAACCAGCGTGTCGCGGGCGAGACCGTGTATGTAGGCAAATTGGTCCGCCCCTAAATGCNNNTGGGNCCGGGCGATAAGGGTNTCGAGTGCCTGGTCCATATCCGCGGGNAGATCTTGCATGAGCNCGCCGGCATCATACNGGTAGCGGTCGCCATTCTCGCGGTGCACGGTGGCCGCGATATCAAAAACATAATCGCCCTGGTAGGCCTGATCGGGAAAGGTCAGCGNCTCACCGGCCANTTCCAGGTAACGCAACCACACNCTGAGCGCAAGGATATCCATCTGTCGGCCAGCGTCGTTGATGTAATACTCGCTGCTGGTTTCGTAGCCGGCTGCGCGCAGTACCCGCGCCAACGCATCACCGTAAGCCGCACCGCGGCCGTGGCCCACGTGCAGCGGCCCGGTCGGGTTGGCCGAGACGAATTCCACCATCAGCCGCTGCCCGGCGCCCACATCGCTGGTGCCAAAACGCACGCCTTGCGTGCGGATCTNNTCGGGTAACCGCCAACAGGCATCGGCCGCGAGGAAAATATTGATAAAACCCGGCCCGGCAACTTCCGTCCGCTCGACCAGACTCGACGCTGGCAGGCGCGTGCGCAGTTGCTCGGCGAGTTCCCGCGGCTGTAAACCCGCAGGCCCAGCAAGCACCAGGGCCACGTTGCTTGCGAAGTCGCCATGGCCGGGCTTGCGCGAACGCTCTACTTGCACTTCCAGTGAAGTATCCTTGGGCAGTACACNGTCGCCAACCAACGCAGCGACCGCGCCTGAAAGCAGTTTGCGAACCTTGTTACGCATGGTGGTACTACACGTGGTGGCAATGATCCCTGNGGCGACATCTGGCGGCGCCGGTCGCAGNTAACTGCGGGAACCNGCAATTCTACCCGCTGCATGACGCCCGCTAAAGTTTACCCCGACAGCGATCTGCCTGTAGTAACCTTGGACCCCCCGTTATCTCGGTGTATGAAGAACCGCACCAGTACCCTTTTGCCGCCTATGGATCACCTGAGTGCCAGCCGGTTGAATCTGCTGTGTAGCGACAGCCTTGATCGCGCCGCTGAGCTGCGCGGCTCGAACGCAGAACTGGCCCGGCGCGCAAGTTCCGAGGGGGCGCGTTTTCTGGCAGTNCACGACCTCGCATTACTGGTGCAGCGGGANCGACATGGCGTAACTGTGGTGCAGCTGCCGCGGGTGACACTGGAAGCCCGCTTTGGCAGCGACACGCAGCAGGTCTACCTCGGCCGGCAGGACGGGCATGATTTCTTCGTTGCCTTGCTCGAGTCTGGGACAGTCGCGCCGGGCGAGGAATTTTCCGACTTGCGCACCCTCGCCGGCATGCTCGATGAAGCNCAGGCTGCGCTGCTGGGATATGCCCGAGCCATGGCGGTCTGGCACCGGAGNCATCGTTACTGCAGCCACTGTGGTTCGACCACAGTCTCGCGCCACGGTGGACATGTCCGCGAATGCCTCAACCGCGAGTGTGGCCACTTGCATTACCCGCGCACTGATCCGGCCATAATCGTGCTGGTGGAAAAGGGGGAGCGGGCCCTGTTTGGCCGCAAGAGCGAGTGGCCACAGCACCGCTATTCGACCATTGCCGGTTTCGTCGAACCAGGTGAAAGCGCCGAGCAGGCGGTGGTGCGGGAAGTCGCAGAGGAGACCGGGGTAGAGGTCATTCGCGCAAACTACCATTCCTCGCAACCCTGGCCTTTTCCTGGNTCGCTGATGCTGGGCTATTCGGCCGTCGCCGGCAACGACCGNATCTGTCGCAACGACAACGAATTGGAGGACNCCCTGTGGCTCGANCGCCAACAGGTCAGCGAGTGGCTGGCGGTCGGTCGCTTTAAACCGCCACCTGTTATTTCAATCTCTTTTCGCCTAATCGAAGACTGGTTCGACCGCGAGTCGGATATCCCGCTGCGCGCAGTGTGCCAACAGACCGGGTAGCGAAAACCGTGCATGGTTGCACTTACGCGTGACACCGGTACAATGGCGCCTGGGTGATGCGACAAAGATGTATGCATCTGCCCGTATGTGTAGTCACCATTGTGGAGGAGTTATGTCGGATCGGCATACCGGAACNGTTAAGTGGTTCAATGAACGCAAAGGCTTCGGCTTCATCGAGCAGGAAAATGGAGACGATGTTTTTGTACATTACCGTGAAATCCGTGGNGAGGGTTTTAAGACCCTGGCTGAAGGTCAGAAGGTCGAGTTCACTCTCATCCCGCGGGACAAGGGCCCTGCTGCAGAAGACGTCGCACCCGTCGACTGATTGATCCCCGGCGGGTCATGCGGCTCCACCAGCCGNCACCCACCGTTGTCAAATCTCTGCTGCTCACTGGGTGCTTAGGCGCCCCGTGCGGCTCGTGCTGTGCAAATCCCACCGGTTGNTTTANTGANTGTCGNCATNNNTATTGCNCTGACACNGCTTCTCATTGCGATNGTGTTGGGCAGCNCCTGCCGTGCTGCCATCGGTACTGCGCCGNGCNAACCGCTCGATAGCAACTTTCTCAACTGAGTTCTGCCAGCACTCCGGCTGCCGCCTGAATGGTACGCNCTATCTCGGCATCACCATGAGTGCTGGAGACGAAGCCGGCCTCATACGCAGAAGGCGCGAGGTAGATGCCGGCATCGAGCATGCCGTGGAAAAAAAACTTGAAGCGCTCTGCATCACAGGCCATGACCTCGCTGAAGCGGGTGATAGGCTGACGGTCAGCAAAGAACAGACCGAACATGCCACCGACCGCTTGGGTGACCAGCGCCACGCCCGCCGCATCCGCTGCTGCAGTCAGGCCCTCAGTCAGGTGACGGGTCTTGGCGCTGAGCATATCGAAAAAGCCCGGTGTCAGAACTTTTTTTAATGTGGCAATGCCGGCGGCCATGGCCAGGGGATTGCCCGACAACGTTCCCGCCTGGTAGACGGGGCCCAATGGTGCCAATTGCGCCATGATCTCCTGCCGACCACCAAACGCACCGACCGGCATGCCGCCGCCCAACACTTTACCTAGCGTAGTCAGGTCGGGGGTTACACCGTAAAGCGCCTGGGCGCCACCTGCTGCGACGCGAAAACCGGTCATTACCTCGTCGAAGATCAGCACAGCGCCATGGTGGTCGCAAGTCTCGCGCAATGTCTCGAGGAACCCGGGTACCGGTGGCACGCAATTCATGTTACCGGCAACCGGCTCGACAATGACTGCGGCGATAGTGGCGCCCGCCTCAGCGAACACCTGTTTCACCTGCTCGGCGTTGTTGAACTCCAGGGTCAGCGTGTGCTCGGCCATAGCCGTGGGCACCCCGGGAGAGGTCGGCACACCCAGGGTCAGCGCCCCGGAGCCTGCCTTAACCAGCAAGCCATCGGCATGGCCGTGGTAGCAACCCTCGAACTTGATTACCTTGTCGCGGCCGCTATAGCCGCGAGCCAAGCGGATTGCGCTCATGGTCGCCTCGGTGCCGGAGTTGACCATGCGCACCTGCTCGATCGATGGCACCGCAGTACAAACCAGTTGCGCCAGTTCGGTCTCAAGGCTGGTCGGTGCGCCGAAACTCAATCCCCGGTCAGCAGCCGCACACACCGCGGCCACCACATCAGAGTCTGCGTGGCCAAGGATCATCGGCCCCCACGAACCCACATAGTCGATATAGGCGCGGCCGTCCGAGCCGTAGAGTAGCGGCCCACGTGCCCGTTCGATGAATACCGGTGTGCCACCGACCGCCTTGAACGCGCGGACCGGGGAATTGACGCCGCCGGGTATGACTCGGGCTGCCGCGGCAAATAGTTCTGAATTTTTCATCCTCATGGGTGCTCCGCTTGCTAGCCGGCGCCAAGGGGTTTCGCGGGCCGGGCTTGGTGTGTTTGGTAGGCTTTTGGCTCCGTACTATGCGTAAGAATACGTTGTTCTGATCGATCCGATAGACCCTCGATCAATATCTTAACGGGCCTTTGATCGGCATTATCTGTCGCTTGGTCCTCCGCCAGAGGGCTTGCCTGAAGAGAATATCGTGCCAGACGCTTGCTGGAAAGGTGCCCCAGCCGGTACCCGCGCTGGGCCTGGCAGCACGTGGGCCACAATCCACTCACCAGCGATACTGCTGGAGTTCCTGCGCTCCCAGCAGGAACACCACCGACTCACCGTTGAGGGAGGTAAGCCAGGTGAATGACACCTGCGGCCAGGCAGCTTCCACCGCCGCTTTGGCACTACCGGCTTCCACCACCAGCGTCCCCTCATCGGTGAGGTGTGTGCGGGCTTCACGCAGCAGGGAATCGATGAAGTCGAGACCCTCGCTACCGCCGGCAAACGCAAGCGCTGGCTCATAGCTGTACTCGTCTGGCAATCCACCCATGATGGCGTCGCTGACGTAAGGGGGATTACAAACGATGAGATCGTAACGCTGCCCGGCGAGCCCCGTGAACAGGTTCGAGCGCAGCAGCCGCACACGATCGACAATGTCGTGACGGCGTGTATTGATGGCAGCCACTGCCAGCGCATCGCTCGACAGGTCGCTCGCATCCACTCGTGCCGCCGGGAAGGCGTGCGCCAGCGCTATTGCAATGCAACCGCTGCCGGTACCGAGGTCCAGGATCGATGCTATCGGCTGGCCAGCCAGCCATGGTGCAAAACATCCGACAATCCATTCCCCCAGGTGGGAGCGCGGCACAATGACGCGCTCATCGACAAAAAACTCGTGGCCAGCAAACCACGCCTGGTTGATCAGGTAAGCCAATGGCCGACGGGTGCGGATACGTCTAGCGAGCAGCGCCTCAACCTGTGCCTGCTCAGTGTCGGTCAGTGTTTTTTGCCAGGGAATCTGGTCAGCGCCAGCATCCAACTCGATCGCTGCCAGCGCCAGCCATACTGCCTCGTCGAAGGCGTTGTCGGTGCCATGGCCGAAGTACAGCCCGCCATCGGCCAGACGTCGCTCGACCTGCGCCACACATATTTCGAGTCTCATCGTCGTGGATACACTCAACTGGCCAACACTGCACGCACCGCTTTGATCATCTCCCCAACGCTTATGCTGTGCTGGACCAGGCCTTTGACCTTACCGTCACGGCCGATCAGGTAGGTGCTTGCCGAATGGTCGATGGTGTAGCCAAGCGCCGTGTTGTCGCCCTCCACCTGCTGGTAGAGCACGTAGTATTTTTTTGCCACTGCCGCGATCTCATCCGCAGAACCGGTTACGCCAACGATCCGCTGGTGGAAAAACGCCGCATAGTCACTGACCTTGCGCGGCGTATCACGCTCGGTATCGACACTGACGAACAGGCCCACGACCTGGGCGGACTCCTCGTTGGTAAGCCCATCCAAGACTGCGCCCATGCGGGCGAGGTCGGTAGGACACACGTCTGGGCACTGGGTGTAGCCAAAAAACAGCATCACCACCTGGTCGCGGTAATCGGCCAGTGACACCGGCCCAGTGCCCGCGGCCAGGGTGAAATCACCACCCAAACCCGCATAGGGGTCAATCACCTGGTTGCTGCGCTGCTGCATCCACAACCCGCCGCCCAAACCAAGTACTGCCGCACCCAGCAAAAGCAGCGTAAGCACCCACCATTGTCTTGTCATGGTCGTTGTCTATTCACTTGGTACCAAGGTGGGCGCGGCCCCGGCTGCGCCCACCACTCACCGTCAGTCGCTGTGCTTGCCGTGATCGGCCTCATGTTTCATGCCCTCAGGCATTCGCACCGGCGCTGCGACTATCAGGCGCTGGCCGTTAGCAAACTCCAGTTCAATAGTAACCCGCTCACCTACCTCCAGGTTTTGATTAAGCCCGATCAGCATGAGATGTAACCCACCTGGTTTGAGTTCAACCTGGCCATGGCCCGGTACCACGACTTGCTCGATGCGGCGCATCTTCATCATGCCCTCTGCCATTATGTGGTTGTGTAGCTCGACCGCAGTCGCGACGTTCGAGCGCGCTCCTACCAGCACCTGTTCGTTGATGGCGTGGTTATACAGAATCATGAAGGCGACGCTGTTGGGCTGGCCCGGCGGCATGGCCCGCACCATCGGTGCATGGGCCTCGACCTGAGCCCAGGCGGGCACGGTGAAGGTGCCAAAAATTATGGCAAGCAGGAAAATAATCTCCTTGTTCATGTTTTGTCTCCACTTCAAGGATAACCACTCACCACTTGGCGAACGGCAGCAGTCAGGCCCGCCCCGGGCACAGCCGGGACAAAGGACGCCTAAAGTAGTGGCACTGCTGGCACCAAGCCACTGCCTCAGCAACGCACAGGCAGCGAGCCAGGGGGTTAAGCGCAAAAGTGAGCCTTTCATCAGAAGCCGGAGTGTAGTCGCTTGCCGGTGGCCAGGCGGTGCGCCAGGCTGTGTACTGTGCCGTAGGCTGGTGTAACACTGACTCAGGTCAAAGCCGGGTCAATCTGCCGGACACAGTCGCCGTGGGTCGACGCCGCAGCGTTCAAGCATGAAGGGGTGACTGATGACGAGCACGCTACGGGATTTCCTTTTCCCTACCCAGCCACGCACAGTCACCGCCGCCTGGTCAAGCGCACGCGGGAGATAGTTAAAATGATCTTGCCAGTCCGTGCGACGCACCAGAATAACAAACTGCCTGCTCAGCGAAAACGCAAGCCATTTTTCGCCCATCTCGATAGGTGACGCCCTGCCATGGACGAACTGGTAGCCGCCGCGGGCGCCATCCGGCGGGCGTGGTGCATAGTATGGTAGCGCCCAAATTCCGCGCCCAGCGCGGCGGGCCGCATCCTCGGCGGCAATGTACTCGCGAAGATACGCATCGTTGGGTGATATAGCCACCGCACTGGCGAGGCCCTGACGCAGTAGAGCGGCCTGGATACTGGTACCGTCCGGCGTAAACAAGTAAGCCAGGGTGCGGCCATGCCGATCCCTTGGCTCGACAGCATCCTCAACCTGAGCCTCAATGCCCTCGACCAATGTTTGCAACGCGGCGCGCGCTGCCTGTGCCAGCGGTTCGGCTAAGCGTCCCTCGTGACCAAGTTCCGGGGTATTGATTCCGGCCAGGCGGATTACCTCACCCGAGACAAGCACCAGCGTGTCACCGTCAATAACCCGATCAATGGCCTCGCTGCGAAGCCCGGTCGCCGAGGTGGAAGTAATGCTCAGCCAGAGAAAAACAAAAAAGGCGACCTGTGTCGCCTGGCTGATTTTACCGGTACGGTTGCCCACGGTAGGGGGTTGCCGGGTCATACGCCAGAGCGGCGCGCAGGTGTCAGGCCGAACGGCCGTACTTTTTCTGGAACCGGCCCACTCGGCCAGCGGTGTCGATAATCTTTTGCTGGCCGGTGTAAAACGGGTGGCAGGCCGAGCAGATCTCTACGTGCAGTTCACTGTTCAGGGTCGAACGGGTCTCGAAACTATTGCCGCAGGCACAGACCACCTTGATGGTCTGGTATGCAGGATGGGTATCGGGCTTCATGGCTGGAGGCTTTGCGTTACTGACCCTGCGCTGACTAGGCGGGGGCCCGAAAAGGGATGCGGATCATAGGCGAAACATCGCCTGCTGGCAAGCCGCAGGTTAGCGGTTCATGGATTTAAAGAACTCGGCATTGTTTTTGGTTGCCCGCAACTTATCAAGCAGAAACTCAACCGCTTCAAGATCATCCATCGGGTGTAGTAACTTGCGCAGCAGCCAGATTTTCTGCAGTTCGGCGGGGTCGGTCAGCAGTTCTTCACGGCGGGTGCCGGAACGGTTGATGATCATGGCCGGGTAGACTCGTTTTTCGGCGATGCGCCGGTCCAAGTGTATCTCCATATTGCCGGTACCCTTGAACTCCTCGTAGATAATGTCGTCCATTTTGGAGCCGGTATCTATGAGCGCGGTGGCAATGATGGTCAGACTACCGCCTTCTTCAATATTGCGGGCTGCGCCGAAAAACCGCTTGGGCTTCTGTAGAGCATTGGCATCGACACCGCCCGTCAGCACCTTACCCGAGGCCGGTTGTACGGTATTGTAGGCGCGCGCCAAGCGAGTAATGGAGTCGAGCAGAATAACGACGTTCTTCTTGTGCTCGACCAACCGCTTGGCTTTTTCGATGACCATCTCAGATACCTGTACGTGCCGCGAGGCCGGCTCGTCAAAAGTAGATGAAACCACTTCGCCGCGTACCGTGCGCTTCATCTCCGTGACCTCTTCCGGCCGCTCGTCGATGAGCAACACAATCAAAATGCAGTCCGGCTCGGAAGCAATGATGGCGTGGGCAATCTGCTGCAGCATGACCGTCTTGCCGGTCTTGGGGGCCGACACTAATAGGCCGCGCTGACCCTTACCGATCGGTGAAACCATGTCGATTACCCGCCCGGTGAGGTCCTCAGTAGAGCCGTTTTCCTGCTCCAAGCGCATGCGCTCATCGGGATGCAGTGGGGTCAAGTTTTCAAATAAAATTTTGCGCTTGGCCTCTTCGGGCGGCTGGAAATTGATGGACTCGACCTTAAGCAGGGCAAAGTAGCGCTCCGAGTCTTTGGGCGGGCGAATCAAGCCGGCGATGGTGTCACCCGTGCGCAACCCGAAACGACGAATCTGACTGGGCGAGACATAGACGTCGTCGGGGCCAGCGAGGTAAGAACTGCTGGCCGAGCGCAGAAAGCCAAAACCGTCCTGCAGAATCTCCACCACACCCCCACCTTTGATCTGCTCGCCGCGCTTGGCCTGGGACTTGAGGATGGCGAATATCTGGTCCTGCCGGCGTAATCGGGAAACGTTATCCAGGTTCAGCGAGCGGGCCACTTCGGCCAGCTCGGTGGGAGACTTGTCTTTCAGTTCAGTCAGGCTCAGCGACATAACGTGGGAGTCTCAGTGTTAGTGGAAGCGGTCGGGGGTTTGACTGCCAAGGCATCCGGTTGTCGCCCGGGATTGTGGCAAGTGAGTAGTTTCGAGAAACGGCTAACAAGTAAGTAGTTTCGAGAAACAGCTAAAAAGGGGAGCTGCGCGCGTAGCGCTAGCATCAATCTATCACTATCTGGCCCTGCCAGTCTACTCCAAGTTGTTGGGGTCAGGGTTTATTAGGGTTTAGAGTGCAGGCTGTCTGCTTTGTATACGGGTATTTGTGTTCGGGTGTCATCAGAATCAAGTGCTGCCAACTGACCAGCACAACCATGTTACAGGTGCTTGTCGAGGAAAGCAGCCAACTCAGTTTTCGATGCGTTTCCGACCTTGGTCGCCTCGACCTCGCCATTTTTAAACAGCATCAGCGTAGGTATGCCACGAATGCCGTACTTGGGCGGCGTGGCCGGGTTGTCGT
>PBTT01000043.1 GCA_002729195.1 Acidiferrobacteraceae bacterium
GCCTGGTACTCGCGCAGGAAAATGGAGAATACCCGCTCCCAGTACTCGTGTGAGAAGTTGACTGTACGCAGTGGAATCTCCAACTTCTCGCAGACATCGTGCGCCATGGCGAGGTCTTCCCGGGCTGCGCAGTACTCCTCGTCGTCGTCCTCTTCCCAGTTCTTCATAAAAAGGCCAACGACTTCCCAGCCCTCGCGCTGCAGTCGCCAGGCAGCAACGGCCGAGTCGACGCCGCCCGAAAGCCCCACCACGACCCGGCCATGCGTTTTCATGGATTTGCGGGGCTGCCGCCCGGCGCGGATGCTCAGTCAGCTGGTTGGTAAAACAGGACTCTGGCATGGCGCAGGTCCTGCCACTCGGTGCTCGCCTCCACGAAAGGCAGCATACCGTTGTCCTGGAACCAGCTGTCGACCACGAAACGCTCGCCGCTCGGGACCTCCTCTATCTGGGCGGCCCAGTGGGCATCGAAACCACCCTGCCGGTAGGCACGGCCGACGACCCGGTGCCAACTCAGGTAGCCGTGCTGCTGGAACGCGATCAGGTAGGCGGTGGTGTTGAGGGACTCGTCGATGCAGTCGAGCTGGCCCGGGAACTCGGGCCGTTTTTCCAGGTTCAGCCCCTTGTCGCGGTGGGTCGGGGTGTGGCGCCCGACCACCACCTCCATCCAGCCGATCGCCTGGCGGATCTGCTGCCGCTCGACAGCAGCATCAGGGGCCGCGGGCCGGAACCAGCCGACCACGCTGCGCCACTCGGCCGGGGTGAGGTGAATTACTTGCCGGGTCTTGCAGTTGAAATCGTAGCAAACATTCACTTTCTGCGCCCAGGCCGGCGCACACAGGGTGAGCGCACACAGGGCGAGCAGCAGCCGCTGGACGAGTCGACGGGGTTTGGTGGGTGTTCTCACGGTATGGTTGATGTTCACGAAAAAGTCTCCCGACACAGTATAAACCAGGGCAGGGCGGTACCTGGCTAGCCTGCCCCTCAGCCGTTGACCGTACTGTCGAGCCCCCCCGAGAAGCCCGGGGCCATCATCTCCAGGAACTGGCGCGCCGGTGGTGACAGGTACTTGCGCTTGCGTAGCACCACGCCGTAACTGCGGTCGGGAAAAAATCGCTCGAGTGATATGCGCTTGATCTTCTCTTTGCCGGTCAGACAAATATCGGTAACAATGGAGATGCCAAGGCTCAGTTCCACGTATTTTTTGATCACCTCCCAGCCGCCGGCCTCGAGATTGACCGTGTAATTAACGTCGTGCTGGCGAAAGATCATCTCGACGATACGCCAGGTGGCAAGATGCCGTGGTGGCAGGATGAGGCCGAAGGGACTGATGTCCTCCAGTTTGATGCGGCTGGGACGTTTGCCGGCGAGCGGGTGCTCAAGTGGCGTGATCAAGACCGTTTTGAAATCAAAAATAGGTCGGTAGTTGACGTCTTCGGGTACGTCCAGCATGGAACCCACGGCGAAGTCGGCCTCGTCTGCCCGCAGCATCGCCATGCCGTCGCGGCCGGTGACGTTGTGCAGTTTGATTCGTACCCCGGGGTAGGCGGTGGCAAAGCGTTTGATATGCTCGGGCAGCAGGTAGAGGATGGTGGATTCGCCTGCGGCGATGTTGATCTCGCCCGAGTTGATCTCGCCCAGTTCGCTGGAGAAGGTCTCAGCGATGTTGTCGATGCCCTGCACCAGCGGCTGAGCGAGTTCCAGCAGCGCTTCGCCCTGGGTGGTGAGGCGGATGCTGGGTCCGCGACGTTCGAAGAGTTCAGTAGCGAGTTCCCGCTCCAGCGCTTGGATCTGCAAAGAGACCGAGGGCTGGCTCAAAAAGAGCTGCTCTGCGGCCCGCGAGATGCTGCCAAGGCGGGCCGCGTGACAGAAGGCGCGCAGCTGCTTGAGACGGTTCTGCTTGTAGTAGGGGGATGTCGCCATGGATTGGCTCCAGCTCGCGCGGCTGGGTTGCCGGCGGCTATGATTGGATAACATAATACTTACTATTGAAATAATTGTTTTGTCAAATGAATAACTGTCCCGGACAATGTCCCGGCGGGTCAGGCCAATTGCTGGTTAAGGCGGGTTATTTAAGGAAAACAGTCCAGTTGTGCGGCGCAGCATGGGCGTTTTTGCACTGGGCACAACTACATTCCACAGGGCAAGAGTAATGACCAACCGATTCGAGAACATTGAGGCGCTGACCGCAGACTGGGCGGACAATCCGCGCTGGCAAGGCGTGTGCCGTGACTACAGCACCAGCGACGTGGCCCGCCTGCGCGGGTCGGTGCAGGTCGAGCACACCCTGGCCCGCCTAGGGGCTGAGAAACTGTGGCGGCGCCTGAACACCGAGGATTACGTGCCCACCCTGGGCGCGCTCACTGGTGGCCAGGCCCTGCAACAGGTCAAGGCTGGCGCCAAGGCCATTTATCTCTCCGGCTGGCAGGTCGCCGCCGATGCCAACGCCGCTGGCGCCATGTATCCGGACCAGTCGCTCTACCCGGTTAACTCTGTGCCGGAGGTGGTCAGCCGCATCAACAACACCTTCAGGCGGGCCGACGAAATCCAGCACGCGTCTGGCAAGGGCGATATCGACTATTTTGCCCCGATTGTGGCCGATGCTGAAGCCGGTTTCGGCGGCGTGCTCAACGCTTTTGAACTGATGAAGAGCCTGATCGAGGCGGGCGCTGCCGGCGTGCATTTCGAGGACCAGCTCGCATCAGCAAAAAAATGCGGCCACATGGGCGGCAAGGTGCTAGTGCCCACGCAGGAAGCGGTACAGAAACTGGTGGCAGCGCGCCTCGCAGCGGACGTCTGCGGTGTGCCCACAGTGCTGCTAGCGCGGACCGATGCCAACGCCGCGGCATTGCTGACTTCGGATATCGACCAGCGTGACCAGGCGTTCGTGACCGGGGAGCGCACCGCGGAAGGCTTTTTCGTAACCCGCGCCGGCCTCGACCAGGCGATTGCTCGGGGACTCGCCTACGCGCCGTATGCCGATCTCATCTGGTGCGAAACTGCGGTGCCGGATCTTGCCGAAGCGCAGCGTTTTGCCGAGGCGATCCGCAGTGAATTTCCTGACCAGTTGTTGGCCTACAACTGCTCACCATCGTTCAACTGGAAGAAGAACCTCGATGATGACACCATCGCGAAGTTCCAGCGCGAACTCGGAGCGATGGGCTACAAGTACCAGTTCATCACCCTCGCCGGAATCCACAATATGTGGTACCACATGTTCGACCTGACCCAGGAGTACATGCGCAGGGGCATGACTGCCTACGTCGAGATGGTGCAGGAGAAGGAGTTCGCGGCGGTAGATCGTGGCTACACTTTTGCCAGCCATCAGGCCGAAGTGGGAGCGGGCTATTTCGACGACGTGACTACTGTGATCCAGGGTGGCCAGTCCTCGGTGACCGCGCTGGCCGGCTCGACCGAAGAGGATCAATTCGCGACCGGCTGATTCGCTCTGCACCGGTTCGCTTGCCGGCTTGCCAAGAAGCACAAAACCAGACCAGCGACGGAATAACCCGTCGCTGGTTTTGTCCCAGACCCCGTAATCGCTGCATTCTTAGCCTCCCAGTGCTGTACACCTTGAGAAATGCGTACCAGAAACCCTATTATGTGTACCAGGGCATGAGTTGGGGCACGCCCGATTGGTAACATGAGCGAACGCAGGGACATACAACGCACTGCCGGCACCTCGGTTGAGGAGGCCAAACCGCGCCTGAAAAAGCCGCGGCTTTTCCGGGTGCTGCTAATTAACGACGACTACACTCCGATGGAGTTTGTGGTGGTCGTTCTGCAGCGCTTCTTTCACCTGCAACACGAGCACGCCGTGCAGGTGATGCTGCAAGTGCACACCGAAGGTTCCGGCGTATGCGGCGTGTATACCGCCGAGATCGCCGAGACCCGCGTGCGCGAGGTACTCAATTTCTCCCGCGAGAACGAACATCCTCTACGCTGCACCATGGAGCCTGAGTAATGCTGTCAGTTGAACTTGAGGCCTCGCTCAACGGCGCCATTCAGAACGCCCGCGATCAGCACCACCAGTACATCACCGTCGAGCACCTGTTGGCCGCGTTGCTTGATAACCCACCGACGGTGAAAGCTATACACGCCTGCGGTGGTGACAGCGGGAATCTGCGCCTGCAACTGAGCACTTTTCTTGAGAACTACATACCGGTGCTGCCCGAGGATCACGACGTTGATCCACAGCCGGCGCTGGGGTTTCAGCGCGTTATCCAGCGAGCCATCCTGCACGTGCAGAGTTCGGGCAAGCGTGAGGTGACTGGTACCAATGTACTGATTGCGATGTTTGCCGAGAAGGATTCACATGCGGTCTATTTCCTGGGCGAGGAAGGTGTCTCCCGATTTGATCTTGTCAATTACGTTACCCATGGTATCAGCCGCGTCAGTGGTGATTCACCGGGGTTACCTTTACCGGAGGAATGCGAGGAGGATGAAGATGCCGAAAGCGACTATCAGAGTCCGCTCATGGCCTTCGCGGTCAACCTCAACGAGCAGGCTATGGCCGGCCGGATCGATCCGCTGATCGGCCGTGAGCGAGAGACTGAGCGTACGGTGCAGATCCTGTGCCGCCGGCTCAAGAACAACCCGCTGTTCGTTGGTGAAGCCGGGGTTGGCAAAACCGCGATCGCTGAAGGCCTCGCCCGCAAGATCGTCGAGGGCCAGGTGCCCGAGGTGCTGATTGACAGCACTATCTACGCACTGGACATGGGCGCGCTACTGGCCGGCACCAAGTACCGCGGTGATTTTGAGCAGCGGCTCAAAGCTGTGCTGGCGGAACTGGAGGAGACAGCGGGTTCAATTCTATTTATCGACGAGATTCACACCGTCATCGGCGCCGGTGCCGCCTCCGGCGGTGCCATGGATGCATCAAACCTGCTCAAGCCTATGTTGGCCGCGGGCGAAATCAAGTGTATCGGTTCCACCACCTACCAGGAATACCGCAGTATCTTCGAGAAGGATCGCGCGCTCTCAAGGCGCTTCCAGAAGGTCGACATTACAGAGCCCAGCGTGGAGGAGACAGTGGAGATTCTGCGCGGTCTGAAATCTCATTTCGAGGATCACCATGAAGTGCGTTACTTGGTGCCGGCATTGCGCAGCGCGGCCGAGCTGGCGGCGCGCTACATCAATGATCGCTACCTGCCAGATAAGGCCATCGACGTGATCGACGAGGCTGGGGCCCAGAACCGCCTCGTGCCAGCCTCGAAGCGCAAAAAGACCGTGGGTGTGGCCGACGTCGAGAAGGTGGTCGCGAAGATGGCGCGGATTCCACCGAAAACTGTCAGTACTTCGGACAAGAACGCCCTGCAAAGCTTAGGCGCGGACCTGAAGCGGGTGGTGTTCGGCCAGGACCAGGCCATCGGTGCGCTGGTGAGTGCGATCAAACTCTCCCGCTCCGGCCTCGGCGACCCGGACCGGCCGATCTCGACTTTTCTTTTTTCGGGCCCGACCGGGGTTGGCAAGACAGAAGTCACCCGGCAGTTGGCGATGACGCTCGGCATTGAGTTGGTGCGGTTTGACATGTCTGAGTACATGGAGCGTCACACCGTTTCCCGGCTGATCGGTGCGCCGCCGGGATATGTCGGCTTCGATCAGGGCGGGCTCTTGACTGAGGCCATCACCCGCAATCCCCATGCGGTGCTGCTGCTGGACGAGATCGAAAAAGCCCATCCGGACGTCTTTAACCTGCTGCTACAGGTGATGGACTACGGCACCCTGACCGACAACAATGGTCGCAAGGCGGACTTTCGCAACGTGATCATTGTCATGACTACAAACGCTGGTGCCACACAGATGGCCCGTGGCTCGGTCGGCTTTATCACCCAGGATCACAGCGGTGATGATGCCGAGGTCATTGATAAACTCTTCAGCCCGGAGTTTCGCAACCGCCTGGATTCCATCATCCGCTTCCAATCGCTGGATGAGGAGACCATCGGCCACGTGGTCGATAAGTTCATTCTTGAACTCGAAAGTCAACTGGCCGACAAACACGTGACCCTGGAGGTGGCTGTTACTGCCCGGGGCTGGCTCGCCCGCCACGGCCACGATGCCATCATGGGGGCCAGGCCCATGGCGCGCCTGATCCGTGAGCGCATCAATCAGGCGCTGGCTGACGAGTTGCTCTTCGGTAAACTGTCTGGCGGCGGCAGTGTACGGGTGTTTGCAAAAAACGACAAACTCGCTTTCGATATCGAAGCCGCCACCCGCCACTGAACCGATACTGAGCGAACAAGAGATAGGGGCGCATCCCTACAACTGACTTGCCACAGTCGAGCTGGCGCGCGTTGAGCCAGTACCACGAAAGAGCGGGGTTCAGGGCGTGATGGGTCTGCCGTCGAGGCGGGCCTGACCGTGCTGCAGGACCAGGCGCCCGTGTGCGAACCAGGCGATGGCTTGCGGGTAGATCCGATACTCGACCTCGTGCACGCGCTGGGCGAGGGTCTCGGCTGTGTCGTTCGCCAGCACCGGTACGCGGCCCTGGATGATGATCGGGCCTGCATCGAGTTCTGGCGTGACGAAGTGCACGGTGGCACCGTGCTGATCTTTGCCGTCGGCCAGTGCCCGTGCATGGGTGTCAAGGCCTGGGTAATCCGGCAGCAGTGACGGGTGGATATTTAGCATGCGGCCTGTGTAATGGGTGGCGAAGTTCTCTCCCAGGATGCGCATGAAGCCCGCCAGCACCACCAGGTCTGGCACAAAGGTGTCGACCAGATTTTGCAACTCTGCGTCGAACGCTGCTCGCCCGGCGAAGTCGCGGTGATCGAGCACCTGCGCGGGTATACTGGCGGCGCGGGCACGGTTGAGCCCATAGGCTTGTGGCTGGTTGCTGATTACAGCCACAACCTGCGCCGGCACGGCATCGTTATGGCAGGCGTCGATGATGGCCTGCAGGTTGGTGCCGCTGCCGCTGATAAGCACTACCAGGCGACAGGGGCAAAGCGCCTTAATCAATGACTACGCCCCGCTCGCCGCAGGTTACTGTGCCTAGGTCGAAGACAGTCTCACCGTATTCTTCCAGGATTTCTCGTGCGTGGTTGACATTAGCTGGGTCCGTGACCAGGACCAGGCCAATGCCGCAATTAAAGGTGCGCGCCATCTCCTCAGCTGTGATACTGCCTTGCGATTGCAGCCAGTCAAAGACCGGCGGTGTAGGCCAACGGNCGCTGTCGATGTGCACCTCGAGCCCGCCCGGGATGACTCTGGCTATGTTGCCGGGCAGNCCNCCGCCGGTGATGTGGGCNATGGCGNGAATCTCGNCTTTTTCAAGCAATGGTAGAACGCTTTGTACATAAATGCGGGTTGGCGCCATCAGTGCATCAGCCAGGCTGATCTCACCAAGGAAGGCATCAAGTGTCGCGCTGCTGCGTTTGAGCACTGCGCGAATCAGCGAGTAGCCGTTGGCATGGGGGCCGCTCGAGGCGAGCCCTAATACGCGGTCGCCGGCCTGCACTGCATTGCCGTCTATGATCTGTTGTTTCTCTACTACTCCGACGCAGAAGCCCGCGAGGTCATACTCACCCGCGCCATACATGCCGGGCATCTCCGCGGTTTCCCCGCCAATGAGGGCAGCCCCGGCGAGTTCGCAGCCTTTTGCGATGCCGCCAATGACGACCTGGGCCTGCTCGAGCGATAGCGCGTCGGTGGCAAAATAATCAAGGAAGAAAAGCGGCTCGGCACCGCACACCAGTACGTCGTTGACACACATGGCAACCAGGTCAATGCCGATGGTATCGTGTCGGTTGAGGTCGAAGGCGAGTTTGAGTTTGGTGCCGACACCGTCTGTGCCTGAAACCAGTACTGGCTGGTGGTAGCGGTCCACCGGCAGTTCGAACAGGCCGCCAAAGCCACCGATGTTACCCAGGCACCCTGGACGGGTTGTGCGCGCGATCAGCGGCTTGATTCGCTCGACCAACATCTCACCTGTTTCGATGTCTACACCGGCATCCCGGTAGCTGAGCGGTGGATTGCTGGAACGGGTCACGGCTGGGGTTGCTGGGTAGGTGGCCGGGGGGCTTATGGTATCGTATGTTTGCACTCGGGCGGGTTTTGCGCTGCTGGTTGGATCCCAGTTGCAAGAGCCGGGACCCAGGGTCTCACCGGCAGCCGTTATCGCTGCATCCACCGTTTGGTAAATGCCGTTGCTGCAATCCATTCCCAACCTACTCACGCTGACGCGCATCGGTGCGGTGCCGGTGCTGATTCTGTTTCTACGGGAAGGACAGTATGCCCCGGCGCTGGCGGTGTTCCTGGCGGCCGGCATAACCGACGGGTTGGATGGCTGGATAGCCAAGCGTTTTGGTTGTGTCACGCGGCTGGGCACGGTTCTCGACCCCATTGCCGACAAGATGCTGATCGTTAGTACTTACCTCATGCTGGCGGTGCTGGGCGACATCCCGTTCTGGTTGCTGCTGTTGATCGGCTTCAGGGATATCATCATCGTTGGCGTCGCGCTGATCCTGCAAACGCTGCAGGGATCGATCCAGATACAGCCCAGCCCCATCAGTAAGGTGAATACCTTTCTGCAGATCTCCCTGGTGGTGATGGTGATGATTGAGCACATGGGCTGGCTCATCTTGCCGCTGGTTACAGAGAGTCTCCTGTGGCTGGTGGTTGCGACCACCCTGGTGAGCGGATTCCATTATATTTACTACTGGTTTATCCGTGAGGGCGGGCCCGGCCAGGATCGTGGTGCGCGCCAAGAGCGCGCACCCGAGAAACGCTCGTGACGGGCCAACTCAACCTGCCACTGCGCCTGGCCGACAGCGCCTCGTTCGAAAATTTCTTCCCCGCTGCCAACGGTGAGGCGCTGGCAGCGGTGAGTGCGATCACGGACAGTAGTGCGCGGCCACGGTCGCTGTACCTTTACGGTTCGCCGGCGAGCGGTAAATCACACCTACTGCACGCACTGTGCCGGGGCGCGACAGAACAGTCACAGTTGACGGTATTCGTACCGGCAGGGCTGGAATCGATTGAGCCAGAACTCGTCTCCCAGTTGAACCCATCCAGTATTGTCTGCGTGGATGATCTGGAGAATATTGCGGGGACCCGGGTGTGGGAGGAGGCGCTGCTCGAACTATATGAACGGGTGCAGGGCAGTACCGGGGCGCTGGTCGTTGCTGGCCGGCGGCCGCCGGGCGAAGCGGGGTTATTACTGCCGGACCTTGCTACCCGGCTCGCTGTAGGCGGAGTGTACTCGTTACATCCGTTGGCGGAGGCTGATATGGCTGACGCCATGCGTCTGCGCGCTCACCGCCGCGGGCTGGAGTTGTCAGACGCCGTGATCTCCTACCTGCTGCGCCGGGTACGNCGGGATAGTGCCACCGTATTCGCGATGCTCGATCATCTNGACGCGCAGGCTTTCTCACAGCAACGTCGATTGACGGTGCCGTTCGTGCGCGAGGTGGCCGCGGAACTGCTCGGTGATTGACAAGGTGTGATCGCTCCTAAGGTGCCAGTGCCACTGTGATCAGCNCCANCTGCCCAGGTTACAGCACGGGATTTCCCTGAGCGTTGATCGATGCCTTGCCCGAACTGAGCGATGTGATCTGTATCTCAGGGTAAGCTTTCGCTCAGAGAATCTCTAGCACGCGCTCTGGCGGCCGGCCAATGGTGGCCCGCTCACCCACGACCACGATGGGGCGCTGCAGNAGTAGCGGGTTTTCGATGATCGCGGACAGCAGCCGTGCACTGTCGGCCTCCGCTAGATTCANTTCCCGGTAAATACTCTCTCCGGTGCGGATCATGTCGCTNAAGGGTCGGCGCAGTTGGCGCTGCAGATTCTGCAAAGCCGCTTTATCGGGCGGTTGTTTAAGGTATTCGATGATGCATGGTTCGTGCCCGCGCTCGCGCAGCAGGGCCAGNGTGGCTCGGGACTTGGAGCAGCGCGGNTTGTGATAGATGACAACAGACAAAGCGTATATCTCCTTGGTTTTCTTGACAGAGGCAAAGGCCAGTGTTAGTTTTATAGGGGTAAACGTGGCCGTTAGAAGTGTGACTGAAGCGNCCTGATTCTATACGCAAACTCCTCACAGCGAGCGACCCGATGACAGACAACGCAACACCGATCCGCACCCTACTGGCTCTGATTGCCATGGCTGTTTTCGTCGGCGGATGTGCGACGGCGAAACCGACGGAAACCGAAGCCGGCACCGCCGTAGTGGCTACACCCGCTCCTGCGACCACTGCTGCCGAGACTTCCACTGCTACGGATTCCGGCAGCGGGGCGACCGAATCTGCAACTACTGCAGCAGGTTCCGGCAGTGGGGCGAGCGAACCCGCCGCAACAACCACCGCCGCCTTAGGTCCCTGGACCCAGTGGGTGGTGCACAATGGGGAACATCTCTGGGGTATCTCAGCCCACAGCGAAGTCTATGGNGACCCCTACCAGTGGCCGCTTCTTTTTAAGAAGAACCGCCATCAGATCGAAGATGCAGATCTCATCTATCCAGGCCAGGTTCTCCAGATCGAACGCGACCTCAGCGAGTACCAGATTCAGCAGGCCATAGATCACGCCAAGACCCGCGGCGCCTGGTCGCTGGGCGTAACCGAGGCGACCGATCTCCAGTACCTGGAGGCGACGGAGGGTAGTGACGCGTCCGGGGCCACTGCGGTGCAGGCACAGCAGATGATTGCCCAGGCATCGAGTGACCTGGATGCCGTTAAGGCTGCCGGTGGGGTATGGCGGCTGATTGACCCGGCTACCGGTGGCAGCGCAGTGGGTATTACCAAGTTGCTCAAGGTAGCCAAGAGCAAACTCGAGGCCGGTGAGATTAACGAGGCCTACCGGATTGCCGGCAGAGTCTCTGCTGCGGCCCAACTTGGTTTGGTCCAGGTAGCTTCCGAGATAANCGCTGGCCCGATTTACAACTGACCACCCCGAGCAGTTGCAAGAAATGCAGTTGCAAGAAAAAGGGTGATCCTGNTCGAATTGCCCCATTCCGATAAGNAGCCACCAATAACCCCATCAAAACAAGGCCCCGCAAGGGGCCTTTTTTTNAGGCGCGANCTTGTCCACCTGATCNNAAGAGNTGANCNCAAGAGCCTGCAGAATCGNTGCCNGTATTGATCTCNCGCAGGACACGGCGGACAAAACCGGTTAACTTACAGGCCTGNGGATTGACCCGGTCATTTGCGCTCCGGGCNATCGCATATCTTGATTTCTAGGACATACCGAACGTGTTGCCGAANCCATCCTTGCGCCGCAGTGNTTTTCTCCTGCTNCTATGCGCNCTGTTACCGGNGGTTGCTGGCCANACCCGTGATCCGGCCAGCTACTTTTTCCAGGACAGTTTTAACGACCTGCAGGAGGAGGGTGAGATTGCCCGTGAGCAGGGNAAAGTCGGCGTGCTGGTCATGTTCGAAACCNACGACTGTCCGTGGTGTCGGCGGATGAAGGAGACGATACTGAACCAACCNCAAGTGCAGGATTATTTCCGAGCNCATTTTCNNGTGATCGCGCTTAATGCTGAGGGNGATGCGCTGGTGACNGNCTTCGATGGTGAGGAGGTGCCCGAAACCGAGTTTGCCCTCAAGCACAACCGGGTGCGGGCAACACCAGTATTTGTCTTTTTTGATCCCGACGGCAAACTGCTGACNCGCTATACCGGTACCACCCGTGACCCGCAGGAATTCCTCTGGCTTGGCGAGTACGTGGTCGAGGCGCATTACCTGAACGAGCGGTTCTCGCGCTACAAGCGCAAACGCCGAGAAGGATCGTCTTGAAGTGAACTCCAGGTTTTGTTGTTGGGGTGCACCAGCGTGGCTCTCGGCGCCAGCCCGGGCGTGGGCCGCGGCGGCCGTGATGGTCATGCTCTGGCCAGTGCCGGCGCTGGCACAAGACCCCTCTACCATGGTCCGGCCGGCCCTGCCAGTGCCGCTCACCCTACTCGACGCGCTGACTTTTGCCGGCGAGTCTCACCCGCAACTGCGCGTGGCCGAGGCTGCGGTAGGTCTTGCCGAAATACACTTGCGCGAGGCGCAGGCCAGCTACGGAATCGATGTCACACTCGATTTGCAGCCGCGCGTTGCCAGCCGAGCCACTTTGCGCGGCGCCAACTTTGAAAACGATAGCCGTTACGGAATCGTTGTGCGAAAGCGCTTGAGCGACTTTGGCCGCAGCACCAGCCGGCGCAAGGCAGCCGCGACTGCGATGAAGGGTGAGGAGTTGGCATACCGGCTCGCACGTGACCAGCACGCAATTGAGGTGATGGAGCGCTTCTTCGCTGTCATCCTCGCCGATCTCAGGTATCAGGCTGATGACGAGAGCATGACCGTCAGTTTTTTTCGCTACAAGAGGCTGGCTGACCGGCAACAGCGTTTCGAGCAGTATTCGGAGCTCGAGGTGAAAGAGCGCGAGGCTGACTATCGCGAGGCCTTTGTGCGGCGGCTGCGTAGCGATCTCGACCGGCGCGAAACCCGCAACCGCCTAGCCCTAGCACTCGACCACCCCGACCAATTGTCTGGCGACCTCGAGATGCCAGATCTTGCCCCCTACAGCGGCCGTGAGATACCCGATTATCATGAACTGCTCGAGCAGGTGCTGGCTAAGGCGCCGGTACTGGCGGTGCTACACGAGCAGGTGGCCTCAGCGCGAGCGTCGCTTGCTGCTGCTGGCAAGCACAACACACCAGTGCTCAGCGCTGAGTTCCAGGCCCGCGACTACGCGCAGGAGATAGGCTCACGAGATCAGTATCGTGTCGACCTCAAAATGACCGTGCCGCTGATGGACGGCCGGCGTCTCGGTGCTACCCGTGTTGCCAGAGCCCGCAATCGGCTCTATCAGTTGCAGGCGCAATTGGCAGCGGCTGAATATCGGTTGCGCGATCATCTGCTCGAGATCGTGCACCAGCTTCAGATCAACCAGGCGGAACAGGCAGCCGCGTTTGCCCAGGAGGAGTTCCGCTCATACTACCAGGATCGTAGCCGAGCGCTTTACGAATTGGAACTGCGTTCGGATCTTGGCGACGCACAAGCCCATGTGGCCGAGACCATGTGGCGCTCGGCGCGGGTGGTGTTCGAACGGGCGCTGCTGTGGGCCGAACTAGACGCCCTGCTCGGTCGGCCGCTGGCATTGATTCAGGGGAGGCAACAGCAATGAAAAAGAGTATCAGGATGTTAGCGGGGGCGGCAGCGCTGGCAATGACCATGGTTGCAGCCGCCGATTCGCTACAGGGAAAGATCGAATGGAGTCGTCGGGTGGCCGTGAATACCGGAGTATCAGGCCAAGTCAGGGCGATCCATGTTACCCCGGGAGAGGCTGTAGTCGCTGGCCAGGTGTTGGTTGAACTAGATCCCGTTCTCTTTCAGATTCGGGTGCGCCAAGCCCGTAGCCAGGCGGCACTCTACGCCGCTGAGCTGGATGCGCAACAGGCTGATTTCGAGCGCGAACAGGCTCTTTTCGACGAGGGTTCGCTGTCTACGGTGCAACTGAAACTGGAACAGTTGAGCTTGAGCCGGGCGCTGGCCGCCCATACTTTTGCCGTGCTGGAACTGGAGCGCGCGCAGCATCGCCTCGACTTGACCCGCCTCAAGGCACCCTTCGATGCCTGGGTAATCGAGTCTAGTTTCGAACTCGGGGCGTACGCCGCCAGTGACGCCGAAGCTCCGGCAACCGTGATTCTCGCCGAGCGGGGCGTGTACGCAGCCCACCTGTTGGCTGACAGGGCCCTTGCCAATCGGTTGGTGGCCGGGACTGCAGTAACGGTTAGAGTGAGTGGCCAACGTTTTGCCGGCACTGTCGCCGGAACGGGGCTTGAGCCCACTACCACTGTAGATGGCGTCACTGGCTACCTGGTGACAATACGTTTTGAGAGCCGGGCACTCATCCGGGCCGGTACGCCCTGCGCGGTTGATTTACCCTAGCAGCGTGCCCGGCAGGTACCGCTACAGCGAGCGGATCGTCGCCAGTACCCCGGTCAATTCAGTCAGCGGATAATCGATAGTTTCACCAGTGCGTCGGTTGCGGTATTCCACCGTGCCGGACTTAAGGCCTCGAGCCCCCACCACGATCCGGTGTGGGATGCCAATCAGGTCCATTTGCGAGAACATTACCCCGGGGCGTTCATTGCGGTCATCCAGCAACGCCGAGAAACCAGCCTCAGCCAACTCCCGGTAGAGCGATTCGGCGGCGGCGGCTACGGCGTCCGATTTGTGCATGCCGATAGGTACGATGCAAACATCGAAAGGTGCGATTGGCCCCGGCCAGATGATGCCGTTCTGGTCATGACTCTGCTCGATGGCGGCAGCCACGATACGGGTCACTCCGATACCGTAGCAACCCATATAAATGGGCTTGGCCCGGCCGTCAGCGTCGAGGTAAGTCGCATCCAGTGCGTTGCTGTACTTGGTACCGAGCTGGAAGACATGGCCAACCTCTATGCCCCGGCGCACGCTGATGGTGCGGCCTGGGTCCAGCGGACACGGGTCACCGTCGACGGCCTGCCGCAGATCGGCGGCAGTGGGCTCTGGCAGATCGCGGCCCCAGTTAACGCCCTGCCAGTGCACTCCGTCACGATTGGCGCCGCACACGAAATCTGTCAGTTGGGTAGCCGCGTGATCCGCAATCACTGGTAGCTCCAGGCCCACTGGCCCGATCGATCCGGGATCGGTGCCGATTGCCTGGCGAATTTGTTCTACGCTGGCCATGCGCAGGGGACTGCCGACCGCAGGCAAAGACTCAGCCTTGAGCGCATTTAACTCATGGTCACCTCGCAATACCAGTGCCACCACCGGATCCTTGGCACCTTCGACCAGCAGGGTCTTGACCGTGCGGGTCTCCGCGATCTTGAGAAAACCAGATAACTCGGCGATGGTGTGCTGGCCAGGAGTTGCGACTTCGCGCAATGTCTCGGCGGGTTCGGCTCGCGCGGTGCCAACCACGGCTAGGTTTACTTTCTCGACGTTGGCGGCGTAGTTAGCTTCGGGGCACAGTGCGATCGCGTCCTCGCCGGAATCTGCCATTACATGGAACTCGTGCGAGTAGTTGCCACCAATAGCACCACTGTCTGCTTCCACTGCCTGCGCTTCCAGCCCGAGGCGCTCGAAAATTCGCGCGTAGGCGTCGTACATCTGCTGATAACTTCGGCCCATACTCTTAGCATCGCGATCGAACGAGTAGGCGTCCTTCATGATGAACTCCCGAGCCCGCATGACGCCGAAACGTGGCCGGATTTCATCCCGGAACTTGGTTTGAATCTGGTATAGGTTGACCGGTAGCTGGCGGTAACTGCGAATCTCACTTTTTGCCAGCGTGGTGATTACCTCCTCGTGGGTGGGTCCTAGGCAGAAATCACGCTGGTGCCGGTCGCTGAAGCGCAACAACTCTGGACCGTAATCGTCCCAGCGGCCTGACTCACGCCACAATTCGGCGGGCTGCACCGCCGGCAGCAACGTCTCTTGGGCGCCGGCCGCATCCATCTCCTGGCGCACGATGGCTTCGACCTTGCGCAGTACGCGGTGGCCCAGCGGCAGCCAGTTGTAGATACCGGCGGCCACCTGCCGGATCAAGCCAGCACGCAGCATCAACTGGTGGCTGGCTATTTCTGCATCGGCCGGGACTTCCTTGAGGGTAGCGAGAAAGAAACGGGAAGTGCGCATGCAATATCTCTTGGCAGCAAAGCGCTAGTGTATGCGCTTTGGTAAGCGCGACAAAGCGAGGGTCGGCGGCCTCAGACGGCTGTCGTGTCGGCGAGCCGGCGCGCCTCGCTGACTGCGACCGACAGCATAGCGAAATCGCGTGTGTTAGCACTGCGCAGGTCGTTAACCAACTGCAGGTAGCGGTTACACGCATTCTGCTGTGCCGTCACCCAATGCCTGACTGCCGCCTTGCCTTGACGCTGGCCGTTGTCCAGCACCCGTGCGGCCAGGTCACGCTGACTGAGGTTAAGCTCGGTGCGCAGGCTGAACCGTGCCATCGAGTGCCAGTGGCTGGTCACGGGCAGTTCCCGGATGCGGCCGCGCAGCCAGTGCAGGCCCAGTCGGTCGCCCACGTCAAAATACACCGCAGCGACTGCGGCAACGTCGTGGGCCCGGGTACCGGCCACATCTACGATGTCTAGTGCCGAGGACAGCGCCGCCAGTGCGGCCGCGCGGTTGGCGAGATCGGCCGGCACCCCGGCGTTGAGAAAGCGGCGCACCCGGCGCTTCTGCGTGAGGCGGTTAGAAGCGGCCAGCACCCGCGGCAGCCCTTGCCGCAGAGTGTCGACACCATCACGGTAGGATTCCACCGTCTGTGCAATGTCAATGTGACCAGGCAGGTGGTGCAGCAGCCAGGTAATGCCCCGCTCCAGCAGCTGCCCGGTGTCGTGCAGCAGTGCGAGTTGCAGCGCCGCACTCACTTTGTTGTCCAGTGCTTCGATATCAAACCACAACTCGCGCAAGCGGAAGATTTCTCGGATCGCCGTGTACGCTCGCGCAGTGTCAGGTGGCGGTCGCCCGGTGAGTTCACTCATTCGCAGTGTGAAGCCGGGCCCAACGCGGTTGATCATGCTATTGGTAACGTAGGTGGCGATGATCTCCCGCCGCAGGCGATGTTGTGTCATTGCGCTGCCGAAACGCTCACTCAGCCTGGCCGGGAAATAGCGCAGCAGGTCTTCGGCAAGGAACGGATCCTCGGGCACGTCGGAATCGAGCAATATCTGGTAGGTGGTAATCTTGCTGTAGGCCAGCAGTACCGCGAGTTCCGGCCGGGCCAGGCCTTCGCCGCTGGCGCTGCGCTCGGCCAGGATCTCTTCGTCGGGTAAGAACTCCAGGGCACGGTCCAGGCCGTGGCCGCGCTCCAACTGGCGCAGGGCCCGGCCGTGCTGGTGGATTAGTGCCGCTGCCCCGTCCGCCGCCAAGGCCAGCGCCTGGGTCTGGGCATAGTTGTCGTGCAGTACCAACCGGGCAATTTCCTCGGTCATCTCCTCCAGCAAACTGTTGCGTTCGGCAATATTGATCTCGCCTGTTTCGACCGCGGCGTTCAGCAGGATTTTGATATTTACCTCGTGGTCGGAAGTGTCCACTCCGGCCGAGTTGTCGATGGCGTCGGTGTGACACAGCCCACCACCGCGACTGAACTCGGTGCGGCCCAACTGGGTGAGACCGAGGTTGCCGCCTTCGCTGATCACTCGGCAGCGCAGTGTGTTGGCGTCTACCCGCAGAGCATCGTTGACCCGGTCACGTGCGTCTTCGTGGCTTTCTGTCGACGCCTTCACATAAGTGCCAATGCCGCCATTCCATAACAGGTCGACGGGGGCCTTCAACATCTCATGGATGAGCTCGCTAGGGCTCAGCCGCGCGGCACTGATGCCCAGTGCTTTTCTCGCCTCCTCGGACAAGTCGATGAACTTGGCGCTACGCGGCCACACGCCGCCGCCGGGTGAGATCGTCTCGCGGTCGTAGTCGTCCCAGCTGGAGCGGGCCAGATGAAACAGGCGGTTGCGTTCGGCGTATGAGGTAGCTGGGTCTGGGTCTGGATCGATGAAGACATGCTGGTGGTTAAATGCACCGACCAGGCGAATGTGCTGCGAGAGCAGCATGCCGTTGCCGAACACGTCGCCAGACATGTCACCAATGCCGACTACGGTGAATGGTTTAGCCTGAGTATCGATGCCGAGTTCACGGAACAGGCGCTTGACCGACTCCCAGGCGCCGCGGGCGGTGATGCCCATCGCTTTGTGGTCATACCCGGCAGAACCTCCTGAGGCGAACGCGTCTCCCAACCAGTAGCCATACTCGGCGGCTACGGCATTGGCGATGTCGGAAAACGTGGCCGTACCTTTGTCGGCAGCCACCACCAGGTAGGGATCGTCATCGTCATGGCGCACGACCCGTTCAGGCGGAATAATGGTGTCGCCCTTGCGATTGTCTGTGATATCCAGCATACCGCGAATGAAAGTCCGGTAGCAGTCCACTGCTGCGTTGGCCTCGGCCTCCTGAGCGCCCATGGCCGGTTTGCGGATAATGAACCCACCCTTGGAGCCGACTGGCACGATAACGGCGTTTTTCACGATCTGCGCTTTCACCAAACCCAGCACCTCGGTGCGAAAATCCTCCGGCCGATCCGACCAGCGCAAACCGCCACGGGCGACTTTGCCAGCCCGCAGGTGGATCGCCTCGACGCGGGGTGAATAAACGAAGATCTCATACAGCGGTCGTGGTGCAGGCATGCGGGCGAGGGCTTGTGACTCGATCTTGATAGAAAGACGGGCCGGCTGGGTATCGTCGTGTTCCTGGTAGTAATTGGTCCGCACGATCGACTCGACCAGGTTAAAAAATCCGAACAGAATCCGGTCCTCGTCCAGGCTGGCAACCCGTTCCAGGCCCACGGTTATCTCGTGCTGGGCGTTCTTTAGCAGCCCGGCACGGTCCGCATCGATATCTGGATCGAAACGGGCATGGAAAAGGCTGACTATACGTGCGGTCATGCGTGGATTGCCGGCTAGGGTATCGATGACGTAATCCTGACTGTAGCGAAACTGAATCTGTCGCAAGTAGCGGTAGAGGGCCCGCAGTAATGTGGTCTCGCGCCAGTTGAGGCCCGCCCTCAGTACCAGACGGTTGAAGCCATCGTTGTCGGCCTCGCCGTCCCAGACATGCTGAAATACCTGTTCGAAGTGGTGTTTGCGGACATCAACGTCAATGCTGAGGCCATTGCCTTCGAGCAGGTTGAAGATATGGATCCACACTGCGGCACCGTCGCTCGCCATTACCCGGTAGGGTCGCTCGGAGACAACCCGTAGCCCCATGTTCTCGATCATGGGCAATACATCGGAGAGCACCACCGGATCACCTGGGGAGAACAGTTTTAACTGGGCCTCGGTGGTCTGGGTGCCGCTGCTACGGTAGAGCAGGATGCCCAGGTGTTGCTTCTTTGCCGCGTCGGCGATGCGGGGTATATCGTAGGCAGCCTGCCGGGCGCTGCAGTCAGCCTGGTACGCCGCAGAGAATCCACCGCCCCAGGCAGAGAAATGTGCCAGCCCCGGTTCTTCGCCAAAATGCTCAACCAGTGCCGCTTTCAGATCATCACCCCATGAGCGCGCAGCTTGCGCGATGCGTTTTTCCACCAACCGTAATTCCTGCCTGGGCTCGGAATCCGGATCCACGCTGATGAGGTAGTGAATTCGGGTGAGCACTGATTCGGAGAAGTAAACGTTGAACTGCAGCGAACGGCCATTGCAGGCATCAAGCAGAATCTCACCGATACGCAGGCGCAAGTCGCTATTGAAGTGATCGCGTGGCACGAACACCAGGCAGGAATAGAAGCGGCCGAAACGGTCACGGCGCGAAAACAGGCGTACGTGCTGGCGCTCCTGCAGTTCGAGTATGCCCATGGCACTGGAGAAGAGTTCATCTTCGGTCACCTGGAATAAATCATCCCGTGGGTAGTTCTCGACGATGTTTTGCAGCACTTTGATGCCATGGCCGTTGGCTGGCAGCCCGCTGCGTTCCAGCAAGCGCCTGAGCTTGAGTCGTAAAGCTGGCACCTCGGTCACGGCGCGGTTGTAGGCGCCAGCAGAGAACAGCCCCAACAAGCAGGTCTCACCAGTCACTGTGCCTGCAGTATCAAAATGGCGCACGGCAATGATGTCCATGTAGGCCGGACGGTGCACGTTTGAGCGCTTATTGGCCTTGGTGATGAGCAGAGGCTCGTGGCCTTCGAGATAGCCTGGCATACCCACCGGCAGCACTGCGAGGCGGTCGGCAAGGCCGGTTTCGGCCGTCGGTCGCAGGATGCCAAGCGCCGTGTCGGGTTGTGGCACCAGCTGTTCGGAATCACCCGGCGCCACATCGAATACGATAGAGCCAAGAAAAGTGAACAGGTCATCAGCGATCCAGCGGCACAAGGCCACTGCCTCCTCGATTGCCTCATGGCTTACTGCGGCGGGAAACCCGTTCGTGGGCTGCACAGTTTCGAGCGTTCGCCCACGCATGGCCTGCCGGTCGCTCGCGGCAAGCACCACCTCGCCGATCACCTGCTCGATCGTTCGTTTTGTGGACTTAAGCGTTTGCAGGTTGCTCTGGTGGTCAATCTGGTACTGTATGTATGACTCAGCGAGCGCTGTGGTGCCGGGTTCACCCGGCGCCTCTAAATGCCCCGCCTGGTCCCTTGAGACCTCGATCACTGGGTGTGCCGTCAGATGAATGGTGTAGTTCAGGCGATTCAGCGCCATGGAAATCGAGTCGACCAGGTAGGCGGTATCGTCGACGACAATTTCGACAACCGTGTGGGAGGAGCGCCAGCCGTGGGTTTCAAAGTCGGGGTTGTAAACCCTGACTATGGCGACACCGGGCTTGCGTTCAAGGGCCAGGTTCAGGTGCGCCAGTGCCCCGCCGTACAGATCGAGGAACGCCGTCTGGGCGAGGTCTTCGGCCGGTACCCGGCGGTAATACTGTTCCAGGAAAGAAATCGCCCGCTGTGCTTGTGCCGGGGGCAGGTTTTCCTGCGCGCTCTGAACCAGCCGTTCGACCAGTTCGTCAAACGCTGGGCGCGACTCTGTGGGCATTAGTCGGGGCCTCCCCAGCCCTTCCGCGAAACCGAAACTTAAGGGGGCGAACTATACGCGAATCGATGGCCACAACAAATCGGCCGGCCAAGACCACGCTACAATAACCGGCACATTGGCAGGGTGAGGCGCGCCGCGGGGTTCTCCTGGGAAATGATCCCGGGTGCGGCCAGCGGTAACAAGAGTCAAGATGCTACTGACAAGAGGGTTGTGTGAACGACCAGCCGCTATGGCGTCCAACGCCTGATCAGATATCGCGTGCTGCGATAACGGCATTTACCAGTGCGGTGCAGCAGCGCTGGGGCCGCACCTTTGTCGACTACGTGGCACTACACCACTGGTCAATCAGTAAGCCTGAGGAGTTCTGGGTAAGTATCTGGGAGTATTGCGGCGTGCGTGCAGCCACGCCGCCGGGACCGGCAGTGAGCCACCCGGAGAGAATCCCCGGGGCCAAGTGGTTTCCCGAGGCGCGCCTTAATTTTGCTCGTAACTTGCTCAGGTGCCAGGATGATACGCCGGCCTTGATATTTCGCACCGAGGACGCCGCCCGCCAAGTAGTCAGTCACCGGCAATTGCAAGCACAGGTCGCGGCCATATCCCGGGCTCTGGCCAAGGCCGGAATCGGCCCGGGTGACCGGGTCTGCGGCTATCTGCCCAATATGCCCGAAGCGGTAAGTGCGATGTTGGCCGCAGCCTCACTGGGGGCCGTATGGTCGTCGTGCTCGCCAGATTTTGGCGTGCAGGGGGTGCTCGATCGCTTCGGCCAGATCGAGCCGCGGGTCTTGTTCAGCGCCGACCGCTATCACTACAACGGTAAGTTGCACGATTCGCTGGCGAAACTCGAAAATATTTGCCAGGGCCTGCCGTCTCTCGAACATACGGTGGTAGTGCCGTTCCTGCATAGCGATCCGGATCTGTCGGGTATCCGAGGTGCCGTACATCTCGAAGACTTTATGTGCCCGGCCGAGGAGATCGTTTTTGCCGACCTGCCGTTTGCTCACCCGCTCTACATCATGTACTCCTCGGGCACGACCGGCGTACCCAAGTGCATTGTGCACGGCGCTGGGGGCACCCTGCTGCAGCACCTGAAAGAGCAGCANNTNCACGTCAATGTACAGCCCGGCGACCGGCTGTTNTACTTCACCACCTGCGGCTGGATGATGTGGAACTGGCTGGTGTCGGGCTTGGCGAGCGGGGCCACNCTGTTGCTTTATGACGGTTCGCCGTTTTATCCCGATGGCAACGTGCTTTTTGACCTTGCCGAGCAGGAGGGCGTGAACATCTTCGGCACCTCGGCCAAGTTCATCGACGCTGCCAGCAAGGCGGGCNTGAAACCACGTGAGACCCACAACCTNAGCCGTGTGCGCACCATATTGTCTACGGGATCGCCGCTGATGCCAGAGGGTTTCGANTATGTCTACCGGGCGGTAAGCGACAGCGCCTGCCTATCATCCATATCTGGCGGCACTGACATTATGGGCTGTTTCGTCGGTGGCAACCCGACTCTGCCAGTGTGGCGCGGTGAGATTCAGTGCAAAATACTTGGTATGCAGGTCGAAGTGCGCGCTGATGACGGTACCGTGCTGGGACCCGGTGAGAAGGGCGAACTAACCTGTGCCAACGCATTTCCCTCGATGCCGATCGGCTTTTGGGACGATCCTGAGGACACCAGATACCGGGCTGCGTATTTCGAGAAATTTCCCGGTGTATGGTGTCACGGCGACTATGTTGCACAGACCCAGCACGGCGGCATGGTGGTGTATGGCCGTTCGGACGCGGTGTTAAATCCGGGTGGTGTACGTATCGGCACGGCCGAGATCTACCGCCAGGCCGAGCGCCTTGAGGAAGTGATCGAGAGCCTGGTGGTGGGCCAGCAATGGCAAGATGACGTGCGCGTGGTGCTGTTCGTCCGCCTGCGTGCAGGATTGATGCTGGATGATGGGCTGCGCGCACGCATCAGCCAGGCCATCCGTGATAACACTACGCCGCGGCATGTGCCAGCTAAGATCATCCAGGTGAGCGATATCCCGCGTACCAAGAGCGGCAAGATCGTTGAACTCGCGGTGCGCAAGGTTATCCACGGCGAGCAGGTCGGTAACCGCGAAGCGCTGGCCAACCCGGAGGCGCTGGAACTGTTTGCGGGTCTGCCCGAACTGCAGGACTGAAAGCGGTTAACCNCTACAGTGCCGGCAGCGAGGTTTCCCGGTAGCCTGGGGGNGCGCGCAACTGCAGCGGCACATCCAGCCGGTCTACGGCCAAGATGGTGGCGCTAAGAGCAAGAGTATGATCCTCGAGCAGTATCGGCAGTCCATCGATNCCNGCGGTAACGACCGAGGGCAGTNCCACACCGAGTGCNGCGAGTACTGTGCCCGCGGTGCGGTTCAAGNGCTCAACGTACACTAATAGTGCTCGCAGGGCGCGGTAGTCGTTGGTGTCGATCTTGAGGGCGCTGTTACCAGCAAGGCACATCCGGCTCAGCTGGGTGTCACCGTGCTTGAGTTGCCACCATTCGCAATGGATTGCGGCGGTCTGGGCTTTTTGTCCTGTTCGTATCAGCCGGGCGGGCTGGGTCGGTGCCTTAGTAAGATCCCCAAGGCCCAGGCCCTCGAGCATAGCCCCTAACTGTTCGCGTTTCTCGGGCGGCAACGATTCCAATTGATTTTGCAGTTGTTGGGCAATCCCGCCGACCTGGCCGACAGCTTGTTCGAGGTATGCCNCCTNCAGGCGGGTAAACTCCTTGCGGTCATGGCGGATAAAGACCAATGTCTCGTCTGTGGCCGAGAACAGAATCTCTTGGCGCGGGGCACTGGAGATGGTGAGCCGGACGCGACCACCGCTGGTTAGTATCTGTGCCCGGCTGGNGCCACCTGCCTCACGAACATCGATGTGGATACGGGTAGTGGCGACGGCTGGCCTACTTAGCAGCAGNGCCAGGGCAAGTCCGGCAAGAGTCAGGCAGTGGCGCATATGTTGTAGTGGCGAGATTTGATGGCGGTTTCCGCCGTACCCGGAGGCGNCTAAATGGTAACCCANTTACAGCGAAGTGCCAGTTCAGGCCGGATTTGGTNTTGCACCAGGCGCTACCGGGTATGCCGGAACGGGCTCTACGCCAAGCCGCAGTGCCAAAGAGCCGTTGGCCCGTAGGGTAACGGCCGGGGCTTAGGGCTATACTGGAATCGCATGCTGACTTTCCCTCAGATCGATCCGGTCGCGGTCACGATCGGTCCTCTCACNGTCCACTGGTACGGCCTGATGTACCTGGCGGGNTTCCTGGCGGGCGGGGCGCTNGGNGCGTATCGGGCCCGCCGGCCAGGCTCGACCTGGACGGTACAACAGGTCTGGGATCTCGTTTTCTACGTCGCGCTCGGTGTGATCCTCGGTGGTCGGTTGGGATACGTGGTGTTCTATAACGCCGGCTACTACCTCGTGCACCCGGTCGAGTTGCTGTACATATGGAGCGGCGGTATGTCTTTCCATGGCGGCTTGCTGGGTGTCGTGGTTGCGGTGGCCTTGTTTGCCCGCCGTCATAGCAAGCCCGGCCTTGCTGTGGCCGATTTCCTGGCGCCGTTGTGTGCACCGGGGTTATTTGCAGGACGCATCGGCAATTTCATCAACCAGGAATTGTGGGGCCGGGTTAGCGATGTGCCCTGGGCCATGGTGTTCCCGGCGGCCGGCCCGCAGCCCCGGCACCCCTCGCAACTGTACGAGGCCACCCTCGAGGGCCTGGTGTTGTTCATCCTGGTCTGGGCCTATTCGGCGCGGCCACGCATTTGCGGGCGGGTCACGGGCCTGTCCCTGGCGGGCTACGGCGGATTCCGCTTTGCTGTGGAGTTTTTCCGAGAGCCGGACGCGCACCTGGGTCCGGTGGCGCTCGAGTGGCTTACCATGGGTCAGTTGCTGAGCCTTCCGGTGCTGTTTTTNGGCCTGTGGTTGCTGGCCCGGCCGNCAGCCGGCCAACGCCGTGATCCGGCCAAATAAACCGGCTTTATTGCAATCCTGAAAAACTCTGATTAGTTTTTTTGGCATTCAGATCGTAGAGTCCGCCGGGTGAATAACTCTGCTTTGGCTATTAGCTGGCCGGCTCTAGGGGCCCAGCTGCCGGCTAGGCTCTGACCGTAGCCGGATGAAAGGGTTTTCCCTGTCCTGAATTCAAGAAACATTATCGGAGATAACTGATGCCGACTTACGTACGTACTGAAAAATGTGACGGCTGCAAGGGCCAGGATAAGACCGCCTGCATGTACATCTGCCCGCATGACCTGATGCGTCTGGACAAGGACGGCTCTAAGACCGGCCATGCCATGAAGGCCTACAACCAGGAGCCGGAGCAGTGCTGGGAGTGTTACTCCTGCGTGAAGATTTGCCCGCAGCAGGCAATTGAGTGCCGCCACTACGCTGACGTGGTACCGATGGGCGCCTCGGTGCAGCCACTGCGTGGAACGGAGTCCATTATGTGGACCATCAAATTCCGCAACGGCAACGTGAAACGCTTTAAGTTTCCGATCCGGACCACGCCCGAAGGTTCGGCCGACCCCTACGGCGACAAGCCTGAGGCCGAGATCAGCAAGATCACCGATCACTCGATACTGTTCACCAATGCAACACACTCTTGCGACATGAGTCAGTTCACCGCCAGTTGAGGCAGCCCGGCAAAGAAACGCAGCAACGGTTTTTATTGATCCTATTCAATCGCCCCGAGAGGGCGTTTGAGGCACCAATTAGAGGAATACGAAATGGCTGAATACGGATTTGGAAATCCGGAGGTTGTCGAAGAAGAGGTAGATATCCTCATCATCGGCGGCGGCATGGCGGCTTGTGGCGCCGCGTTCGAAATAATGAAGTGGGCTAAGGGCACTGATCTTAAGATCAAGNTNGTCGACAAGGCAGCGATGGACCGCTCTGGTGCGGTGGCGCAGGGCCTGTCCGCNATTAANACCTACATNGGCGACAACGATCCAGCCGATTACGTGCGCTANGTGCGCGGTGACCTGATGGGTATTACCCGCGAAGACCTGGTCTACGATGTTGGCCGTCACGTCGATGACTCGGTGCACAATTTCGAAGACTGGGGTCTGCCTATCTGGAAGCAAAAGGGTGACGAGGGCAAAAAACTTCGTGACGGTGGCGCGCCGGTGCGCTCCGGCCGTTGGCAGATCATGATCAACGGCGAATCCTATAAATGGATCGTGGCCGAAGCCGCCAAGAAGGCCATCGGTATCGAGAACATTCGGGAGCGAGTATTTATCGTCCGCTTGCTGAACGACAAGAACGATCCGAGTCGGGTTGCTGGTGCGGCAGGCTTCAGCGTGCGCGAGGATAAGGTCTTCGTCTACAAGTTTAAGACTTGCCTGTTGGTTTGCGGTGGTGCGGTTAATGTGTTTCGCCCACGCTCGGTGGGCGAGGGCAGCGGCCGCGCTTGGTACCCNGTGTGGAACGCTGGNTCCACCTACTCGATGGCGGCTGAAGCCGGTGCCGAGATGACCCTGATGGAGAACCGCTTTGTGCCGGCCCGCTTCAAGGACGGCTANGGCCCGGTTGGNGCGTGGTTCCTGTTGTTCAAGGCCAAGGCAATGAACGCCTTNGGCGANGATTACCAGGAGAAAAATGCCCCGGANCTGGCCAACTACGGCTACGACGCCTANGCCGACGGCCACAAGATGGGNACTTGTCTNCGTAACCACCTGATGATTAAGGAAATGAANGAAGGGCGTGGCCCGATCTTCATGGATACGCCGACCGCCATGGCNGAGCTTGCCAAGAACATGACGCCCAAGGAGATCAAGCACCTGGAAGCCGAGGCNTGGGAAGACTTNCTGGACATGACCATTGGTCAGTGCGGTGTCTGGGCAGGNGAGAACATCGAGCCNGANAAGGAGATGTCTGAACTCATGCCCACCGAACCCTATCTGTTGGGCTCCCATGCTGGGTGCGCTGGCTTGTGGGTATCCGGGCCCGAGGACCTGCCCGGGACCCCGGATCACTACCACTGGGGCTACAACCGCATGACTACGGTTAAGGGTTTGTTCACGGCTGGTGATGGCGTCGGTGCTTCTGGCCACAAGTTTTCTTCGGGCTCCTTCACTGAAGGACGCATCGCGGCCAAGGCTATGGTCAAGTACGCGCAGGATAACGCCGGTTTTCAACCAGAGCTCGAGCGTTCAACGGATGACATCGTCGAGGAGATCTATGCGCCGGTACGTACCTTCCTTGAGCATAAAGACTACACCACCGCAATCGATGTGAACCCACACTACATCACCCCAAAGATGTTTCAGTTCCGCCTGCAAAAGGTGATGGACGAGTACGTGGCCGGCGTCTCGACCATGTACCAGACCAACGCAGCCATGCTCAAGATAGCCGAGCGTAAACTGGAGATGCTGCGCGAGGACTCGCTGAAGATGCGGGCCATGGATCTCCACGAACTACTGCGAGCGTGGGAGAATTACCATCGCCTGATCGCAGCGCTTGCTCACATGAAACACATCCAGTTCCGTGAGGAGAGTCGTTATCCCGGGTATTACTACCGGGCCGACTATCTGCAGATTGACGACGACAACTGGAAGTGTTTCGTCAATTCGACCTTCGATCGCAACACTGGTGCGTGGAGCCTGAAGAAGGTCGCCTATCAGGCGCTGATCCGGGCCGAAGGTGAACCGGAAGCCATGTCGCGGCCAGGCGCGCCAGTCTGACCAAGCAGGCTACTGGTGCTTGCCGTGTTTAGGTGCTGACTACCTGAGAAATCAAGGCCGGGGACCAGCAAAGCCCCCGGCCTTTTGTTTTGGGCCATTCCCACCTGCTTGGGCCATCTAGAATAGGCTGTGGCCTTGCCGCCGAAGAGGCTGGGCGCCCGGTGCCCAACCGAAAAGAAACAATGCATCAACCCGACGACGACAAGCCCAGTCTGGACGACGCATTTGCTGAGTCGATCCAGCAGGGTATTCCTCACCAGAGCCCAGTACAGCCCCAGCAGCTGGGCCTGGACAGTGAGTTCCACTTTCACTGTCACCGCAGGATCTCCTGCTTCAACGCCTGCTGCAAGAGCATCGATATCATCTTGATGCCGTATGACATCCTGCGCCTGAAGCGTCACTTGGGTATCGAATCGCGCGAACTGGTTGGCCGCTATACCGTGCCCTTCGAGATGGACGCCCATGGCCTGCCGGGCTTGAAGCTCGCTACTCAGTCTGGGTCAACGGCTTGTGTTTTTCTGACTGAAGACGGTTGTGGGGTGTACCACGACCGGCCCACAGCGTGCCGCTACTATGCGTTGGGCTACATGGGTATGCGCAAGATCGATACGCCAAACGTGGATGATGTGTTTTTTATCGTCAAGGAGCCACACTGCCAGGGTCACCAGGAAAACAAGATCCAGACGGTCTGCGAGTACCGAATCGAACAGGGTCTTGAACGCTACGACGAGATGAACCGGCAATGGCGCGATATCATCATCAAAAAGCGTTCCAGTGGTCCCACCGTGGGGCAGCCCACGACCCGTAGCATGCAGTTGTTCGACATGTGCAGTTACGATCTGGACAGTTTCCGGGAGTTCATCCAGGGTGAGGGCTTCTCCCAGGTATTCGACCTGCCCGAGGAAGAGTTGTCCACACTACTTGACCACGACGAGCAGCTGTTACATTTTGCCATGCGCTTTTTGAAGCAGATTCTTTACGGTGAGCAGACTATCGCCCAGCATCAGAATGCCCGCGAGGTGAGGCTCGCGCGCCGGCGTGAGCGACGCGGCGCCCAGGCTCCAACACAAAATGGGGCAGTGAAACAGACCGACCCCGGTTGAGAATCTTCTGCGGCAAGCCCGGCCCTTCCCAATATGCCGCTGTCTGAGTAATCTCCACCCCTGGAGCGCAGACTTGGCCATTTGCCCTAGTGGTTCTTTGCCCGGTGACCGTAGTCTTGCAACACCGTGCGTTAGCCGAGCGACCCACAATTGCCGCTAAAATAATCAAGGAGAAGACAATGTCACTAACAGCATCTTGTTTCGGGGTTTATACCGATTACGGTAAGTTGCGCGGGGCAATCGTGGGCAATGCCGAGGGGCTTTCACTGCCGCCGTTTAACCCGACGTTGCACCATTACAACGACGAGGTGCAGGCCGCGCTTAAGGCAAGTGGCGATCAGCCACTGGATATCAGGACGGCGATGCCTGAGCGCTGGGAAAAAACAACCGAACAACTTGACAACTTGGCTGCGCTCTACCAGGAGAACGGTATCACCGTCTCTCGCCCGCGGCCGTACACCGCTGCGGAAACCTGTTACCTGGCTGAGTTGCAGCCGGGCGCTTCATTGTTGTATCCGGCTGATCCGGTCTACACTGTTGGCAAGCATTATCTCGAGCTTAATATTCGCCGCGCCTACCGGCGCAAGGAAGTTTTTCCCTTACGCGAACTGCTAGTGCCGCTGTTGGCGGCAGACCCCGAGACCCATCACACGATCATGCCGCCGGCCAG
>PBTT01000044.1 GCA_002729195.1 Acidiferrobacteraceae bacterium
GGTGGAAGGTGACCTGGTCATCAGGATCGAGCATGGCAAGGGCCTGACTGAAAACGAAGTCGCTGCCCTGGAGGCCGATCTGCGCCGGAGTTTCAGGAGTGAGACACGGATCAACCCTACCTTCAGGTGGGAACCCCCTTTCAGTCTGCCCCGAGTCGCCATGAAAGCCCACCTGCTGGAGATCGCATCGTAGATTAAGCCATGGCGGCGCCCGAACTGCCACGTATCAGCGACTATCCGTTCAACGCGGCCCGGCGTTGGCCCAGCCGGACGGCAATGGAGTTTGCCGGCCGCTACTGGAATTACGCAGAACTTGCCCACCAGGTCGACCGCTGTGCCAAAGCGCTACTGGCGCTCAAGGTGGAACCCGGTGACCGGGTCGCCATGCTCACCACGCCACGGCCCGAGTTCCTCATCGTCTTTCTGGCAACGGTTCGTATCGGCGCAATCTGGACTGGCCTCAGCCCCAGGTACACGATGCGGGAGCGAGCGATTATTCTCGCTAATGCAGCACCGGTACTGCTGTTCAGCCTGGCAGAGCCTGGCAACAACGGTTTGCTGACAGGCGCCGCATACCCGGGGCTAGCAGCCGACAGGATCATCACAATAGCCAGCGCTGGTGACAGTAGTGGCGCGTTGTCCTATAAAGAATTTACCAACCTGGCCGATCAGGTATCGGATACAAGTTATCGTGCTGCCCAGCGCGCAGTCATGCCAGACGCCCCCGCCGTAGTCGTTTATACCTCCGGCACCACCGGCACTCCCAAAGGGGCCGTGATCAACCACCAGGCACTGGTCCTGGGCAATTGCGTCCGCCGCCGGCGTTGGCCAACACAGGTACCTCGGATAGTTGCCAACCTACCGGTGAATCATATCGGAGGACTGGGTGACATAGTCTGCTTTGCCCTGGTCGGTGCCGGCACGATCCATTTCATGGAGGGGTTCGATGCCGCGGCTACGCTCGACACTGTTCAGCGGGAAAAAATCAACCTTTGGCTACAGGTTCCAACCATGTACCACAAAGTATCAGAACTGCCCCACTTCAAGGCCGCGACAGTCCCGGAACTCGAGTGGCTGATCTGGTCCGGTGGGCCGATGCCGCCCGACCTGCTGCGCAAACTTGAGCGGCTGGGTACCCGCGTTGCAACCGCGTACGGGCTGACCGAATCATCCGGCTCTTTGACCGGAACCGGCGCACTGAGTCTGGCGGACATCCCGCCCGCTACGGCC
Source organism: Acidiferrobacteraceae bacterium (assembly GCA_002729195.1). Taxonomy (GTDB): domain Bacteria; phylum Pseudomonadota; class Gammaproteobacteria; order Arenicellales; family UBA868; genus UBA12578. The sequence continues at coordinate 1,231 of PBTT01000044.1, forward strand.
GGGTTTCCTCACCCGGGGTGTGAAATACGCATCGCCGATGATACGGACAGGCCACTCGGGCATGGCCAGAGCGGAGAGATACAGGCTCGCGCACCCTGGATCATGTCCGGTTATTTTGGCCTACCAGAGGCTACCGCCGCGGCGATCACTGCTGACGGCTGGCTGCGTACCGGGGACGTCGGCACCCTGCATGCCGATGGCTCACTGCACCTGGCCGGGCGACTTACTGAGATGTTCATCTCTGGCGGTTACAACGTCTATCCGCGGGAAATCGAAGCCGTGCTCGAACAGCACCCGGCAGTGGCCATGGCCATTGTAGTTGCGATACCCGATCCTGCTTTCCAGGAAACCGGCGCCGCTTATATTAAATTGCTTGACCGGGTATCGAGCCAGACCCGGGCCGAGAAGTCGATTGATTTTGCCACCTGGTGCCGGCAGCGATTAGCCGGTTACAAGGTACCCAGGCATTTTCTGGTGACCGCCGATCTGCCCCTGCTACCCAATGGGAAAGTTGACCGACTGGCGCTAAGCGCCGGCAGACACCAGCCAGCAGCCCGGGAGTCCTCAGTGTAGCCACCGACTCGGCCCTGGCAGGTCAACCCGACGTGTTTACCCAGGGTAAGTGATTTTCCGCACGATTTGTGGCATTGTTCTATGAATGGTCAGCGGATACCTCGGGGGACAGGCCTGACAGTTAGCTCATCCTGGTAATCCGCGCCACTCGTAGCAATAACCGGAAAATGTTGAACGCCTGTTCAACGCTGAGCAAAGGAGGAAAAATGTTGAAATTAAAGAAAAGTGCGATCTTTATTCTGACTACGGCAATCGCTGTCTTCGGGTTTTCAATGAGCCCAGCCTATGCAGCTGAAGTGACGCTCTCTGGGGCCAGTTGTTTTCCAATTGGCAGCCCTCCGGGTAAACCCTTTGAGGTATTGGTCGAAGCCGTCAATGCCCGTGGCAAGGGCATTGTGCAAATCGACCTCAAGGGCGGTGCCCCGGCAATCGGCAGTCCGTTTGAGCTGACCAAGAAAATGGCCAAGGGCGCTTACGATATCGTCGGTTGTACCGAAGCCTATTTCGGCAATGTGCTGCCGGAAGCCCCGGTGCTGCGCTTGCAGGATTACACCTTTGCCGAGTTGCGTAAAAATGGCGCGATCGATTACGTGCAAAAACTGATGACAGAAAAGAACATGAAGTTCATCGCACGACACCATGATTTCGGCCCGTTTCACCTGTGGCTCAACCAGCCGATCACGGGGCCGGACTTGACCGGCCTGAACCTGAGAGTATCGCCCGTTTACACCGCGTTTTTCACCTCACTGGGTGCGACCGTACAACGTTCCAATTTTGCACAGGTCTATACTTACATGGAAAACAACACCGTGCAGGGTTACGGCTGGCCGGCGCTGGGCTGGAATCCAGCCTGGGTAAAGGTGACCAAGTATCGGGTTGAGCCGGGCTTTTATCATTCATCGTTGCATACTGTGGCTAATCTCAAGAAATGGAATTCTCTGACCCAGGAACAGCAGGATCTGCTGAACCAGGTTGGCCTCGAGTTCGAGGCCAAAGCTGAAACCAGCGACCCGGATTTTCAGGCACTGCTGACTAAGCAAAAAGATTGGATGGCCAGCGAAGGTATGCAGACGATCACCCTCGAAGGCGCTGACCGGGACAAGTGGCTGGCGGCTGCCGATGCTGCCGGCTGGGCAGAGGTGCTCGAACGCAGCCCCGAGCATGGCTCAGCGCTTCAAAAGCTGTTTACCAAGTAGTCGTCGCAGCTTATCCCCCGCCCGCGCTGGTGGGAACCGGTCAGTTGGCCGGTTCCCCCGCGTTGGGTATCTCTTTTTCGGCTCAAGGTCGACTCAGCAGAAAGCGTGATGCAAAAGCAGATCGACCGTTTTGAGGCCGGATTCAATCGGGCCATGTTGTACCTGGCTGCACTGGTTGCCGCCTCTATCGGACTCTTCGCCGTCCTGATTCCCCTTAATCTGTTCCTGGTCAAAACCCATCTGGGCAGCATCTGGTGGCTTTATGAAGCGGTTGAGTACACCTTGTACTTTGGTGTTTTTCTTGGTGCCCCCTGGGTCCTGCACCAAGGTGCCCATGTCCGCGTGGATGTCGTGACCATGGCGCTTCGCCGGGAGACTGCAGAGCGCGTCGAGCGGACGGTGGATGCTGCAGGGGCAATGCTTTGTATCCTGCTCTGCTTTTATGGAAGCCGCGTGACTATCTGGGAATTTCAGGACGGCTCACTGCCGGACAAAGACCTGCGCATTCCAACCGGCTACATAATGACAGTTTTTACTGTGTCGTTTCTCTTTCTCGCGATTGAGTTTCTATTGCGTTTTCGGCGTAGTGGCCTGAGCGCGCCCCCGCTCAAGCCGGATTCGCCTAAGGCAGGCTTCTGACCTATGGAATGGCACCTGGCGCTGGTCTTGTTGCTGGGAACGGTCTGCGTCGCGATGTTTCTTGGTCTGCCTGTGGCTTTTGCGTTTTTCGCCGCCAACGTGCTTGGCACCGCGCTGTTTATTAATGGAGATATCGGCCTGGTGCTGATGCCGCTGGAATTTCACAACGCAATCAAGTACACGCTTGCACCGATCGCGTTGTTTTTGCTGATGGGGGAAATCCTGCTGCAGACCGGGGTTGCCTTCAAGGCTATCGGTGCGATTGATCGTTTGATTGCGCGCATCCCTGGTCGCCTGGCCGTGGTGTCAATCGTCGGCGGCACCGTGTTTTCTTCACTTTCTGGTTCTACTATTGCCAATACTGCGATCCTCGGTTCGGTCCTGCTGCCAGATATGGCTAAGCGCGGCTACCAACCGGCGATGGCCATGGGGCCGATCATGGCAGTAGGCGGGATTGCCATGCTGGTACCGCCTTCGGCACTGGCGGTACTGCTGGCGAGTTTGGCCGAACAATCGGTAGCCCAGTTGCTCGTTGCCGGTATTGTTCCAGGGATACTGATGGCTGTGTTGTTTTTTTCCTACGTAGTAGGCCGCTGCGCCATTAATCCTAAGCTGGCCCCAACCTACGAACTTGAAACCGATCAACTTGACGAGCCGGTCACGGTGGCCCTGTGGCTGGGTGGCACAGCCCGACTCTCATGGACCTATGCTGGCCGCTACCGCCATGCCGCCAACCGCATCCTCCCGGGAGTGCTGTATGTGCTGCCGCTTTTCATCATTTTTATCGTGGTCGTGGGCAGCATATTTTTCAAACTCGCCTCACCGACCGATGCCGCTGCACTGGGCTGCCTGGCGTCACTGGCGGCGTGTTATTTCTTTCGCCTGTTCAAGTCGATTGTGCGAATCTCAGGCATAGCGGGAGCTGATTTCAATTGGCGGGCGATTGCAAAAGCACTGATGGAAACGGCAAAGATCAATACCATGATCCTGTTCATCATCGCGGGTTCACTGGTTTTCAGCCAGGCGCTATCGAACTCCGGGGCAACAGACGGGCTGCTGCAATACCTCGCCACCATGAACCTGACACCGTTGACGGTCGTGATCATGATGATGCTGGTGCTGTTGTTCCTGGGGGCTTTCATGGACCAGGTCAGCATGCTACTCCTGACGCTGCCGTTCTTCCTGTTGAGTTCACAATCACTGCAGGTTGTTTTCAATATAGACGTTATCTGGCTGATGGTACTGATGCTGATCACTATGGAGATCAGCCTGCTGACACCACCTTTCGGCCTGCTGCTTTACGTGATGAAAGGCGTCGCGCCTTTTAAGGTGACACTGGGGCAAGTTGTTACTGCCGCGCTGCCTTTTATCCTGATTGAACTGCTGGTGCTGACACTGCTGATTTTCGTGCCGGAGCTCGCGACCTGGTTACCAAGACAGCTCGAGTGAGTAATACAAGGTGTTGCGGCCAGGCGGGCACAGTTGCGGGTCCCGCCCCGGTTAGATTAGCCTAACTCTCTAGGGGTTACGTTGAGGTCCACAAGCACTACTTACCGGGACCCGCCTAGTACGCCCGTTCTAAACCAGCTGCCTGCAGTTTCATGTGCCGCATCAGTCTGCCAGCGCCTCTACCGCACTCGGTCGTTTATAGCCTCGTGGCAGCGCCCGTCCCCGCTGCGCCCGGCTGCCGACATAATTCTCGAAGTCAGCGGGTTTGAGCCGCATGTGCTGTTTACCGGCGTGCACCATGAGCTCGGCGCCCTCGCAGAATACAGCAATACCGGTTAGTTTCTCGTCCCCGGCTTTGTAACGGGCGGCGGGTATGTTGATGATCTTGACCCCCTTGCCCTTGGCCAGTAGCGGCAGTTCAGCGAGCGGGAAGACCAGCAGCCGGCCGCTGTCGGTGACCGCCGCTACCCAGTCGTCCTCGTAGTCATACACCCGCTGCGGCGGCAGCACTCCCGCGCCGCGCGCGCCGAGTACTGCCTTGCCTGACTTGTTCCGGGTAATCAAGTCCTCCAGAGTCGCGACGAAGCCGTAACCGGAGTCAGTTGCCAGCAGGTAACGGGCATCGTTGTCACCGATCATGACACCACAAAAAGTAGCCCCAACTGGAGGCTTCAGTTGCTTACCGACCGGCTCACCCAAGCCCCGGGCCGAGGGCAGCGTGTGCGCCGCCAGCGCGTAGGTCCTGCCAGTGGAGTCGATACACAGCAGCGGCTGGTTGCTGCGGCCGGTACCCGAGTGCAGGTAGTCGTCGTCTCCGCGGTAATTTAGCTCACGCGGGGCAACTTCAGTGCCCTTGGCTGCCCGGATCCAACCCTTTTGCGACAAAACCACGGTGATNGGTTCAGCCGGGACCAGCTCGGTTTCGCTGAGCGCCCGNGCCNTCTCGCGCTCAACCAACGGTGAGCGCCGTTCGTCGCCGAATTCCTCAGCGTCCGCCAGCAGTTCGTTACGTACGACCTTCTTCAACCGGTCCTTGGATTTCAGAATCTTCTGCAGTGCCACCTTCTCCCGTGACAGTTCCTGCTGCTCCCCGTTGATCTTCAACTCCTCGAGGCGAGCCAAATGCCGCAACCTGAGCTCGAGGATCGCTTCGGCCTGNACATCGCTCAACTTGAAGCGCTTCATCAATACCGGCTTAGGCTTCTCTTCCTTGCGGATGATCTTGATGATCGCATCGATGTTGAGATAGGCCACCAGCAGGCCATCAAGAATATGTAGCCGCTTGACCACCCGGTCGAGCCGGAACTGCAGCCGGCGCCGAACCGTCTGTAATCGGAACTCCAGCCACTCCTTAAGCAGTTGCTTGAGGTCATACACACGCGGCCGGCCGTCGAGACCGATGATGTTCATGTTGACCCGCTGGGCCTGTTCNAGNGCAGTGGTAGCGAACAGGTGGGTCATCAGCGCCGGCCGATCCACCCGGTTGGAGCGCGGTTCGATGACCAGCCGGGTGGGGTTCTCGTGATCCGACTCATCGCGGATGTCAACCACCAGTGGCAACTTTTTGGCCGTCATCTGTGTCGCTACCTGCTCTACGATCCGCTCACCCGACACCTGGTAGGGCAACGCGGTAACGATAATGTTGCCNCCCTCCTCCTGCCACACTGCCCGCTGGCGGATGGAGCCGACCCCGGTTCGATAGATCTCCCTGATCTCCGTGGGCGGCGTGATGATCTCGGCCGCGCTGGTGAAATCCGGCCCCTTGATATGCGTGCACAACTGGTCAATGCTGGTGCGGCTGTTCTCAAGCAGGCGGATGCAAGCCGACACCACCTCGCGAATGTTGTGCGGCGGAATATCGGTAGCCATNCCCACGGCAATTCCAGCACCGCCGTTCAACAACACGGCTGGCAGCCTGGCCGGCAGGTTTCGAGGCTCTTGCAAGGTGCCATCGAAATTCGGACCCCAGTCCACCGTCCCCTGGCCAAGTTCGGAGAGAAAAATATCGGCAAACAACGACAACCGGGCCTCGGTGTAGCGCATGGCCGCAAACGACTTGGGATCATCCTGTGAGCCCCAATTGCCCTGCCCATCGACCAGTGGATAGCGGAAACTAAATGGCTGCGCCATCAGCACCATGGCCTCGTAACAGGCACTGTCACCGTGGGGATGGAACTTGCCAAGCACGTCGCCAACGGTACGGGCCGACTTCTTGTACTTGGCCGTCGCGGCCAACCCCAGTTCCGACATNGCGTAGACGATTCGACGCTGTACGGGTTTGAGGCCATCGGTCAGGCTGGGCAGAGCCCGGTCGAGGATGACGTACATCGAGTAGTTGAGGTACGAGCGCTCAGTAAAATCAGCCATTGACACCCGCTCCANCTTGCGGGTGGCACCGGCTCGTACTGATGCAGTGACTTTGGATCTTTTGCGCTTGCTGCGCTGAGTTGTCGTCTTGCGAGTCATAACAAGCAATCACTCCAGGCTGTGGCACAATCCGCAACAACCAATTTGTTTAACTTTTGCGGCTTACCGCAGATTATAGCCGTCACCCTTTAGTCCACCGCACCGATCATGGACCAGACAGACATCGCGCAACAGTTGCTGGATGGCTCGCCCCCTGCTACTGCGGAGACGCTCCTCGACACCCTGCGAACCCTCGGTATCGACGCTGTTACCGTCAGTCACCCGCCAATGTTCACCGTGGCGGACAGCAAACGCCTGCGGGCCACGCCCATCGAGGGTGGCTATACCAAGAACTTGTTCGTACGCAACAAGAAGGGGCGAATGTGGCTATTCACCTGCCAGGAAGACCGCACCGTCGACCTCGGGGCGCTCGCCGCGGCGGTCAATGGCGGACGCTTTTCGTTTGCCTCGCGCCAACGCCTCATGCACTATCTCGGNGTTACTGCCGGTGCCGTCACTCCGCTGGCCCTGNTCAACGACACCTTGTGTGCGGTGCAGTTCGCCATCGACAGTGTNCTGCTCGCACANGAGACCATCCACCTGCACCCACTCGACAATCGCCAAACGACCACCATGGCTACCACTGACTTGTTGCAGTTNGCCGCCCATNGCGGCCATTGCCCCCTGCNCATCGATTTTGCCCCAGACGGAAGTGCGCACTGCCCGGGTGAGGTACTAGTGCCCAGCCCCACAGCCACTCGCTCATGAGCCGCGACCCGGCAATGCTGTCTTTGCTNGAGACGGCCCAGGCTCTGCGCCGCGGTGAACTGCGCGCAATCGAACTGGTCGAGCGCTGCATAGACAACCACTGCGAGCCGCTGAATGCCTACAAGTCCTGGCANCCGGACACCGCCCGCGGCCACGCTGAACTGGCCGACCAGGCTTTTGCGCGGGCCCGTGATGACGGGCCATTGCAGGGTATACCGGTATCCGTTAAGGATCTGTATGGCCTTGATGGCGTAGCCACCTTTGCTGGCACGCCGCAACCGTTACCGGAAAAGTGGTGCCGCGAAGGCCCACTGATCAAAACGCTGCGTACGCAGCACGCCGTCTTTACCGGCAAGACCCACACGGTAGAGTTTGCTTTTGGTGGACTCGGTGTTAACAGTCATTGGGGTACCCCGAAAAACCCCTGGGACAATGAAATCCACCGGGTGCCCGGCGGCTCGAGCAGCGGCGCCGGGGTCAGCCTGGGCGAGGGTTCAGCCCTGCTTGCGCTCGGCTCCGACACCGCCGGTTCGGTCCGGATTCCTGCGAGTATGACTGGTAACGTGGGATTAAAGACGAGTTACGGCCGCTGGNCGCTGGCGGGTATCTTTCCCTTGAGCCCCACTCTCGATACCGCCGGCATCCTTACCCGGAGCGTAGCCGATGCTGTCTACGCGTTCGCCGCACTGGACCCACACCAGCGCGAGTTCGGGCCGCGCTTGCTCAAGCAGACTGCCAACTGCGGGGTTGCCGATTTTGCCATCGGCACCGGTGAGTCCGCCCTGTGGTCCGATTGTGAGTCCAGCATCACTGCAGTGGTTGAACAAGCGCTCAAGGAACTTGCTACCGCAGGTGTACGGGTGGTCGATGGGCCCCTGCCCGAGGCTGTCGGCGCCATCGAACTGCTGCGGGCCGGCAGCGTGGTTTCGACCGAGCTGGACGAGTTACTCTCCTCGGAACTGCCACAATGGCGCGAGACGCTGGATCCGTTGGTTTCTTCGCGTATCCGCGACGGGGGCTCGATTAGCGCCAGTGAATACCTGCAGCGACAGCGACGACTACGGCAGTTGAGCCAACACGCNACNACTCGGTTTGACCAGTGCCAGGTTATAGCGAGCCCAACCGTGCCGATCTCGCCCCCTGTACTGGCCGACGTACTCGAGATCGAAAACTACCGGCCGAATAACCTGGCCTCGCTGCGCAACACCTGCCCGGGCAACACCCTTGGCCTGTGCGCCATAACGCTGCCGGTGGGCCTGGATAGCGCGGGCCTGCCCGTGGGCATGCAATTGCTGGCGCGCCACGGCCACGAAGAGCAGTTGCTGGCCATCGCCGCCTGCATCGAACGCGTGCTGGGGCCGCCGACCTCCCGGCTCGGCCACCTGCCCAATTTGGCCGGCAATTAGGTTACGGCTCATGGCTCCCCCCCGTACTCCCGCCCGGGTCCGCGTGAGCAACAGCAATCGTGTATTTGACGGGTACCTCAAGGTCGACCGCTATGAACTTAGTCATGAGTTGTACTGCGGCGACTGGAGTCAAACGCTTGTACGCGAAGTCATGGACCGTGGGGAAGTCGCCGCAGTCCTGCCGTTTGATCCGGTCTGCCAGGAGGTCGTCCTCATAGAACAATTCCGGGTTGGCGCCTGGGCGGCGAACTGGCAGGAACCCTGGCTGCTGGAATGCGTTGCCGGAGTCATGCATGAAGGTGAGAGTGCCGGTGAGGTGGCGATTCGTGAGGCCCGCGAAGAAACAGGTTGTGAGGTAACCGATCTGGAATTAGTTTACCGCTACTTCTCATCGTCTGGGGCTTGTTCCGAACTGGTGGACTTGTTTTGCGGTCGCGTGGATGCTTCGACAGTTGATGGCATTCACGGCCTGGCCGNCGAGGGTGAGGATATCTATGCCCGAGCCTGGCCACTGGCTGATGCCCTGGCGCTGCTCGACACAGGGCGTATTTGCAACAGCGTGACGCTNATTGCACTGCAATGGCTGGCACTGAACCACCANCGCCTCACAAGTGAGTGGCTNAGGCGAAGCTAAGCCGCCACCGCTCCANCTAAAGTGTCAAGTTCGGCGGCAGTGACCCGAACTACTTTTCTATCGCAATCACTGCCTTCACATCGCGAACCTATTCGTAATAGACCCTCTCGGCACTACTAATATTCACACCCACATTTTCCAACTGCTGGAGCGGTCGGGCAACGGCATCCTGACTATCTCGTCGGATCAGTTATCGCGCAGCAACCTGATTAGGCTCGAGGTATCCCAACGGCTGCCACCGCGGGCCTGGATCCGGGCATAGAACTGGTCGACCAGCGCGGCGACCGGCAGGCTGGTACCGTTTCGCCGCGCCTCGTCCAGGCACAGGCCGAAATCCTTGCGCATCCAGTCGACTGCGAAGCCAAAGTCGAACTCGTCTCGGTGCATGGTCACACCGCGGTTCTCCATCTGCCAGGACTGGGAGGCGCCCTTGGAGATCACGGCCAGTACCTGCTCGACATCCAGCCCCGCCCGTTGCGCAAAATCAAGGCCCTCGGCAAGGCTCTGGAGCAGGCCGGCCAGACAGATCTGGTTGACCATCTTGGTCAGTTGCCCGCTGCCACTGGGGCCCATCAGCCCAACGGAACGGGCGTAACTTTCGATCGCCGGGCGGGCACGCTCGAAAGNTTCAGGCTCGCCCCCCACCATCACTGTGAGAATGCCNTTCTGGGCACCNGCCTCGCCGCCCGAGACCGGTGCATCAAGAAAAGTGATGCCACGCTCAGCGCCCGCGGCCGCCAATTCCCGTGCCACCTNGGCCGAAGCGGTAGTGTGATCGACGAANATGGCACCAGGCGCCATCGCCTCGAAGGCCCCGTCCGGGCCCGTGGTTACCGCGCGCAGGTCATCGTCANTGCCAACACANGTGAACACGATCTGCGCCTCCNCTGCCACCGCGGCAGGAGATTCGGCGCTCTGCCCCCCATGCTCGGCGACCCATTTTTGCGCTTTGGCCCTGGTGCGGTTATATACACTCACCTGGTAACCAGACCCGGCAAGGTGCCCGGCCATGGGGTAACCCATCACACCCAGGCCGATAAACGATACCCGGCTTGGTGTTTGCTTGCCCGCGTTATCAGACATTGAATTTCTCCACGATACCGGTCATTACGGAAGTTNGTCAGCACAAAGGGGGTAGGATCCATGACCCAACACACCATCACTGTCCGGCCGGCAACGCCAGCCGATGCGGACACCCTGACACAGTTTAACATCGCCATGGCGCACGAAACCGANGAGNTCNCCCTCGACCCGGCCACGGTAANATCGGGCGTCGACCAGGTGCTGCGGAACACGGCCCACGGCTTTTACCTGGTAGCCGAACATGCCGNCGAGGTTGTGGGCTCGCTGCTCGTCACCTTNGAGTGGAGCGACTGGCGCAATGGCGTGCTATGGTGGATTCAGAGCGTTTACGTCGCCAGCGCCTGGCGGCGCAACGGCGTACTGCGCCGGCTGTATCAGGTAGTTCACGCCGAAGCCACCGAAACGCCGGAGGTGTGCGGCCTGCGCCTGTACGTGGAGAAAGACAACCACGTTGCCATGGCCACCTACCGACACCTTGGCATGTCACAAACTAACTATCTCGTCTACGAGACCGAGTTCTGAGAGCAGCAGTTGCAAACTGGCGTACCATTACCCTCCCCCAACAGTATCCATCATCCATGACTCCTGAAGAACTGAAACGTTACAGCCGCCAGATCAAGTTGTCCCAGGTAGGCGAGGATGGCCAACAGCGGCTGCTTGAGAGCCGAACACTCATTATCGGCATGGGTGGCCTGGGCTCACCGGTTGCCATGTACCTGGCGGCAGCCGGCGTTGGCCAACTGGCGTTCAGTGATTACGACCGGGTCGACGAGTCTAACCTGCAGCGCCAGATCATCCACAGCCAGGCCTGCATCGGTGAACTCAAGGCCGCTTCGGCGCGGGAAACGATCAAACGCCTCAACCCGGCCTGTGTGGTCGAGGCGCTGGACTACGAACTGGACGGCGAGGAGCTGCTGGCCCAGGTGCGCGCGGCCAGCGTTGTGATCGACTGCACCGACAACTTCCCCTCACGTTTTGAACTGAACCGTGCCAGCCTGACAACAGGTACCCCGCTGGTTTCCGGTGCCGCCATCCGCTGGGAAGGTCAGGTCGCTACCTTTGTCCCGCGCAACCCGGACAGCCCCTGCTACCAGTGCCTGTATCCCGATACCGGAATTGAAGCCGCCACCTGCGCTATGGAGGGCGTGATCGCGCCGATCGTCGGCGTGGTCGGTACTATCCAGGCCCTGGAGGTGCTCAACCTGCTGCTCACTACCGGCGAGGGCCTGTGCGGCCGGTTGCTGGCCCTGGATGGGATTGCCATGGAGTGGCAGACCATCAACCTGCCGCGCAGTCCGGACTGCCCGGCCTGTGCCAGCCGGCCGGACTACTCCGCCCCATAATTACTGTGCTATTGCATTCCCTTTCCCCTGTCGGTCATCAACC
>PBTT01000045.1 GCA_002729195.1 Acidiferrobacteraceae bacterium
TCTACACACTGCTCGCCGCGGGCCGGGGGGATCTGCGGCCGAGCCACATCCGCCTGTGCACCGGATAGGGCCAGCAGCATGCCGGCCAGCACGGCCAGTACCCACCGACCCAGGCCACTATTCGCTGTCAGCACCCCTGGATATACCTCAGCCACAGATGCCCTCACCAGAGGGGTAACTGCCCTGGCATGGCGGTGTACGGTGGACATAAATAGAACACTTGTGGGAGTGGTCAACCTTGAAGATCTGTTCTTTGAAGTCGTTCCACGCGTACTCCCCATTCTCGCACTTGCGAAAAGAGACGCTCTTCATATNTTNNGCNGGAGTTNCCATCGTCTGGGTTNTCTTTTTTCGTATTCNGTCCGGCTAGTGNTCGGTGTNGAACACCAANGCNTCACCCAGCAACTGGTGCACGCTNACNNTCATNTCCATACCCATNCCGTAGAANGGCAGCACCTTGGTGAACTGGCTTTTNCAGATAGCGCAGATNGCNGCCATATGTGTGACCCCATCCTCCTCGACCACGCTNTTNAGCGCTGCCATCCGTGGCAAGGCACCCTTCACGCGCAGTTCNGCGAGGTCNTCGGTCAACAGCCCNCCGCCGCCGCCNCANCAGAAGGTGTGCTCACAAATNGTCTCGGGCGCCATATCGACAAAACGATTGCAGGCGGCTCGGATAATNTCCCTGGGAATNGTGAANTGGCCACCCGGCGTATCACCCATGCGCGANGCCCGCGAGACGTTGCACGAGTCGTGGAAGGTCACCACCTTGTCGTCNTTGGCCTCGGGATNCAGCTTGAGCGCNCCNTTGCGCANCAGGNCATGGGTGAACTCNCAGATGTGTTGCGGCACNGGGTAAGCGGGATCCAGAAAGTCGAATGGNCCGATTAGGGTATTCCAGAAACTGTAGGCGACNCGCCAGGCATGGCCACACTCACCGACGACAATNCGCTTGACNCCAAGATCCAATGCCGCCTGGCGGATNCGCTGNGCTACTTTNTGCATGTTCTGGTANTTGCCGATGAAGATNCCAAANTTGGCNGCCTCTGAGGCAAAGGAACTGAGNGTCCAACTGATGCCGGNCTGGTGGAATACCTTGNCGTATCCGATGAGNCCATCGACGTGGGGCTCAGCGAAGAAATCTGCCGAGGGNGTNATGAGCANCACCTCNGCGCCCTGCTGNTCCAGNGGGAACTTGACCGGCACTGCAATGTCTTCTTCGATCTCNTCTTCCAGTCCTTCCANGGTGTTGGCNAATGCCGGTTTGGGCAAACCGAGATTGTTGCCGATGGTGTGGACNTTGCCGATGATCTCGTTGGAGTATTTCTGACCCAGGCCGATCGAAGCCAGNATCTCGCGGCCNGCCATGGTGATCTCGGCCGTATCGATNCCGTAGGGGCANTACACCGAGCAGCGCCGGCACTCGGAGCATTGGTGNTAGTAACTGTACCAGTCTTCGATGACCTCCTCGCTCAGCTCCACCGCTCCGACCAGCCATGGAAAATACTTGCCAGCCAGGGTGAAGTAGCGCCGGTAAATCTTGCGCAGCAGGTCTTGGCGCGCGACTGGCATGTTTTTNGGGTCACCAGTACCGAGGTAGTAATGGCACTTGTCAGTACAGGCACCGCACTTGACGCACACATCCAGGAACACCTGCAGTGAGCGATACTTGCCCAACAGTTCACCCATCTTCTCGCGGGCGACTTCCTGCCAGTTATCGACCAGCTCTCCCGGAAAACCCAGCGGTTGTTGGTGTTCGGGCTTAGCCACGAACGGCTTGCTGTGGGCCATCGCCCCCGGGCGCAACGGTGGCGTTGCCAGGACTTCCTCGATCGGCGGTGTCTCGAACTCGGCCTTGGTCATGGTGCTTTGCCCTACGACTGATCCGNGTCAGTGGCCGGGCTGTTCTGCGCCCAGGGCGTCAGGTGGCGGTGCTCGCGCGGGGTGTCACGCATGTTGCGTGTTGGGCTGAAAAAAACCCCGGGCGCATGCAGTAACTTGCTGAACGGAAAAACCAGCATCAGTACGATCACCAGCGACAAGTGAATCAACAGCGGGGCATCGACCGGCAAGGGCTGCCAGCTGAAGGTCACGAGACCCAGCGTGAACGCCTTGAGCGAGACGATGTCCGTATGCTGACCATACTTCATCATCAGGCCAGAGCCTGCAATGGCCAGCAGTAGCAGCAGCATTAGGTGGTCTGACGGAGCACTGATGTAACGGATACGANCAACCAGCACCCGTCGCACCCATAGCCCGATGAGGCCCACGAACATCACCATACCCCCGTAGATGCCGAGCCACTGGATCATCGCCACCCACCACCAGACCGGCTCCGTGAAATAGCGCAGGTGTCGCAAAAGTGCGATCAGCATGCCGAAATGAAAGAGCCAGCCGAACAGCCAAGTCCACTTGCTGCCCTTGAACAGGCTCTCGAAAAACACCACTTCCCGAGCCATGCGCGCAGCTACTCCTGCACGAGTCACGGGTGCCGGCGTGGTTGGGATAACCAGCGGCGTTGGGGTGCGGGCATAGCGCAGGACCGCACTGACAACCCCCGNCACCAGCATCGCACTGGCGAGGTAGAAAAGGATCGCGTAGGTNATNCCTAAAGCCAACTGGAATCCCCTGCCGATGGATCGGCTCTGCCGCTAGCGGCGCCGATCATGCCGTCTACTGCGCGGCCAATCGACCCAGTAGCAGAAAGGCCGGTTACCTGCNACCNGCGGTACGATTGTTGGGCCAGCCACTTGTCGAGCGGCGGATCAGACGCAGCCGGTGGGCTTGGGCAAACCAGCGTACTTGCAGGCCTGCTTGGCCGGGCCATAGGGGAACAGTTCGTAGAGGTATTTGCTGTTACCCTTGTCCTTGCCCAGTTTCTTGCCAATAGCCTTGGTCAGAACCCGCACCGCCGGGGCGATCTGGTACTCCTCGTAATACTCACGCAGGAAATTGATCACCTCCCAATGGTACTCACTGAGGTCACAGTCGTCCTCTTTGGCCATATAACCGGCCACGTCTTGATTCCACTCGCTCAGGTTGGCGAGATAGCCTTCCTCGTCCGTCTCGTAGGTCTTGCCGTTAAGTTCAAATGCCATTATTACTCTCCGTGAAAAAGAATCAGAGCCAGTTTTGCACCTTGTCGTTAGCCACAGCCAACTCGACAAAGCCATCGTAGCCAACCACTTCAATACCCTCGATCAATTTTTCTTTCTCTATGCCGCGTGATTTAAGGTCGGGGCCGAGGGCATAAACGCGCATCTCCTGCAGCGCCTGTACCACTGCCTCAGCAGCCGCAGTGCCAGCCAGCGCCCCATACACGCCATCTTCGATCAGAAGGATGGCGCTACCCGACCGAGCGAGGCCCAAGCAAGTCTGCAAGCTGTTGGTCGCGAACGGCGATTTGTTAACCGTATGCAGCATGATCGAGAACCCTGGCGGCTAGAAATGGAGTATCACGTCCTGCTCTTCGAGCAGGTCAGCGAGTTGTGCGCGGCTGATGATGTGGATCGAGGGTTTCTCGGCCCAGTCATCATCCTCGTCTTCCCAGGTCAATTCCATCAGGTCATCTTCGCCCAGACCTCTTTCGTCCAGTGACTCGTGCTCCACGTACAGCTTGTTGACCTCGTAGTCACCCAGCGCATTGTAGGTGGGGGAAAAATTCTTCATGTCAGAGTCCGAGGTGTCCTGGCCTTTTTTCAGTTGGAACACCCCGTCACCTATGAAAGCCATGCTGACATCCTGCTCGAAGGCCGCACCGACCAGCACCACTTCCAGGCCCTCCAGTGCGTAGACCGTACCGTAGGGGGCATGACGGTTGACGTACATGAATTTCTTGGTTGCGGCCATAAGCTGCTGCTAGTCGCCGAACACCAGCAGCCGGTCAGCCTCAATGCCTGCTTCGATCAACTGGCCAAGCCCCGAGATGCGAAATCCCGAGGCGATGTTGTCGCCATCCTTGCCGTGGCGCTTGGCTTCGTCAGCATCGACGATGCCGCGCCGCTGGGCTGCAGCCACACATACCACCAGGTCCAGGTCGTGCTCTTCGGCCAGCTCGCTCCAGCGATTGACGATGTGGCGGTCATCCTGCGGCGGTGTGGTCATGCGGGTGCCGTTGTTGACCCCGTCGTGGTAGAANAACACCCGNAAGATCTCGTGGCCTGCAGCCAGTGCCGCNCGGGTNAAGTTGTAGGCGCTGTCCGAGGCCTGATGGGTGTANGGNCCCTCGTTCACCATAACCGAGAACTTCACAATCCCGGCCTCAGAAACGGATGTGNCTGGAGGCGTTNAGGCTGTTGCGCGAACCNCGCCAGTTGTCGATGTGNAATTTGGTGAACGGCAAACCNGTGGCCTCGAAGAAACGCGGCCAGCCGATGCGGTCGATCCAGTCGTTGATTCGCTCCCAGTCGCGGGCATCGTCCTGGTAGNCNTTNAGNATACGCTTGACGATGGCGGTAGCCTCGGGCCAGCGNGGTGGGTTATTGGGCACNCCNGAGGCCACCAGTTTCTGGAAGCTGGGCTTGCTGCGGGCGTTGGAGTGNTTGCCGCCCACCCAGATNGCCAGTTTGGTGTGNTCGGGNTCGTTGATCTGCATCGGCGGACACGGCGGATAGCAGGCACCNCANCAGATACATTTTTTTTCGTCCACTTCCANGGTCGGNTTGCCNTTGACCTGGGCCGGACGGATTGCGGCCACCGGGCAACGGGCAACGACCGTGGGNCGTTCGCAGATGTTGGCCACNNGGTCATGGTNNATTTTCGGTGGNTTGGTGTACTGCACGTTGATGGCGATATCGGCCTGGCCACCGCAGTTNATCTGGCAGCAGGAAGTGGCGATGTGCACCCGGTTGGGCATGTTGCAGTTCTTAAACTCGTCAATGAGTTCATCCATCATGGCCTTNACCACGCCGGANGCNTCAGTGCCNGGNATATCGCAGTGCANCCAGCCTTGGGTGTGNGCGATCATGGCCACGGAGTTGGCGGTNCCTCCGACCACGAAGCCGGCCTCTTCCAGCGCNCCGATCAGNGNCTCGACCTTGGNCCCNTCCGCAACCATGTANTCGATGTTGCTGCGGATGGTGAAACGCACNTGGCCATCACCATACTGGTCACCGATATCACAGAGTTTGCGCAGGGTGAAAACGTCCAGGATCCGCTGGGTNCCNGCNTTNACTGTCCAGATCTCATCACCGNTTGCGGCCACGTGCCGCAGCACCCCGGGGCGCGGNTTGTCGTGCCACNGCCACTCGCCGAAATTCTTCACCATCACGGGGTGCATGTACTGGAAGCCGTCTGGGCAACCCGACTCTATCGGCTGGCGCATTTGCTTAGCCATNAGTTCTCTCCGTTATAAACNCTACTCAGCANNGCNGGGTAGCCGTCAGCCGNCCAGGGTCGAGNGTTCTTGNGCCTTGCGTTCAAACCACCTGACCGCTTCNTCGTCCCAACCATCCATNCGNACNTAGGACGACTCGCGCGGGCTNGCCACCATGTGCGGGTCAACTTCGACACCGANGCCCTCGAGGAAGTTGACCANGCCAATGCGCTCGATCATCTCGCCGCAGCGCTCGTGNTCGAGNCCGTTCTCNGCCCAGAAGTCGATGGTNTTCTCNGCCAGNTNGACNANNCGCTCGTAATCTTCTGCCGTTTCCACTTTCATGAACGGCGCAATCACCGTACCCATGAGGCCNCCAATTTTGAGGGTGCGCTTNCCGCCCATNAGNACCGACACACCTTTGTCGTCGCCTGGGGAGAGCGCCCTGGGCACCACGTTGAGGCAGTGCATNCAGCGCACNCAGTTGCGATTGTCGACCTCGAGCGAGTCATCGTCCTTGAGGCTCATACAATTCGTTGGACANCGGGCAATAATATTATCGATGGTGTGCTGCCGGCCNTTGTCAGCGACGTAGGCCTGCCAGGCCTNTTGGTCGATCTTCATGTCNTCACGCCAGGTGCCGATCACGGCCATGTCCGATCGCTCGATCGAACTNACGCAGTCGTTGGGNCAACCCGATACCTTAAACTTGAACTTATACGGCAGTGCCGGGCGGTGTATATCGTCGGTGAAATTGTTGACCANGGCGCGATGAATATTGTGTTCGTTTGCGCAGGACTGCTCACAGCGGGCGCCACCGACACAGGACATAGAGGTGCGTACAGCCGGGCCGGCCCCGCCCAGGTCAAAACCGTAATCATTGATCTCGTCAAAGAAGGGCTGCGTNTTATCGGTGGTGGNNCCGATAAACATGATATCGCCNCTCTGGCCGTGGAAAGTCACCAGNCCNGANCCCCACTTCTCCCAGCTGTTCGCNAGCCGGCGCAACATATCAGTGGTGTAGTGGTTGCCGGCGGGTGGCTGNACCCGAACGGTNTGGAACTCTCTGGATTCAGGAAACTGCTGNCCGACTTCCGAGAACCGTGGAATAATGCCGCCGCCGTANCCGTAAACGCTGACCGTGCCACCTTTCCAGTAGCCTTTNCGGGTCTCGTAGGAATGCTCNAACTGGCCCAGCAGGTCGTTGGCGATNCCATTGATACGTGCTTGTGGGTGCTGATCTCGGAGCCGCTTGATACCTGATACNAANCTCGGCCAGGAGCCATTCTCCAGTTCGTCGAGCATCGGCGTCTGNTGTTGTCTGCNGTCANCCATGAGGGTNGTTCTCCTTGAGGTCTGCGTCCGCGGCTCCTGTACTCNAGGCCCCCGTGTTCGAGCCCCGCNCCGGGCAGNACCACAGAANCCACGCCNCNGGGTCAGCCGGGGGCAGTGCCGCTACCCAAGCGCNTCCCGGGCTCCAGCCGCAAGGAATCATTGTATGCAGGCGCTCGATCCACACCATTCCCCGAGAGGGTATGGGCGGCGAAATCCGCATTTACCCCCATCGGGATAGGATTTTTTTTGCAGTGCACAAACAGCGTTTTCGCAGAATAAAAAATAGACTCGAGAAAGTTTCACGAAATCAGTGACATAAGCCAATCAGCCTCGTGCGGGTCAGCCCAGCGGCTCTGCCANGGCCCGGCCAAATCGTACAGCCGTGCACCTGCCGCCCCAATGGGAGAGTTGCCAGGGCAGTGTCTGCGGCTAGAATCGTCGCGCAGTCCCACCCCCGCCAGCCGTTGAACCGATGCCTGTCCCCAGCCAACACCACCCCGCCCACACGGGCATACCGCCGTTTGCGCCCGGCGCGGTCGAACGCTCACTCGATGCCCGGATTGCCCTTTATCGTAAAACCGTCGATGACCTGGTCGTCGACATCGCANACCCTGCGCGGTTGAGCGGCGCCGAGCACCGGGCCCTGCTCGAGCGCGTCGCCCGGACCAACATGGCCATCTACCGCTGCCAGCAGCCGGCCCGAGTCAAACGCCCGGCCGTACTGGCGCTGGCGAGCCAGCTCAAACTGGGCCGTGCGNACGNNAACCTGTGTGCGGCCGACGACGGNCTAACTGAACTCGAAGTCAAACACACCGCATTACACCAGCGTTACATTCCTTACACCAACCAACGCCTNAACTGGCACACCGACGGCTATTACCANCCGCCGAGGCGCNCCATCCGTAGCATGGTGCTGCACTGTGTCCGCAACGCGGCGTGTGGCGGCACCCTGGAGGCGATCGACCACGAGATCGTCTACGGCCTGCTCTATCGGCTGGACCCGGCCTACGTCCACGCGTTGTCAGCCCCCGATGCCATGACGATCCCGCTAAACGATGATGCTGGCGGCAAAGTCCGTGGTGTCTGCAGCGGACCGGTGTTCTTCTGGGAAGGCCGGAATCTTTTCATGCGNTATACGGANCGCAAGCGCAATATTCTCTGGAAGGGNGATGGTTGCACCGGTGAGGCAGNGCAGGCCTTGGCCAGCGTCCTGGAGACGAACCGCGACCTGGTCGTTCGCCGCCGGCTGACCCCGGGNGAGGGTATGGTCTGCAACAACGTGCCGCACCGGCGCGAAGCATTCACCGATGCGCTGGACGCACAGCACGGTCGACTGCTCTACCGCGGCCGATTTCACCATGCCATCGCTCCAACTGTTGCCGCGGCCAAGCCAGTGCGCCAATGAGTACCGNTCAGTGAAATACCGGCAACAGGAGGTTTATCTCAGTGCCAGCCTTGGCGCGGTAGTAACGGCGACATCGTCGCTGCACTGATCGACCCCGGACAGATCCGTGTACCGTCAGCAACAACCCATCGCTGCACCACTGCTGGTGAACGATGAGGTGGTCGACCTGGTCTATGCTCTCAGCGGGCGCCGGCTGCCAGCCGATCATGGCTGGGCTCTGTCGAGGGCCATCGCCGCAGCGCTGTCCTGGTTCGANGACGACCCGGTGGCCGGCCTGCACCTCATCCACGGCGCCGCCTCGATCAATGGCTGGCAGCGCCCAGGCCCNGCAGGCATGATTGAACTGTCGCAGCGCACGCGTCTGGTGCTGCGCCTGGGCCGGGAACAGTTGGCCGCGGGGCGGCAACTGTGCGGGCAAAGCCTNAGCATAGCCNGGCANGCCATCGACATCGGCGATGCCAGGGTCCGCATGCTGGTCCCACTGCCGAACGTCTTTGCCCACTATATGATGATCACGCCGGACACCGAGGACGAGGATGCTTTTCTGGCACACACTGCTGGGCAACTCGAGCATCTGGCGATCCGGCCGAGCCAGATGCTGTGCGGCCGGCAACGCTGGATCAGCACCCCGGACGGGCCGATTGCCACCCGCAGCCTGCTGCTGGCCGAACTAAAAGCCAGTGAGTCCATTGCCTTGCAGCAATCGGGGCTGGGACCCGGCCGCAAGGTTGGCTGCGGTATCTTCGTGCCGCATAAGGACATTGCAGCACTGTCTGAGCCACTGGGCTACCCCGGGACGACTACCGACAACCGGCTGCTACCTGACAGCACCGACCCCGGCCGATTACCATTAGCCTGAGACCAAGAAGGAACTGCGACATGAGTGAAAAACAGGAATTGATCCAGAAGATGCTGGAGATGCAGCGCAAGTTCATCNCCCAGGANCGCCAGAGCGGNATCGATCCGAAGGANTACTTCACCCCGGAAACTGATCACNTACTGGCCGGCTACCGCCAGAATTACGCAGAAATTGCGGCCCGNGTGATTGACCTTGCTCACGAGGAAAAAGGCTCACACCGTTGAATCGCCCGCCGCGCCGGCTCACCNGCCTGGCNTAGGCTGGCCGGCAGGCGTGCAGACGCAAACGCACATAATCGACTGTCCAGCGGCCGCTGTTGTCACACAGCGTGGGTGCCAGCAGATCGCGCACCTCCCGCAGCTGCGCGTTGCGCGCCGCCTCAGCCAGATCGGCCAGGAACGGGCTGGCGAATAGCTGCAGCCACTCCATCAGATCACCCGGTAGCACGGTCGGCCGTGGGTGCAGGCTGATTCTCTGGACCACGAAACCAAGTCGTTCCAGCAGGTCACGATATTCCAAATCGCCGGGGAAATACCAGGGGTTACGTTCGGCAGCCGACAGGCCGTGGCGTGCAAGCACACTGGTGATGGCAGCAACCACCTGCGCCACGTTATCACCGCCACCGAATTCCGCCACTAACCGCCCACCTGGCTTGAGCGCCGCTTTGACCCCCCGCAGGACGGCTTCGGCGTCAGTCATCCAATGTAGCGCTGCGTTTGAAAATACCGCATCGAATTCGGCACGGTAGTCCAGGTCCTTACCATCGAGCAAGCGTACGCTGAGCCCCGCCGCCCGGGCCGCCGCCACCATGGCAGGGGATGCGTCCACTCCGGTCACCTGGGCCCCACTCTGTGCGATCTGCGCGGTCAACGTACCATCGCCACAACCCAAGTCCAGGATGTGCTCGCCGGGCCGGGGGTCAAGCCATGCCAACGCGGGAGCGCCGAGGTCTGAGACGAAACGGGCATTGCGGGCGTAACGTGCCGGATCCCAATCCTGGCGCTGGCTCATGACAACCGAGCAAACAGTAGCAGTGGAGAAACCCGGAAGTGCGGCACAGAACCAGCTACGACGCCAAGTGCTCGCTGCTGCCGGTTATTGCCACGGCTGCCGCGTTGTCCAGCTGCCGATAAGCCTACAGGCTCGCGGCGGCACCAGAGCAAACCACGCACAGTAATGTCTGGGGCAGGCCAAGCATGGCCAAGACCATAAGACAAAATCATTCGACTATGCAATGTGCCGGTTGGGCGAGTAGCGGATCAAAGGGCAAGATACCCTGGATTGCCNGTAATNCCCTTAACCTTGGGCACGTTCGCGACCACATTACGGATNACTTTGCGGTCGCGTAAGTACTCGGCAACTACATCCCAGATCNCGGGTAGGTCATCGGGCTGAGGATTGACGCTNGCCCAGCCAGCCACCTTATAAGTACGNGTGGGCTCGAGCGGCTTACCGGCCAGTTCCAGGTCCGACAAGCGGCTGCCGATGGCNGCNCTCGGATTGATGGCATAACGCANACCNCCCACTCGTACCATGTCACCNCCCATCTGGTAGTAGGGNTCGNCATTGAACANATTGTCAGCGATATCTTCCAGCACCAGTTTGATGGTCTCGCCGCTCATNTCGGTCAACGTGGACTTGGCGTANGTGATCCCGGTCTGGTCCATCAGCCGNTCCACCGTGATGGGGTCACCCGGCAANACGCTGGTACCCCAGCGAAAGCCTGGCGAGAAAGCAAGNTCGGCACCACGCACCTCAATCAGCGCGTCGACGATCACCTGATCGAAGGTACCGATGAAGTTGCCGCGACGGTACAAGGTGGTCTCGGTAGTAGCCAGAATTTCCTCNAGCTGCTGTTTAAAGGGTTCGCGCTTTCTCTCGATGAGGGNCGCCATNTGGGGATCGGGCGCGAGCAAATTGGAAAACACNGGNANCATGCGAAAGCGGTAGTCCGCGACCCGGCCGTCACGCACGTCNAGNTCCANNACCGATAGGAACTTACCGTTGGAACCGGAATTGATCACCAGCGTCTTGCCGCCGGCATTGCCAACCACGCTCGGGGCTGGCATGCCGTCATGGGTATGGCCGCCCAGGACCACGTCGATGCCAGTTACGCGGCTCGCCATCTTGAGGTCGACATCCATACCGTTGTGTGAGAGCACCACNACCACCTGCGCACCCTGCGCNTTGACCGCGTCAACCATAGCCTGGCACTGCTGCTCNCGAATGCCGAAGCTCCAGTCCTCGATCATGTAACGGGGGTTGGCCAACGTAGTGTAGGGGAAGGCCTGACCGATGATGCCGACCCTGGCACCATTGACCTCGCGGAGGGTGTAGGGTTTGAACACCTGTCCTGAATCCTGGTCGAAAGCGGGCTTGTCATCGAAGGCGGCGTCCTCGGTCAGCACCACGTTTTGGGCCAGGAACTCNATCGGTGGCAANTCCTGCTCGATGATNTGTTGTACGCGCTGCATGCCGTAGGTGAACTCCCAGTGGCCAGTCATGATNTCCACCNCCAGCAGTTTGCAGGCGTCGATCATGTCCTGCCCGTTAGTCCACAGTGCCGTAGCCGAGCCCTGCCAGGTGTCACCACCGTCCAGCAATAGGCTGTTGGGGCGAGTCGCACGCAGGCGCTTGACCAGCGTCGCGAGGTGGGCGAAACCGCCGACTTTGCCGTACTTGNGCGCCATCGTCTCGAAATCAAGGCAACTGAAGGCGTAGGCCTCGCGCGAGCCCATGACCAGGTCAAAGTGCTCGAGGAAATTCTGGCCCACCAGGTGTGGCGGCTTAGCAAAAGCCGCACCGATNCCAATATTGAAACTGGGTTCACGGAAGTAGACCGGCAATAACTGTGCATGGCAGTCGGTGAAATGCAGCAGCGAGAGGTTGCCAAANGGGGGCAGGTCGTAGGCGGGATCGTCGTCTGCCGCCGAGATACGGCCGTTCAGGGCCATGCCGGCAGCGCCGGCGGCAGCCAGCAGGCGGATAAATTCACGGCGGCTCAGGCTCATCTTCTCTCTCCCGCAGGATTGCGCCAGANCNNGGTCAGTAGTNCTTACTGCCTGCCGGTCGGCAAGTGGCGTCTTTCTGCTATTACGCCTNGCGGCTACGGNAAAAAAAAGCCTGGCCGTAAAAGCCAGGCTTTTCGGTGGACGGCACTATCCTTACTGGCGCTGGCTGGGCACTTTCAGCGGCACGCCNGTGTTCATAATGGCCTCATAGTACTCNAGCGCCTTGTACTCGGTGCCCTGGGCCTTAAACGGTGAGGCCCGGACCTGCTTGTTGCAGCCGCCGTAACGGCGGTGCACAGTGCCCCAGGGCTTACCGGCCACGGCCCACTTGGTGCGGTAGACCGGGAAACCGACCGTGTGGCCAAGGCCCGGGCTCAGTACNTCGCCGCGAATGCTGTTACCGGCGTTCTGCACGTGGCAACTGGCGCAGGAGAAGTTCAACTGGCCGCGTTTGGCCCAGTAGAACTGGCGGCCTTTCTCATACCAGGCCTGGGCACCTGCTGCGGAGAAGTCCACCGCCATCCGCTCGCCATTAAACTGCGCCCGGTAGTGGGCCACCAGCCGTGCCATCTTGCCGTGCTTGACGTTCTTGATCGGTTTTTCGCCGTTGGCNGCAAGGCAAGCGTTCAAGTCGCCAACCAGNGTGTGCAGATCNTNACTGNCCGCGTCGTAGACCGGNTAGGTATTGGCCGGCGCCAGNGNGCAGTCAGCAAAGGTCTTGCCGTTGGCGAAAGCCTTGCTCCACTCTTGCTCAGCTTTTTCCATCTCTGGCTCGTACGGCGGGAACTCCATCAGCAGTTCCCAGTTGGCCCGCCGGTGAGCGTACTGCGGCAGGNCGTTAACCCCGTCGACGAAGTCCTCCAGGGTGAGGCNCGGGAAGCGTTTNAGAAAAAAGCCCTGGAAGGCTNCNATGTCGCTCCTGATCTCGGCCTCGGAGATAGCCTGGGTGGTGGTGCTGGCCAGAACCATTACCCCAGCCGCCGCCATCAGCGCAAACAATTTTTTCATCTTTCCCCTCCTGCGTCGGGCTGCCAGTACCAAGCCAACAGCGCCTTGATTGGAAGTTATTATTTGACGACCGTCTCGGCGCTGTCGCCCTCACCCTTGTTGTCGATCCAGCTGACACTGACGGTGTCCCCGGAACTGGCGCCAGCGATGGCAATGCCAATAAGCGGGTTCTTGGATACGCCGGCACCGAGATTGGCCTGGGCGACTACGGTGCCATTAAGTGCAAACTCCATGGTCTGGATAAAGTGAGCGGGTATCTTCTCGCCAGTCTTTTTGTCCTTACGCAACCCTGTTTCCATCGGGTGTTTGGCCAGCACCATCACGTCGTGACCGCCGGCCTTGTTTTTTCTGATCTTCATCTTGGTAGTTGCCATTTGTTTAATCTCCTGCAGATTCTGTCGAGTTAGCCGCCGCAACCACCGATGGAGACCTTGATCTCCTGTGAGGCCTTGTGCAGCTTGCCGCCGGCCTTGACGTAGCAGTTGACCGGCGAGGTCTGCCCCATCTTGATGCGCGCACTGAACATACCGCCGGCCACAACGGTCATCTGCAGGGAAGTCACGTAAGGCACGGGGTTTTTCTCCACCACCACGGCGATGGCCTCAGCGTCAGTGAGGGTGGTCATCACCTTGATCGGTACCACGGCGCCATTCTCGGCCTGTAGTGGCGCCTTGAGGGACACCTTATCGCTGTCCACCACCGCAGCATCGCCAAAGAACGCGCGCAGAGCGTCGGCTTCAGTTTTGGCAGCGAAAGCGGCTTCGGGCCAGGTTGCGGCCAGGACCCGGGCCGGCGCCAGCAAGCCCGCCCCTACTGCTACTGCCACAGTGCCGGCAGCGAGTGAGCCTTTGAGAAAGATTCTGCGTTTCATGGGATACCTCTCCTCTTGCAGTCGGGTGATTGTTGTGAATCGATCAATACTTCCGGACGGTTGTCAGGCGAGATGCATGTTGCGCCTTAGAAAGACAGCAGCCAGTCCACGATATAGTCTATGCTCTTCTCGCTCACCAGTTTGTGCCGGCCAAAAGGCGGCATCGAGGTGTTGGAGTTCTTGACCGTGGCGTCCCAGATCTGGGCGCGCAGGTCGTCGCGGTTGGGGAAGCGGGCCGCCATGCCAACGAAGGGTGGGCCAATATTGCCGCCCGGGGGAAACCCTTCTGGCCAGGGTTTGATCAGGGCCTGGTGACACGCGAGGCAGTTACCCCCTTTGCGGCTGATGGCCGCGCACCAGCCTTTGATGATGTTGTCC
>PBTT01000046.1 GCA_002729195.1 Acidiferrobacteraceae bacterium
ATCAAGGGCAACACCGGCCAACTGGATGCGGGCATGGGCCAGCGAGGTTGGCAGCAGGTTCTGCCCCTGCAGCGTCAACACCGGATAAGGCATGTTGTCGACCAGGTCGGCCCAGTAGAACCCCAAGTCCCAGCCACTGAACGTGCCCTCGACCGCGGCCGCCCACTCGGTGTTGCCGCCCCCGTGATCAGGCACCTCATCGGTGAGTGGCATCGGGAACGGAAAAAAATCAGAGCCGTAAGCCGGGAACTCGTTGACCCGTATCTCCGGAATCGCCAGGGCACTGATGCGCCAGGTGCGGTCCGGATAGTAGTCGAGTCGCGCCATGGTGAGCGGCAGACGCAGGTCGTCGATATCCGCCATTCCCGGCTCGCGCAGGTCGAGCGGGCTGACCAGGTCCACCACAGACAGGGTATCAGCCTTGCCCCAAGCCAGGACCTGGCGCCCCAGTTTAAGATCAACGGGCCCGAGTGAGCCGGCCAGGTAGGCCTCACCGAATTCCGTCTCCGCCCGCATGGCGTCGACCAGGACCTCGGGATAGTTGCGGGCAGCACGATCGTAGGCCGCATCATAGAAGGTGTAACCCTCCACCCTGGCACGCCAACGGCGGGAAAATTGGCCTGCCAGTTGCAGACTCAGTTTGCCGCGGGCCGACGACAGATTGCGGTGATCTACCTGGTCAGCAACTGGCGCAGCGTGCGCGGTATTAAAGGCAAACCGCAGACTGGCTGCACCCGCCAGGTACCAGTGAGAAGGTTCGCTGACTTGCTCAGGCGGCGGCACTGGTGTGCTACCTGGCTTCTCATTGTCGAAACCTTCCAGCAGGTCGTCCAGCGGCACCCCATCCGTGGCCAGGCCGGCCGGGGGGGCGGCCAATAATAACAGCGTGACTATCAGGCACCAGACGCTACAGGCGTACATGGCCTAGTTCAGGCTTACAGCCCCTGCTCCAAGCGGCGGACTGTAAACAAACCCTCATCCAGGTCCTGGCCAAAACCCATTTGCTTAAAACGCAGGATGGTCCGGTGCAGCGTGGTTTTGCCCTGCTTGGTGGTCATGGTCATGTACCGGGCCACCCAGATGTCGTCTACCTGCTCAATGTGGGACGAAGCATCCAGGTACTTCATCCGGCCACCACCCTCCTTCATCCAGTGAATAGCCCGCAGCACCAGGAAGGTAGCCTGGTCCACGAACAACAGCGACCGGGTATAGCCCGACTGGTCGATCTCCTGAGGGCTCGTGGGAACCGCCTGGATCACCCACGCCTTGCGCTCAGCCACCGTTATCTCCTTGAGCAGTTCGTAGGTATAAAGGTCCAGGTCCTTGCGGGTCATGTCGGCGTAGTTGAAATCCGAGCCCATGAAACTGCCCGACTTATCGGCCGCGGCGATACGCCGGGTCTTGGCCAGGGCTGGCAAGTACAGCCATTGGTCGTCGTCTGCCCCGGGGTCGTCGTAGTCGTAGGTGAGAAAACCGGTGCCGCGCACGTCCGCCGGTTCCATGAAAAACATCAAGCGATACCTGTCGTCACCCTGATCTTTGCTGAAGGTTCGGAGCGTGCGGCGGCGCTCGTTACCCTTCTTATCGAGCAGGATCATCTCCATGGTCGCGGTGCCATTATCACCGTCGTCCCGGGCATCGACCCGCTGCATGATCTCACGGGCATTGAGGGCGCTCGCGGCCGGAGCAAACAACAGGCCCGCGACGGCGGTCATGACAAGAGTCAAACTAAAAAAGCCTCGCTTCATTCCAGTTACTCCGGGAGAGGTAGTTGGTAGCCCGGTTCAGGTCGTGATGCGACGCTTGTGCAGCTGGTGCATCAGGGCCGGGGCAAGCAGGAAGTTTGCCACCAGAGCAATCACGATAGCGCTGCCGGTGAGCGAACCGAACAGGATGAGATTATTCATATCCGCCAGGGTGTAAGTATAAAAGCCGGTTGCCAGAACCATGGTGGTAACGGCCATCGCCCGGCCGGTACTGAGCAGAGTTTCGCGCACCGCCTGGCGGACGTCACCGGACAGGTGGTAGTAGCGCCGGTAGTTGTGCATGAAATGCACGGTATCGTCCACTGCCAGGCCCAAGGCGATGCTGCCTACCAGCATATTGAACATGTCCAGCTGGATCCCGGCCCAACCCAGGTAACCCATAACCAGCACGATCGGGAGCAGGTTGGGCATCATACTGACCAAGCCGATCCTAAGATCGCCGATCAGCAGAATCATCATCAAGGTGATGACCAGGGCCGCGATCACGTAACTCTGCTGCATCGATTGGATGGACGCTCTGAGAATACGACCAAAAAGCGCTGCCAGGCCGGTAACCTGGATACTGGCAACGTCCTCAAAGGCAGCATTGAAGTGCTTCTCTAGGTAGGCTGTCAGGCGGGCATAGGCGATGGTATCAGCCCACGGTACCTTAACCGTGACCCGGGTTTTCTGGAATCTCGAATCAACCACATCTTCCAGATCGTCCGATCCGGAGTTCTCGAACAGTAAGAACTCCTGGGCTATCAGTTCACGGTCCTGGGGAATTGCGTAAGCTTCGCTCTGATTGTTGTTAAGCGCCTGGTTGATTTCCTTGAGCATGTCCGACAGGGAGAAAATTTTGCCGACGAAAAGATCCGGATCCTGGTAGTCATAGAGCTCGGTGGCCAGCCGGTCTAGCTCTTTCATCACAGCCGGCTCGTACAGCCCGTTCTCCCGACCGGTATCGACCACGACTTCTGCCACGCCGCCGCCTTTGAGTTGCTGGTCGATAAACATTGTATTCTGGTATATCGGCTCGTCGTCCGGGAACCACTCCAGCGGGTTATGGCCGAACTTAACCATTGCGGCACCACTGATGCCGACAACAGTGAGTAGTACCGACAGTGCCAGTACGCTGCCCGAATGATCGATGGAAAAATCGGTGACCCAGGTGAACAGGCGATCGATCACGGGACCTCGAGCAGACCGTGGTGACCGAGTTACCGGCTTGATCCGGATCAGTGCCAGCAGCGCCGGCAACATCACCAGAGTAAAAATGAGCGCAATCAGCACGCCGATAGTGGCGGCAAAACCCAGATCACTGATCGGGGCAACCGGCGAGCCGGCAAATGAGGCCAGGCCTGCGGCCGTGGTCAGGCTGGTCATGACGATGGCGAGGCCGGAGTGTCCAAGGGTGAAGGCGATCGACTCGTGCGACTCGTTGCCCTGGTCGAGGTAGCGGTAGAAGATCGCCAGGATATGCACCGATGCCCCGACCCCGACTGCCAGCAGGAACGAAGGCAGGATCTGGGTTGGCAGCTTGATGGACATCCCCAGATGACCCATGAGGCCCAGCGTCGAGAGCAGCGACAGTACCACCACGGCCAGTGGCAGCAGCACACCCGAGAGGCGCCGGAACATGAGCGCCAGCAGCAGGCTGATAGTGCACAGCGAAATGATGGTAAACCTGGGCAGGTTGGTCTCCATTGAGCGCTTGAGGTCATCGAGGATGACCGGCGAACCCGCCAGCCGAATGCTGAAGCCGTCACGATCGAAGCGGTCGATCACCGATTGCACAGCCCTGACCAGTTCACTGTTCTCCGCATCGCTGAGCACAACGCGCCGGCCGGCCGGCGCGGCAGCGCCGGTTGAGGCGCCCTCCCCGGGAGCCTCATCAAAGCCCCCTATGAGGGTGTCTGTAGCCTCATCAGTTGTATCGCCCTCGAGGCCGGCGAGCACATCATCGACACTGAGCTCGACCCCTTCACTGGAGAAAGCGCTGGAGCGGATCACCAGTGCAGTGGTGGTGGCATCCTCTGACAGGATCATGTTGCGGTAGAGCGCGCTGCCCATCGCCTGGGTGCGGATCTGGTCAAGACTGGCACCACCATCGGGCCAGCGCTGCAGCAGTTCTTCCACCCGCAGTGTGCCGCCCTCACCGCGAGTATTACGGACATTGACCAGACTGGTGATATCTTCAAGGTGCGGCGTCTCGGCCTCAATGGCCTGGTGCAGCGCCCGCAACCGGGNGAGAAACTCCGGCGCAAATATGTCCGNNCCCGTGACCGCTACCAGAATCAGTTCCTCGCGACCGAACTGTTCGCGAAATTCGTTGTATACCGAAAGGGTCGGATCCTGCGGGTGCAGGAAGCCTTCGGTCGAGGTATCGAGCGAGAGCTTGGGCAGTCCAGAACCGCAACCGATCACCACAGCCACGATCGCCAGCAGTATCTTCCAGTGATGACGAAAGACGAAACGGCCAAAGCGCTCGAAGTGAGCCTCGATACGGATGCGCCAGGGTGCGCTCAGGGGCCGGGTCGGCGGCGGCAGTATATTTTCCTGGTTCGGCACCCGTTACTTAATTCTCGCTTTGGATTTATGGTCTTGGCCGCCTGCCCGCGAATTCAGCATCGGTGACTGCAAACAACAGGTAAAGGCTGGGAGGCTATGGTAGCACTCGACCACCGGCCGGCGCTCTACCCCCAGCGCCGCAAGTCGTCTTGCCGTTTATGGCCTTGGGCATTGTTGTTCAACCTGCGCCCCCTCTGGCACAATGAAAGCGTGGTGACAATATGAAAGCCCAAAGAATCAATGGTATTGAGCGTGGTGAACCAATCACGATCACCGTAAATGGAAAGGAGATTCAGGCTTATGCTGGTGAGAGCATTGCCGCTGCGCTACTGGCAGCCGGGCAACGCAACATTCACCAGAGCGTCAAAGGTGGCGCCCCTCGGGGTTACTTCTGCGGAATGGGCATGTGCTTTGACTGCGTGGCTACCGTAGACGGCATCCCGAATGTGCGCACCTGCGTAACCCAAGTTCATCCCGGCTGTATTGTTGAAACCAGTTCATGACGCCCCAAAAACCAGACACCACAGAGATTGCCATTGTTGGCGCAGGCCCAGCAGGGGTAGCAGCTGCCGTAATCGCGGCCCGGGCGGGTGCAGCAGTAACCTTATTGGATGAAAACACCAATGCCGGAGGGCAATATTACAAACAGCCAACGCTCACTGAGAGCGGGCACAAGTACCCGAATTCCCTGGCATCAAATATTCAACAAGGCCGAGAACTGCTGGCCGGCCTGAATCACCCCGGAATTGATCTTCAGTGCGATACGCTGGTCTGGAATGTCTCGCCAGAAGAGCTTGTGCTTTATCTGTGTGGCCCCACTGGCGCACGAGCCCTGCAAGCGAAACGCATCATTTTCTCTGCCGGCGCCTATGAACGGGTGATGCCTTTCCCCGGCTGGACATTACCCGGTGTGATCATGGCTGGTGGGGCCCAGTTGATGCTGAAAGCGCAGGGGTTGTTACCCGGGCGCAGGTTCTTGCTGGCGGGAACCGGCCCTCTGCTGCAACTTGCAGCCGTCCAACTGCTGGAGGCCGGCGCTGATATTGCGGCGATTGTGGAACTGCAGCCGCGCGCAGAATTCCTTCGAACCGCCAGCAAGTTATGGGGACATTGGGACAAACTCGGCCAGGGGATTGCTAACCAGAAAAAATTGCTGCAGGCCAAAGTTCCAATTAAGTACGGACACACCATCGCCCGGGCCCTAGGCGAGAACGAAGTCTCCGGTGCAGTGATCATGAAAGTTGATGGGGATGGTCGGCCAATTCCAGGCAGCGAAACGACCTTGGAGGTGGACAGCATTTGCCTGAACTATGGATTCATTCCCGCCACAGAACTGCCCGGTATTGCGGGCTGCGCACAGTACTTTGATTACAACTTTGGTGCTTACGCAACTAAGACCAACGAGAATCTGGAAACCAGCGTTGCAGGTATCTTTGCTGCTGGTGAGACATGTGGCATAGGGGGGGCGGATGTGGCACTGCTCGAAGGCCAGTTGGCCGGTGCCGTGGCCGCACGGCAACTGGGCCTTGACCCGGACACTGACGAGGCCACGCTGTGCCAGAAGCAGTTGCAGGCGCGCACCGTGGCTGCATCATTGGGGAAAATGTTTCCAGTCAAGCCGGGGTTGTGTGCGCTCGCGACCGACGGTGTGCCGGTCTGTCGCTGCGAAGAAATCAGTGCCGGTGAGGTGCGAGCCGCTATCCGTATGGGGGTGGTACAACTCAACCAGTTGAAACCCTGGACCCGTGTGGGTATGGGCCGTTGCCAGGGCCGTATCTGCGGGGAAATCCTCCGCCAGATCGTGGCCCATGAAACCGGTCTGGCTCTTCAGGAAATCCAGCCATTTACCGCGCGGGCACCGGTCAAACCTGTTTTGCTGGAGGAAGTTGGCGGCGCCGTGGCCGACACGGGCGAGCTAACCTGGGAAGACCACGTCGGCGGCTATGGTGTGGCGAGGACCTGACGATGGCAGATTACCAGGCTGACGTTATTATCGTCGGCGGCGGCATCGTAGGCTGTGCAACCGCCTACCACCTGACTCGAGCCGGAGCCGATGTCCTGCTGTTGGAGCGCGATGGTATTGGCAGTGGCGCCAGTGGGCGTGCAGGCGGGGGGGTCCGACAATCTGCCCGGGTTTCTGAGGAGATTCCGCTCGCCAAAGCAAGCGTTGCGCTTTTCCCCGGTTTGTCCGATGAACTTGGAATCGATATCGAGTATATCCAGGCTGGCAACCTCCGGTTGGCAGAGTCGGCCGACTATCGTCGCCCAATGCAGGTAGATGTTGCACGTCAGCAATCACATGGGCTGGATGTTTCCTGGCTGGAGGTTGCCGATGTGGTGGAAATAGTGCCGGCACTGCGTTGGCAGAATATCGTTGGCGCAAGTTTTTGTGCGGAAGACGGTCACTGCAATCCGTTCCGGCTGGTAACGGGATTTTTTAATAAGGCGGCCCAGGGTGGCGCTCGGGTACTGCTCAACTGTGAGGTGCAAAACATCGTCCAGACCGACAGTGGGCAGGCACTGGTCGAAACCCCCTCTCATACTGCCCGTGCGCCAGTTGTGATTCTCGCTGCAGGCTTCGGCTCACAGGCGCTCTGCTACCAGATCGGGTATGACCTGCCGCTCGCAAATGTCCGTTACGAGTCGATGATCACCGAACCATTGCCCCCTCTTTTCCAGCAGATGTTCGGCGTTGCAAGCAGTGATCTGTTTTTCCGACAAACGAGTAACGGGGGCGTGCACTTTGGCGGGGGAATACTCGAGGAGACAGGCCAGGAAGATATCCGTACTACCAGCGACAACCTGCAGATGGCCGTGGCTCATATCTCACAGCTGGTAACAGATCTTGAGAGAGCCAAGTTGCTGCGCACCTGGGGTGGCTTGGATCCAAGCACACCCGATGGCATGCCGATCATCGATTACCTGAACGAAAGCGTGCTGCTTGCATCCGGTTTCTGTGGGCATGGCCTGGCAACCGGGCCTATTGTGGGCCACCACCTGGCGCAGTGGGTACTGGAAGGAACACGGCCCGCGGCGCTGGCGGCCTTTAATCGCGACCGTTTCGACGGATGGCTGCAGACAAAGTGGACACCGTCAGGCTCTTTTGCCGCAGTGCTGGCAACCGAGGACACCCAGATCGCTGGCAGTGGAGTGCCCGGCGAGGGCATCCCTTTTATGACGCCGCCACCATACGAGGATTCCGATGAGACGAGTGGACAACGGAAACTCGCGATCAACCCACAGATGTGTACCGGCTGTCGGATGTGTGAGGTGGCCTGCTCAATCAAGCATGAACAAGCGGCAACGCAGGTCCAACTGCGCATCCAGGTTGTTTACCCCAGTGACGATTTCTTCCTGCCAATCGTCTGTATTCACTGTGAAGAAATGCACTGCCTAAAGGCCTGCACGCATGAAGCGATGGAAATAAATGAGCAGGGTGTGGTCAGTGTTATTCGCGAGAACTGCACCAGTTGCATGGAGTGTATTTTTGTCTGTCCTACGGGAGGCATCACCCACTCCCCGGCAAAAGCAGCCGTAGTCAAGTGTGATCTGTGTGACGGGGATCCCGCCTGCGTGCGCTACTGCCCCACCCAAGCTATTACTTTCCGCCACATCGATACGCCTGCTTACGAAAAATTGGCGACCCTGATGACGGATTACCTGCCGGCACGAGAGGCTAGATAAAAGAGCGCAGCCATGTACAACGGTTATACCGGAACAATTCTACGGGTTGATCTGGGCACTGGCGCCATCACCAGGGAGGCGCTGGAGCTGCAAATGGCCGAAGACTTCATCGGCGGTCGTGGCCTGGCTTCCCGCCTGCTGTGTGCGGAACTCGACCCTACAGTGGATCCGCTTGGTCCGGAAAATCCCCTGATCTTCGCTACTGGCCCGCTCACTGGCACTGGCGCACCAGCGACATCCCGTTATGTGGTCGTTTGCAAAGCACCGCTCACCGGAACTATTGCCTGCTCCAACTCAGGCGGTTTCTTCGGACCGGAGCTCAAATTTGCGGGATACGACGTGTTGATCATCCAGGGTGAGTCCACCGAACCCGTCTACTTGTGGATCAACGACAAGACGGTAGAGATCCGCTCAGCTGAATCGCTCTGGGGAAAGTTCCCAGTTGATACCGAAGCAGCGTTGCGCAAGCTCACCCGCCCAACTGCCAAGGTGGCCTGTATCGGTCCGGGCGGTGAGAACTTGTCGCTGCTGGCCGGCGTAGTCAACGATGGTTACCGTCTTGCTGCACGCAGCGGTGTCGGCGCATTGATGGGCAAGAAAAAGCTCAAGGCCATTGCAGTTCATGGCACTGGCAGTGTCAGCCTGCATGACCCGGAACAGTTCTGGAAAGCCACCATGGACATGCACGAAAAAATAACAGCGGATCCGGTTTCGTTTGGGAGTTTTCGTGCCTACGGTACCGCCAGCCTGGTAAGCCTGATTAACGAGATGGGCGCATATCCCACCCGCAATTTCCAGTCTGATACCTTTGCAGGTGCCGCTGCTACCAGTGGAGAGGCACTGGCAGAGGATGTTCTGCAACGAAACCGCGCCTGTTTTGCCTGCCCGATCGCATGCACTCGAGTCTCTGAAGTCAAGGATGGCCCCTACCAAGGTCGCGGCGAGGGGCCAGAATATGAATCAATCTGGGCGCTTGGCGCGCTGTGCGGCGTTTCTGAATTGGCGGCCGTAGCCAAAGCCAACTTTATCTGCGGGGACTATGGCATCGACACTATTTCCACCGGCGCTACCGTCGCCTGCGCAATGGAACTGTTTGAAAAAGGCGCTCTGCCAGAAAAAGATATTGGCTTTCCACTGAAATTTGGCGATGCAGCCGCCATGGTGCGGGCAGTTGAAATGACCGGCCAGCGGAAAGGCTTTGGTGAGATCCTGGCAGATGGCAGTTACCGGCTGGCAACGCGTTACGGACACCCCGAGTTTTTTATGGGGGCGAAAAAACTGGAGATGTCGGCCTACAGCCCACGCGTCTTTCAGGGCATGGCCCTGCAATATGCAACTTCGAACCGCGGCGCCTGCCATGTGCGGGGCAACACCGTCGCTGCCGAGCTATACGGCATTCCCCGCTATCTGGCGCCGGAAGTGCTGGAACAAAAAGAAGAAATGGTGCGACGCCCTTTCCAGAATTCGACCGCCTTCGTCGATTCCACCGGTATTTGCCTGTTCACCAAGTTTGCCATCACCCACCGTGAAATCTGTGCATTGCTGGCACCTGCTACCGGGCTCGATTTCACTTTCGATCGCTCGATTGAGCAGGGCGACCGGATCTGGAACATAGAGCGGATGTTCAACCTGCGCGCGGGTTTCACCAGCGCCGACGACACACTTCCACAACGAGTAGCCGAACCGTCACCCGATGGACCCCGGGCCGGCAGCCGAGCCGTGCTGCATGAGCATTTGCAAACTTATTACCAGTTACGAGGCTGGGACGAGTCAGGCCGACCGACGCGGGCAAAACTCGACGAGCTGGGTCTGGATGACTGGTGGGGTGTATGCAGCGAGGCGTGACAATCGCCCCGAATAAAAAATGATCGAAGTCACTGTCAGGTTAAATGCTGGCCTGCGCCGTCATCGGCCCGCCCTTGGCATTGGTGAGGCACTACCACTGCGTGTGCCCGAGGGGACAGATCTGCGCGAGCTGTTGAACCGAATACTGCAGATCCCCCCGAACGAGGTGGCGTTTCCGATGGTAAACGGCGTTAAGTGTGATCTGGACAAACCGCTGGTCGGTGGTGATCGCGTCGCTTTCTGGCCGCCAGTGGCTGGCGGTTAACCGCCAATACCCTATGATCGATGAGGAATATCCTTCTGGAGAGTGCTCTCTGGCGGGCCCTCTCTGGCGGGTGCATGGGTCAATAAGAAACTTGACAGGCATGAGCCTGACAATTACCTTGAGCACCGTACGGAAAAGCAGCAGACGCGGCTGAGGAAAAGGCAACCACCGGGCAACCGGAGCAACAAAATCAAGCCCGCTCAGCAAGCATAACCCGACTACCAGAGGAGCAAGATGATGAAATTAGTTATTCGTATGATCGCGTACGCAACAGCAGCAACACTGCTGATGTTCGGCACAGCCCATGCGGGTTCGTTCGATATCGATGCGGCACTCGCAACCAATCTCAACGCATGTAAAGCAGCGCCAAATGGCGCGCCGCTGAAAATCGGTTTTGCTGCCGATTTTTCTGACCTCGGAGGATTCGCCGATAAGCCCGCAAGTGAAGCAGCGATTTATTTCGTTGAGCTGGTCAATTGCGCCGGTGGCGTCAATGGGTCTCCGATCGAATTCGTTGTCAAGAATATCGAAGGTAACCCGGAAGTGACCCAGCGGGCTGGCCAGGAACTGGTCAGTGCCGGTATGTCGGCCATACTGGGCCCACCGTTCCCGGATTTCGGTGAACCACTACTGCAAGTTACCGCCGGCAAGGTCCCAACGCTGTTTGTTGCCTCGACCGAGCCAACACTGGCTGACGCATCGGCGATGTCTTTCCTGGTTGCCTTCGACGACACGGCCCAGGCCACCGCCGCAGCCAAGTTTGCGCTTGATCAGGGCTGGAAAACCGCCGTTACATTCTCGGCTCCCGGACCTTATTTCGGCTATAACCCGGTGATCTTCACCAAGGTCTTTCAGGCCGGGGGTGGCAACGTAACAGCTGATTACAACTTCGTGCCAATAGAAGATATGGATTTCTCGGCCCAGGTAAACAAGATGGCCTCAGCCGGCTCAGCACCGGATGTTGTCTACTCGGCCATGTTGTCTTTCCAGAGCGCTAACCTGCGTGGCCAGCTCGACGGCGCAGGGGTAGAGACAAATCATCTTATGACTGATGCCTTCGAGGCGACCGGCGGCTATTTCACCGAGGGTGTAGAAGGCTTCTACCATACGACCCATTCATTCCCAGCCGAGGGCAGCCGTATTAAAGCGCTGGCCGATGGCTATGCGGCAGCCAGGGGTGCACCGCTGGAAAATGCCTCTTTCGGCGGCCTCGCCGTTGATGCCATTGCCGTAGTCATCCAGGCGTACTTAACCACCGGCTCGATGGATCCGGCGGTGCTCGGAGCTGCCATCGCCGGGCTGGATGGTGTCGCTGGCGCCACTGGCACATTGTCCTACTCCGGCACTAACGGATCACCGAGCAAACCGGTATACGTTCACCGGGTCGTAAACGGAGCACCTACGCTGGCGGCGACTTACGACTGATCCACAGCGGCTGCCAGGGTGCTCGATATCGAGTCACTGGTCACCCGTTACGGCACCATAACAGCCGTTCGGGACGTCGGATTGACGGTTCGGGCCGGTGAGGTGGTATGCCTCATCGGTCCGAACGGCGCCGGCAAGACCACGCTGCTGGCCACAGTCGCGGGCCTGCTGAGACCCTCGGCCGGCCGGGTGACCCTAGATGACGCAGACGTCACCGGCTGGGCACCCGATCGCATGCTGCGGGCGGGGCTGGCACTAGTACCCGAACACCGCCGGATATTTTCCGACTTCACGGTCCGCGAGAACCTGCTGGTCGGCGGCATCACCCAGCCGGCCAGCCGCCGGCACGAACTGCTGGATGAAATGGTCTCGCTGTTCCCTATCCTCAAGGAAAGACTGTCCGCTCCGGCCGGCTACCTCTCCGGCGGTGAAGCACAGCAACTCGCTATCGGTCGCGCACTGATGAGTGATCCGGCTGTATTACTTATGGACGAGCCGTCGCTGGGCCTGGCCCCGGTGCTGGTTGACCAGGTATTCGACCTGATCGGCAGGTTGCGCGAAGGCGGCCGCACCTTGTTCGTGGTAGAGCAGAACGCAAAACGAATGCTGGCCGTGGCCGACCGTGCCTATGTCATGCGCTCGGGTGAGATCGTTGCCGATGGGCCAGCCGCACAACTTGCAGCCAGTGAAGACCTGTTTGAGACCTACCTGGGTCAGTCGGGAGGCACAGCATGATCGAACTTATTCAACAGATTATTGACGGCCTCGGCCGGGGCGGCATCTACGCCCTGCTGGCCCTCGGGATTGCTGTAATTTTCGGCGTGATGCACTTGATCAATTTCGCTCATGGTGAACTGATCACGGTCAGTGCGTACACCAGTTACTGGCTTTTTGCCAGCGGCCTCAACTGGTGGTTCATCGCACCTACGGTGATCGTGGTCGCAGTACTGACCGCGGTAATCATCGAATTCGTTGCCTTTCGCTGGGTGCGCGGTGCACCTGATTTCACCATGCTGATGACTTCCTTTGGTGTGCATTTTCTGGTGCAGGCACTTTTCGTCATGTATGTGTCCGCCAACTTTCGGCAATTCCCGCGGCCCGGCTGGATTTTTGATACCTGGCGCATCGGCGGCCTCAGCCTGGAGGTATTCGACCTGGCGGTTATCGTCGCCACCCTGGTGACGCTGCTTGGCACCTACTGGCTGCTGCAACGCACCATGTTCGGTGTTAGCCTGCGTGCCGCTGCCGAGGATTTCGACACGGCCCGGTTGATGGGTATTCGCAGTAACCGGGTGATTCGAGGCGCCTTTGTGCTTTCTGGTGTGCTGGCCGGGGTCGCTGCCGTGTTCTGGCTGATGCGCAGCGGCCAGGCGGGACCAACTGCCGGTCTCAATCCAATGCTCAAAGGAGTGCTGGCGGCGCTGATTGGCGGGCTGGGCAGCCTCAGTGGTGCCGTGCTTGGCGGGATCACCCTTGGCCTGGTCGAGGTGTTGCTTATCTCCCGCCTGCCGGGTGGAACCGCCGGCCTGACCGACGGCATCGTGTTTCTACTCATTGCGCTCTTGTTTGTGTTCAGGCCACAGGGCTTGATCACGGTACGCCGCGTCGAGCGCGTCTAATGCAAGCCGACCGCGTCCGGCACGCCGTCGCGCCTGCACTCGGTTCCGGCCTGCTGTTCCTGTTCCTGGTCGCCGGCAGTCTGTTGTACGCCGCCACTGGCGATGCCGCGGCCAACAGCCTCGTCACCCAGATGCTCATCAACGCCGTGGTGGTACTCGGCATCCAGATTTACATAGGCAATACCGGCGTGCTGTCGTTCGGC
Organism: Acidiferrobacteraceae bacterium; assembly: GCA_002729195.1. Taxonomy (GTDB): domain Bacteria; phylum Pseudomonadota; class Gammaproteobacteria; order Arenicellales; family UBA868; genus UBA12578. The sequence continues at coordinate 13,358 of PBTT01000046.1, forward strand.
CATATTGGGTTCGGCGCGATCGCCGGCTATGCTTTTGCTATCTGTGCTATCTCGCCAGAACGAAAACTCCGGCAGATTCCGAATGCGCCGTTCGGCCTGGCCGAGGTTGACTTTACTCCGCTGCAGTCCGGACTGATTGCCGTGACACTGACCGTCATTGTCGCTTTCCTGATTGGGCTGGCGTTGTCGCGGTCGGGGGCCCGCTCCGGAGCGGTGGCGGCGGTCGTCATCACCCTGGCGCTGCTGTTCGTAGTCCACGAAGTGGCTCGCAACTGGATCGATCTGACCCGGGGCGGGAAAACCGGTCTTTCATTCAGTCCGCTCGGTAACGCCACCCTGCAAGGAAAACTGCCCATTTACCTGATCCTGTTAGGCGCAATTGGACTTGCCCGGCTATTCAAGGAAACCCGTGCTGGGCGCCTGGCGCAGGCCGCTCGGGAAGATGATCTGGCGGCAAGGGTCATGGGAATCGACCCCGCGGTACAGCAGATGATTGCATTGCTATTGTCCGTGGTCGTAGTGTCTGCCGGCTCTGCCTTGCGCGTATTCGAACTTGGCAGCATCAATCCCAGGCTGTTCTTTTTTGACTACACCCTGCTGACCCTGACCATGCTCATCGTTGGAGGGCGTAACAGTGTAGTCGGTGCGCTAACCGGCGTACTGATCATCACTGTCGGCAGCGAATTGACCCGCAATCTCTCCGAGGTAGATATCCAGGGTATGAACTGGCTATTACGGGACGGGTTGACCGACATTTTCCTGGGCGGGGCAATGCTCGGTTTCATGATCCTGCGACCAGCCGGGCTGCTGGGTGACTGGGAGCTCGACCACTGGTCGTTGCGACGCTTGCGCCGCACAGAACCACCGCCAGTGCCACCACCTTCAGCAGATGGTGACAAAACCCCAACCACGGTCCTGAAAGTGACCAACGTCACCGTTCATTTCGGTGGCTACCAGGCGCTGGCTGACGCCGGGCTGGAGGCCGCGTCCGGAGAGATCGTTGGCCTGATCGGTCCCAATGGTGCCGGCAAGACCACACTGCTGAACGTAATTACCGGGCTAGTCGAGTCAGATAACGGGCAAACCGCGCTTGGTGGCGTCATCCTGACCGGCGTCTCACCGCACGTTATTGCGCGTTCTGGTCTCGCCCGCACCTTTCAGAATTTTCGCCTGTTTTCCGCCCTCAGCGTACGGGAAAACATCGGGGTTGTACGCCTGGTGGCAAAGCACTTCCGCCGGGACCGCCCACTGCCGCCAGTTGGCGCGCTGATGGCCCAAGCCGGACTCTGGGAACAGCGCGATCGGCGAGCATCCGAACTGGACTACGGCAACGCCCGGCGGCTTGAGCTAGCCCGTGCGGCGGCAGCTGGACCGGACTTCCTGTTGTTGGATGAGCCAACCAGCGGCATGAGCGACAGCGAATCCAGGGCCATGATCGACCAGGTGCGCTCGATGGCAAAACTAATTAGCGCCGGGGTAGTGGTTATAGACCATGACCTCAATTTCATTACCGGGATCTGTGACCGTGTGTACGTGCTCGACCAGGGGCGGGTGATCGCCGTTGGAACGCCAGCGGAAATCGCGGCGAACCCGGCAGTGCAAACAGCTTACCTGGGCACTGCCGAATAGATGGCTTTTCTGCAACCCGATTACAACAGGAGCCAACAATGGACTTTTCGGGCAAGCGGATTCTGGTTACTGGATCTTCCCGGGGGATTGGCAGGGCCACAGCAAGAGTGTTCCTGGATGCTGGCGCACGGGTTGCCATTAACGGTCGTTCACGACAAGCCACTGACACTTGTATCGAAACGCTCGGTCCGGGTACAGCGGTGGTTGCGGTGCCGGGCGACGTCAGCGAGGTTGCTGGCTGCGAGGCCGTGGTCAACCGGGCTATCGATCTCCTCGGCGGCCTTGATGTACTGGTGAATTCGGCCGGAGTCGCGTTCTTTGAGACTATAGAAGACAGCGACGAGGCGATCTGGAACGCGACCATAAACACCAACCTGAAGGGCACGTATTTCTGTATCCGCGCCGCCCTGCCCGCCCTGCGTGCTGACCACGGTAACGTGGTCAATGTGGCCTCCGACGCCGGCCTGCAGGGCGAGACGGGGCTCACCGCTTACTGTGCTTCCAAAGGCGGCGTGGTCAACCTCACCCGGGCCCTGGCCATGGAACTGGCACCCGCGGTGCGGGTAAATTGCGTGTGCCCTGGTTATGTCGATACCGACATGGTTCGCCGGGATGGCATCGACAAGACCGAGGATCCTGCAGCTGAAGAACGAAGACTGATTAATCTTGCGCCGCTCAAGCGATTTGCCCAGCCCGAGGAGATCGGCCAGGCCATTGCCTACCTCGCCAGCGCAAAGGCCATAAACGTAACGGGCACAGCGCTCCAGATCGACGGTGGCAGTACCGCTGGACAATAACGGGGACAAACATGGCCGTGCTAAAGACGGACCAGCAGCCTAGGCCNGTTGTNCNNCTNCTAATNNCGACTTTGGTTNANGCNGGTNTTTTACCGCCACTGCTTCTCCTCAGAAANCCACTTTCCACCAGGCAATGGCCCGTCCTTTGAGAAGGCATCGACCAGATTCGNCAGNAACTTGGACACATTGTTGTTGAANCCATGACTGGGAAGCGCCTGACCAAAAGCGATTGAACCACTTGAGAAAACAGCGCCATTATTGGATGAAGTGAAATACACCATGTCTGCTCGAATCCGGTGATCGTAGGTGCCGGTCATTCCCGGAAATGCATATAAGACTTCCTCGCAGACCAGCACGTAATTATCCGTATGNCCCCCGGAGGAGGCGATGATCTTGGCGTGCGGAGGTGTNCCCCTCTCCAAGTCGTAGCGATCCATCTCAATACCNCCNGCAGCCCGGTGTGCCAGGCCAAAATCGCCAATGATCTCGCCCTCGATCCCCTCGGTGATCCAGGAAATTGTGCGGTGCCAACTGTCCGGCATGCGGCGAAACGGCCGGCAAGACTCGAAACCCTGGGAGATAAAGCCAACACCCAGAGCTTTTTGCGGGGGTCGACCCAGGTTCTTCCAAAGGCCGCCTTTTTGCCCGGTGGTCTGCATATAGTGCTCGCCGGGGCGGGCATTCCAGGCTCGCATGCCCGAATCCAGTTTGCGAACTTCCATACACCAGGGCTCGTCCTGACAAAAATCCACATTCCAGTAATACCCATTGCCCCCTATGTAGATCAGCCGCCCACCGTCCGCAACAAAATCTTCAGTCGCATCCAACATGGTCTCGGAGTAGTACTCCGGGTGGGTGCCGGTTATCACACACTTATAGGGCGAGATCGCATCGACACCTTCNTGNTGCAGATCCTCATCGGTCAGCACCTCGTAGTCATAATTGCAGTGCTCGAGCCAACCAACAATGGAAAGATCTGCCGAAAAATTCCAGGTAATTCCGTTCATCGCGTTGCGGTATTTCGGGCGCATCCCAACAATGGGCCGGCGGTATGATGAGTAACANACGCCCGCACCATCGTGATGATGGTCGTAAGTAGACCGCCCAAACTCCGGACTCTGATGGATTTCGATATCGGTCTCGGTAACGACCGGTGTCTGGCCAACGATCGGTTGGGCCATCTGTGCTTCGAAACTCAGGTGATCATTGGCGTACGCCAGGTAAGTGGCAGTGGGGACAAGNAATGCGATCGGGGCNCGCGGCGTCTTGGCGCGGACGAANAACACCAGGTATTCTTCACTTAGCCCTGTTCCATCACCTGCCCGCAGNCGTACCGCATAAACCCCGCTTTTAAGATCCTCGGGGATCACTAAAGACTTGGTCACATCCCAGCCGCAGTCGATGACCGAATCCTCATGCAGTTCGATACCACCGTATTCCTCCGGGGCCAGACGAAAACAGTCATTGCGNCCGTTCCAGTTCCAGCCGGTCTGTGCGCGGACGGGTTTGTTGATGCCGATGGCATTCAAGCCATGGGGTCCGGTGTCTATAACGGTGTCACCGATACCGGTGTCGGTATATCCTGCAGTCGTGTCCCAGTACGCCANAATGTCTTTCTCTGGCGGCTTGCCACCGGAACAGATATGGTCGAACTCTTCTCGCGATAGCACACCCGAGACGATCCCGGGCCGGTCGATCTTGCCGGAAAACAGCTCGTTGACAAACTTACCCCGCGTTAAATGGTAGTCCCAGGTTCCGCCGAGAAGAAAAGAAATATCCGGGGCGTGCTCTGGTTTGAAACGAAAGGTCTCGCAGACGTGTGAGTCGTAGTCCATAGGGGTGACCTTGCCCCAAAGNGAGTTGTAACGGTTTACTACACCGGCCTGGTAAAGCGTCGCCTTACCGGTGCTGGCATCATAGGAGGCACCAACGAAGTACCAGATGTGACGCTGCAGGGGCACTTCAGCCTCAACATGATCAATCTCTTTGCCATCGGCAACGGTAAAAAGCAGCTTGCCGTTGGGATCAATAGCGATACCGTATCCTATGCAGTTGTAGTCGTCGTAGCGGGTAAGGACAGCCTGTGCGCCAACTTTTGAGTGCAGCGAAGGCCAGATATATGCAAACATCGAAAAACTGCCATCGGGGCAAAGCCGGTTTTGCGGGTCTGGCACCTGGAGGTAGGAGCCGACCTGGGTGTACTGCTTGTTGACCTGCCAGGCCCCGTTGATCTCACAGTCCACTTCTTCTTCTACGAAGCCTGGACCATCCGGATGCTGATCGCCGTGGATGAGACGTACTAACTGGGCCTCGGCCGTGTCTGTGCCGTCAGCAGTAACGTGGAATGTCTGTTCATCCCCTGGTTTTACAGAAATATTGTTGCAATAACCGAACAGCTTAACCTCTGCCATGTCTTATTCCTCGTTATTCGCCTGACAACGACCGTGCTGATTCAGCAACGATAACTGACTCGATATTTGCTCACTACGATTCCAGCAGATCCTGGATGCGCCGTGTGAAGACACCCACCCAAGCGTCTTCCGGGCTTGAATAGATCTTGTCCTCCACCAGCCTGGGCGGGACGCCTGAAATTCCCGACAGCGCCACAACCTGATAGGCCTTAAATGGTTCGACACATTTGATTGCATACTTTTCGACCATTGGNTGTCGTCGAAAGTAAGTCAATAATCTTTCCAGTGCCTCGCTGTGCTGGCCCAGCGGCTTGTTTTTGAATTCCTCGATCACTTCATCGCTGACCAAAGTCTTGAGGAAATCACGCTGGTTCTTGTCATAACGTCGCAACGCGATTTCGTCTTTGTCCCGAACTTCTGTTGATTCTTCAGGCAGCATTTCGCCTCCTTTCTCGGCACGTGCCGATCGGTGTTCACTTTTCTTTTTGTTCCTCCACGCGCGGAACTGGGTCTTGATACCAAACACACCGCCGCGCAGGAAGACAACGACAACCAACATCAATACCCCAATCAGTACTATTCTCAGCGGTCCCAAGTCGATCAGTACGCGATCGATGAATACCACGATGAGCGTGCCCACCACGGCACCTTCAGCACGACCCAGGCCACCGATAACCAGCATGGCCAACGCCATTGATACCGTATCAAATCCAAATAGGTTGGGGGATGCCCCGCGAAAGTGTGTGGCATAAAAAGCGCCGATCACGCCCAACGCCGCAGAGGAAATCAGAAATACCTGGATGCGTGCAACGCGATAATTGACCCCGGTGGCCTCAGCAAAAGCCTCCCGTTTTTCCGGTGCCATACGCAGGATGCGGCCCAACCGCTTGCCATTGATAAAACGGAACAGCAGCAGTGCACACACCAACACAGTGGCGGCGGCATAGTATCCCAGCCTGAGCTGTGCAAATTCATCCCACGCCTCGGGAATATAGGTGGCAGCCCCATAGAGTCCACCGATCTCCGAGCCAAACGCTTTAGATTGGATGATGTAAACCCGGCATAGCTCGACGACTCCCAGGGTCAGTAATGCATAGTAGAACCCCTCCAGGCGCACAGCGGGAATGGCGATAAGAATTCCAAAAATCAGGCCAACAAGGCCGCCGGCAAGAAACATCAGTGGAATCGGTAACCCGAAATGAATCGAAAGATAAGCAGACCCGTAGGCCCCGGCCCCGACGATCGCAAAGGTCGCGAGTGAATAAATACCCGCTGTCCCAATCACCAGCGTCCAGCACAGATTGATTGCAGCGTAAATCGAGAACACTGCTGCTGCCGACAGCAATACTCGTTGATTGCCTTCGGGCATTACGAACGGCGCCAGCATCAAAGCGATAAATCCAAGAACCCACCAGATCGGCCGCTTGTCGACGATGGTCTTCTCGCGACGCAGTGTCTTGGGGTTGTATTCGCCTCGGAAACGCAGCACGGTACGCCGGGTCGGATAGTAGCGCAGCCGGTTCCACAGCCTCTTCCCGTGNCCGGGCCACTTGTAGTAGTAACGCAGCCGCCCCACCAGATGGGTAGGTACCTTGTATTCGCGAGCTGCATCCCAACTGCTCTCGGGGGAGCGCCACTCGTTGGTGGGGATCTCCTCAATCGGGCCCGCCGGGTCCCAGCTCGAATAGGGGTCTTTCCAGGTGGCCATGCGGCCTAGGCCTCCCGGGCCTTATCGAGAATCCCGGCAATGCCGCGAGGGCGGATCAACAGTATCAGTATGATCAGCCCGAACTGGGTGATCAGCACATACTGACCGCCCCAAAAACGGGAGGTCATGGCTTCATTGACGCCTAGAATTACAGCGGCGATCACTACGCCCGTGACCNAACCGAGCCCACCACACAACGCAACACTGAGACCCTTGATCATTGGCGTAATCCCTCCAAAAGCCTGCAGGTAATAGGTCTGGGAAAGCAACACTGACGCNAGACCTGCAAGACCACCGGTGATTGCCATGACAGAAAAACCCGTTTTGCGTACCCCAATGCCGACAATCGAGGCAGCGTGAGGGTTTTGCATCATGGCGCGAATCTCAAGGCCCCGCCGGCTCGACTTCATCCACAGCAGCACTGCGGTCAGCATGAGAATGGACGTGACCACCGCACCGACCTTGTCGTAGGTCATGGTCGACCCAAAGACCTTGATCGAACCATANCCAAACACCGGTGGGATGTTCTTTACCCGGGGACCGAAATACCACANCAGCGCTTGTGTTCCGAACAANCTGATGGCAAGCGTNGCAATCATGCCCCGAATCGTAAAGTTCGGCTTGTCGTGCAACGGGATAAAGGCCAGTGCGCACACAATCACACCGCCGAGTGCACCCGTTAGTATCCCAGATGCCAGAATAACGACCCCGTTNTGAGAGATATGCTGCGCGACGAGCCAGGCACCGTAACCCGAGAAAGAAAAAATAAAACCAAAAGACATGTTGATCAGTCCCAGGCTTGACCAGGTAATAGAGACGCCGATCGCCAGGGTCCCATAAATACAGGCCAGAACCACAGCGTTAATGATCACATAACTCCAATCCATGCCTCATCTCTCCCGTTTGGTCTGATAGGCNAGCGATGCTGCGGCCTCACCCTTGAGCTTGCCCACGTGCATCCCAATAATCCGATCCACACGACCATCGAGCAGGGCGACGTTCTGCTCGGCGATCACCATTGCGGATTCACCGAGCTGGACGTCGAATAAAGCCTCGAGAACACCTTTTCCTAATTTAGGAGCCAGNCCCAAAGTGGGTTCATCCACAAGGTAAAGAGACGCCTCGGCCATCANGCCCCTGCCAATGGCCACCATGCGCCTTTCTCCACCGGACAACCGTCCGACCGGAGTATCCATGAGTTGTTCAAGTGCCGGGAATATCCCGAGAATCTCTTTCCTCCTGTGGGCGCGTTTGCGCCAGGCCGATTTTGTATACGCACCACTNTCGAGGTGGTCCTTCACGGTAAGTCCCTGAAAGATCTCATCGCCCTGCGGAATTAAAGACAGGCCCTGGTGGACGATCTGGTGCGTGTAGCGGCCAGGCCCCTGGCTGCGGTTGCGGCCAATCTGTCTGGCATTCAGCCTGATCGAGCCACGCTGCCAATGGGTCAGTCCGGCAATAGCCAGAAAAAGCGTTGACTTGCCATGACCATTGAGGCCCACCAGGCCGACCTTTTCGCCCGCGCTGACTATCAGATCCAGGTCGTGGATCACCCGCATTGGGCCATATCCGGCTGAGAGGCCTTCTATGTTTAGAACGGGAATGTCACCGGTCATAACTTATAGACACTCACTCAATCAACATTTTCAAAGTAAGCGGCACGGACTTGTGGGTCCTTGAGTACCGCACCCATATCACCTTCGGAGATCTTCTCACCAGCATCCATGACCATGACCCGGTCAGCGATGGTGTCCAGCAGTTCGATTCGGTGCTCCACGATCACAATGGCAAAGTTCAGCTCTTTTGCAAGAATTCGAATCAAGTCGTCGAACTCATCAATTTCTGAGTTGATCAATCCTGCCGCGGGTTCATCCATCAATAACAATGGTGGCCTGCGCATGATCAAACAGGTCAATAAGAGCTTGCGTCGATCGAGCGTATCCAACTGTGCCGCCGGCATGTCTGGCTCTGCAGAGAAGCGCACCAGCCGCATGGCCCACAATGCATGCCAGCGATTCAAGTAAGGCTTATGAGCCTGCCGCGCCGCTTTGAACACTTCATCGACGGTCAACTCCTCGGGTACTACGGGAGTCTGATAAGTCCGCCCAATCCCGATTCGGGCCCTTTGGTAGAGCGACAATGCACTGACATCCTGGCCTTTGAAGGTCACGCTTCCGGATTTTGCAGGGAACCGTCCGCACAAAACCTCGAACAGGCTGGTCTTGCCGGCCCCGTTGGGGCCGATCACTCCAAGCACTTCCCCGCTTTGTACTTCCAGCGAGATATTTTTCAGGATTTCTCGACCCCCCAGGTCCAGATAAATCCCACTGCAAGAAAAAATAGGGCCAGGTGGTGGGTGCTGCGAATCCGCAGCACCCACCGATACTCCTACCATTGGAACGGGCGTAGTTCAGATTCCTTGAGTACGTCAGGATAGACGATCTTGTGTTCAACATCCTGGACCTGGACATACAGTTGGCCCATGCCATCTTCCAGGGTCTTGGCAGTCACCGGATGGCCATCATCCGGATAATGAGCACCCTCCTGCCACTTGTTGTTCATATCAAGCAGCCCACAAACACCACGATACTTCGTCGTTCTGACGTAATCACATACCTGCTCGAACTTATTCGGGTCGCCGACATGCTCCCACGCTTGCTTTAGGAAATAAACGGTGTCGTAGGCGTTACCGGTGTAACAAAGACCCATGGTACCCGGCCAGCGCTTTTTGTATTTCTCACGGAATGCAGTGCCCATCTCGTCTGCATAAACGCCGAGTACCGTACTCCAGACAAAGCCTTCGGCTGCCGGTCCTGCCAAATCCAGGAATTCAGGCTGTGACGGACCGTATTGCATGTAGATCAGGGTGTTTTCGAGCGGATCTGCGCGCCACTGTTTACAGAAAGCGGCATATTCAGCCGCAACCCAGTGATCAAGCATGACTGCACCGGCACCTTTACGTTTGATTTCCTGTATCACGGGCTCCCAGTTCTGAACCGGGAACTGGATATCCGTGATACCGGCCAGCTCAAAGTCGCTGGCGGGAATCGCTTCCTGAAGCGTTCGGGAAATAGTCTGGCAATACGCGATCTGTTCCTGAACGATGTGAATACCATTGTTGTTGGGCGTCCACAGACCACGATCTTTCATATCTTTAAGAAATATCGGGAAGGTATATCCGTAGTGAACTTCCGATGGATCAGTCTGAAAACAATGACTGTATTTGTCCGGGTGAGCGGCGACGTGATCGGTGTAATTCCGTTGGGTTACACCCCATAACAACGGGGCCTTGTACTTGACCGTTGCATCTATCGTTGGGATAGGGGCCAGCGTAAACGGTGTCGTCATAGCATGGACTTTTTCATCCACCAGTTTGAGCATGGAGGTCTGGCAGCCTTCCGGTGAAAAGATGTCTATATCGACCACCTTCAACTTGAGTTCACGGCCCATAATGCCGCCGGCCGCATTGATCTCCTCCTGCGCCAGGATGGCGCCCTGCAGATGATCCAGGTGGTCGGCAACACCGCCCGCTGTACTCTGAGCAAGGGGCATCCCGAGAACGATTGGCTCTGCTGCGAATCCGCTACGGGCAATCCACGGCATGGGCAGTGTTGAGGCTGCTGCACCGGCAGCAACCCCCTTCAGGATTTTTCTACGCTTTTTATTAAATGACATGATTATCCTCCTCTGGTCTGATTAACATTAAGCTACACGGCACGCAGCCAGCAAATAATTGCCTGGCAACTAAGTCTAACCCAGTACTGCCATCTCATCACGCACATTTACATCCAACAGAATGATTATCAAATTGCCCGTTCACAATAACCGAGAAATTGTTTGAACACAAACGATTAATCATTCGGTGCCGAACCAACTTCTATTACACTAATCAGGTACCCCTGACGGGACAACAGAGACTCTAAGAACCGGTTAAATGGTCAGACCACAACCCTGCACCTACCGACGCCGCGGTTGGGCCACCGGTTGCGCACAAGCCGGGCTCAACCTCACAATGCCACCTGGGGGTGATACTGCAGCCCATCGTTACCGATCAGTGCGGTCAATTCATGGTAGCCAACCGGCCCGACAGCAGGAGGGCCGCATCAAAACGATACGGAGAATAGTGCAATGGCAAAACTGACTCCCTGGCAAATGGTGGTCGAAGCTCTCAAGGCAGAGGGTATCGACCGAGTTTTTGGGCTTCCCGGAAACCCGCTCCACTTCGTCGCGGATCTCAATCAGCACAGCGATATCAAGCCGGTCCTTGTCCGCCACGAACATTCCGGCGCGGCACTTGCTTATGCCACTGCTCGAATGACGGGGCATCCC
>PBTT01000047.1 GCA_002729195.1 Acidiferrobacteraceae bacterium
AGTCGGTCGGCCTCAGCAGTGCCAAGATATTTTCTGAATCCTTCTATCTCATCCATGGTCTTACGGCCAAGGCGCGTAGGCGCTTTGAGGAGAAAGTAAAAAAAAGTGTTGATACCGAAAAGAAGTATCACAACCAGTGCAAAGACCAGATTAATATCTCCAAAAAATGAAAATCCAAATTGCGCTGTAACGACGAATCCAGAAACCAGGAAAACGACTCCTGCAATCAACCGCCTGCCCTGCTTCCAGAGCCTGCCCACCTGCAAAAGAAACACCGACAGAAAAATCATAGGCATACCAGAGAGCAGGAGTTGTTCGGGTTCGGCAACGGCGATGCCGACCAGCATGATCACAGAAATTGTCAGGCCTGGTATCAGCCACTTCAGGTTCTGGAAAAAGTAGGTTGCGTGGTATTCGTCCGAGAGCCGGGTCTTAAGTTTTTTTCGCGCACTTGAGATGGCCTTGTGGTTAGTATTATTCAGACGAACAGCGCCCGTGAGACTGAGTAAAGCTTTGTAGAGTGTTTTCTCGCCGATAGACAGGATATCGCTGCTGCCGGAATCGTCGCGCTCAATTATGGTTTCGTCGTTGTCAGGTTGCCGGATGCGAATCCGGCCTTTGACGGCCATGCTGATCAGTGCGACAGCAAATACACGGTTGTCAAACTGCATCTTCAGAATGTAGCGGACTGCGGCGGGCGAGAGCCCATCAGGAGGTGCAAAACGGGGGATGGTGACTCCTTGCTTAGGGTCACGGCCGACAAAATGCCAGCTGGCGAGGTAATACAGCAGCAGCAACGCCAATCCTCCAGCGCCGATGACCAGAGTTAATTGATCACGGTAGTCAGGCTTCGCGAATTCTTTTGGTGCCACCTCAGGGCCCAAGCGCTCGGCGCGACTGGGCGCATCCACATGGTGCTTGGGCCAGCCGACCACCACCGTGATCCCCTCACCAGGCGCGAGTGCTGCGGTAGTGGCAAAGCGCACCATGCCCTCGCCGGTTAGCTGTGCGCTGTAGGCGCTGGTGCTAGACCCGGGCGGGCCGGTATAAGCACGAAATTCGATCAGGCTCACCGGTACGGTTGCCGGCAACTTGACCAGGACTGTTGCCCGGTCGATAGGAAATGACCAGTCGTGGGGGGTAGCGTTCCAGTAGAGCTCGTCGTGCGTATCGAAAAAACCGATCTGCCGGTTGCTGCGATAAGTCAGGGTGTAAGCATATTTTCCGGGTTGCAAGAAGGTGTTGCTCTCCCCGACCTTGACGCGGACCCCGTTGTCGAGGTCACCGATGTGATGTGGCTCCGGCACGCCGTCTCTGGTCACCGACAACAATTCGAAACCGACTGTGTAGTTGTTGCCTGCGCGGTCGCGGTAGTGGGTTGGAAAGTCGCGGTATATCCCGCGCTTGATCTTGCGACCTTCTGCTTTGACCACGATCGTCTCGCGAACGGTCAGCGTGCCGCTTTTCTCTACGGTGACCAGGCTCTCGAACGAGAGAATGCGCTCGCTGGCGAGTGCTGCTGGTGCAGCGGCGAAGGCAGCGAACAATGCTGCCGTATGCAGGAGCCGGCCGGGCGCCCGCATCGTTAGAACTCGACGCTGGGAACAGCCCTCTCGGTAGCCAGTTCGATCTCGAAGAACTCGGCTAGCGGGAAGCGAAAAGCACTGGCAATCAAGTTGCTGGGAAAGGACTCGACCAGGATATTCCAGTTTCGTACGGTGCCGTTGTAGTATCTGCGGGACAACTGGATCTGCTCCTCTACCTCGTGCAGCTTGTTCTGCAGGTCGAGGAAGTTGTCACTGGCTTTGAGATCTGGATAATTTTCAGCAACAGCCAGCAGGTTGCCGAGCGCCTGGGAGATCAGCGTTTCCTCGCGCGCCGTTTCGGTCACGCTTGTGTCGTCTGCCCGCCCGGTTCGGGTTCGGGTNAGTTCATCCAGCGTCTCGCGTTCGTGACTGCTGTAACCCTTGACGGTTTCGACCAGGTTTGGGATCAGGTTGTGACGGCGCTTGAGNTGGACATCGATGCCGCTCCAGGCTTCGCGCACTTCGTTCTTGCCCCGAATGAAGCGGTTNTAGATCCAGATTACCCACGCGACCACAAGGATCGCGATCACCAGAACTATGCTNCCTGCACCAATATCCATCGTCCGNCCTCCAGTAATCCCATTGTAATACTCTCGCCGGGGTAGTGCTGGGCAAGGGNTCCGGCAAGGTTTCAGNNTGGGCGAATCCAGATGCGATTGTCGTGAAANGCGGCGCCGCCAACAGGTGCAACTGGGTCGGCNCCGGTCAGTGCGTTAATGCCTTTGCCGTCGGCAAAAGCGTAGTTGGGCCAGATGCCCTCGACGATTACTACCCCGCGCTGTACGCCGTCAAACAGTTGCGCCTGGATGGTCACCTGGCCACGTTCATTGCCAAGGTGAATCTCATCGCCGTCCGCGACTTCCAGTTTACGCGCATCCTCGGGGTGCAGCATCGCACTGGGAGACCGCTCACGGCGACTGGAGGTGGGTGACTGGTTGAAGGTCGAGTTGAGGAAGTGATGGGCTGGTGCTGTCACTAGCCGATAGGGTAACTGCGTATCTGCTTCCTCTATAACCGGCCAGTGATCGGGCAGGGACGGCATCATGCTATCCGCTGGCCCGAACCCTTGCGGAGTCAGCGCATCCCAGTCAGGAGAAAAATGAAAGCGACCGGTCGCATGAGCAAAGCCATTCAGATAATGGGCTTTGCGAAACTCTGGTTGGCAGTCGATCCAGTGTTCGGCCTCAAGTCTCTCCAAATTGCCCCAGCCAGAATCCTGCAGTGTCTGGTCGATGAGTTCACGCGCGCTCATGGCAAAGCCCGGGTGTTTTGCACCCAGCCGCCCAGCGAGCGCACAGATGAGTTCATGGTTGGAGCGGCAGCCCGCGGGTGGTTCGATGATCTTCGGGCCGAGCACAATATGCTGCTGGCCACCACCCTGGTAGACATCATCGTGCTCGAGGAACATGGTGGCTGGCAGGATTATATCGGCCATCCTGGCCGTCTCGGTCATGAATTGCTCGTGCACGCAGACGAAAAGATCCTGGCGGGCAAAACCTTCGTGCACCTGGTTGAGGTCCGGCGCTACCGACATCGGATTGGTGTTCTGGATCAAGAGCGCAGTCACCGGGGGGCCGTCGCCCAAGGCCTGCGGGTCGCCCGCCAGTACGGCCCCAATCCGAGACTGGTCCAGCACCCGTACGCCGGGATCCAGCGCATCCAGTCCTTCGATCAGGGTTTTGTCCCAGTGGTAGATTGCGTGGTTGCTGGAAAACGCGCCGCCACCCTGATGGCGCCAGGCACCGGCCACGGCGGCCACTGACAGCGCTGCATGCATGTTGGCTGCGCCGTTACGCTGGCGGGTGAAACCGTAGCCCAGCCGGAAAAAGGTCCGCGGGGTGGTGCCGACCATCGTGGCCAGTTGCTCGATAACATCTACCGGGACGCCGGTGATAGCGCTGGCCCAGGCCGGGGTGCGCGTGGCAAGGTGCGCCTCCAGTGCCTCCGGGCAATCGGTGTATTGGGCGAGGTAGTCCCGGTCGGCATGGCCGTCGCGAAAGAGTAGATGCATCAGTGCACAGGCAAGGGCGCCGTCGGTGCCGGGCCGCACACAGACGAATAGATCAGCCTGTTTTGCCGTGGCGTTGCGGTAGGTGTCGACTGAGACAATGCGTGCGCCACGTTCGTGCCGGGCTTTGAGCGCATGGGTTATGGCGTTGNTCTGGGTGCTGGCCGCGTTGGTACCCCAGATGATGACCAGGTCCGATTGCGCCATTTCGCGCGGGTCGACTCCGGCCAGGCGGCCGGTGCCGGCAATAAAGCCATTCCANGCCNGNGTNACGCAGATCGTCGAGTACATGCCCGAGTAGCGCTTGACGTGGGCTAAACGGTTGATGCCATCGCGCATCACCAGTCCCATGGTGCCGGCATAGTAGTAGGGCCATATCGTTTCCGGGCCGTGCGCTTGTTCAGCTCGAAGAAAATTCTCCGCGACCTCGTCTAGCGCGTCGTCCCAAGTGATTGGCTCGAACTTGCTGTTACCTTTGCTGTTGCGTGCCTTGAGTGGCTGGGTCAGGCGATCAGGGTGGTGAACGCGTTCGTGGTAACGGGCCACCTTGCCGCAGACGACCCCGGCCGTGTAGCTGTTAGCGGCAGCGCCGCGTACTTGCCCGATCGTGTAGTCGTCGAGTTTTTCGACCTCGAGCGCACAGGTGGAAGGGCAGTCGTGCGGACAGGCGCTGTAGTGGATCACGTGCTTGCCTCCCGCGGCTCGATCGGCAACTGGCCAGCCAGGCCGGCCANGTCCTCGAACAGCATGGCCGCCGCCAGCAGGCCGGCCTCCTGCCGTGGTGCTGCTGCCATCTGCAGGCCAACTGGCAGGCCGTTTGCAGTAAAGCCGCAGGGAATGGACAAGGCCGGTGCGCCGATGACGGTGAACGCATAGGCGATTGAGCACCACTCGATGTAATTGGAAAATTCGTAATCGCCGATACGCTCGACGAACCGCTGCTCTACCGGGAAGGGTGGCACCACAGTAGCCGGCGTCAGGATGAGGTCGTAGTCGGCAAAAAACCCTGCTGCGCGACGGTAGATCCTGGCGCGCTCCTGCATGGCGCGCAAGATTTCCGCACCGCTTAAAGCAAGACCTTGCTCCACGTTCCAGACGATCTCGGGCTTTAAAACCTCGCGATTAGCCTCCAGCAGGGGNCCCAGGCTGCTGGCATAAAGAAGCGCCCGATGGGTATGAAAGACCTCCTGCAGGCCGGAGAAATCCGGCTGCGCCTCCTCGACCACAACCCCCAACTCCTGGAAACGTTGTGCAGCCTGCGCACAAACCGCGGCCACTTCCGGATCGACAGCGGTCACTCCAAGATCGGCAGAGAAGGCTACTCGGGCGGGCTTGTCCCGGGCGGTGGCTGCAGCCTCGAACGAAGCGGGCGGGTCGTCCAATGACATGGGATCGAGCGGGTGATAACCGGCCATGATATCCAGCAGCATGGCAAGGTCAGCCACGTTGCGGGCCATGGGTCCTTCGGTACTGAGGCGATTAAAGGCCAGTTCGCCGGGGTCACACGGCACCCGGCCCTGGCTGGGCCGCAAGCCGACGATACCGCAAAAGCTCGCGGGATTGCGTAGCGAGCCGCCAACGTCTGAGCCGGTCGCCAACCAGGCGCTACCGGTTGCAAGGGCAACGGCCGAGCCGCCGGAAGAGCCTGCTGCCGACAGGGCAGTATTCCACGGGTTACGTGTGGCCCCGAAAACGTCGTTGAAGGTATTTGCTCCCGCGCCGAACTCCGGGGTATTGGTCTTGGCGTAGACCAGGCCACCGGCAGCCTCGATCCGCTCGACCAGCAGGTCCGATTTTTCCGGCACGCAGTCGGCAAAAATCTGCGATCCCCAAGTGGTGCGCACCCCGGCCACGGCGACGAGGTCCTTGATCGCGACCGGCAGGCCCGCAAGCGGCAGATCGGTTAAATCCCTGCTATTTGCCTTGTCCCGGGCCCGCTCGAAACAGAGTGTGGGCAGCGCATTGACCGGTCCGTCGACTGCTGCAATACGGTGTTCTAGCGTCTCGAGCAGTTCCAGCGGTGATATTTTGCCCTCGCGTAGAAGTCCACGAACCTCGCGGGCGCTCAACTTGATGAGATCCCCAGTCACTAAGATCTAACTGACGGTAACAGTGACCTGTCCCGGCAGGTCAAAATCGGCGCTGATGGACTCACCCGGCCCGCCATCAAAAATGTCGGTCATGACGCCAGTGGTGACGATCTCGCCGGCACGGAGGGTGAGGCCGCGTGCGTTCAGGTGATTGGCGAGCCAGGCCACTACGGCGAAAGGCCCGCCATCGACGTTGGCGGCACAACCCTCGCTGACACACTTACCGTTGACGCTTAAAGTGACCTGGCTACGCTCGATCTTTTCACGTGACCAGTCAGGAACGCCTTTACCCAGTATCAGGTGCCGATGCACACCGTTGTCGGCAACGGCGCTCAATATTCCCATCAGCGGCCAAGTGGCAAAGCGGCTCTCGACGATCTCGATGGCGGGCATGATCTCGCCAACACACAAGACTGCATCATTGTCAGTCCAAGCAGTTCCGGGGGCCATGTCGCGCTGTATACGCACCGCGATCTCAGGCTCGATGCCGACCATGTGTAGTTCACTGCTGTCGACCATAGCCGGCGCCGTGGTGATTTCCTGGGCAAAACAGCGGCCACTGAAAGGTGAGTCGAGTTGCAGCATTTCACGGGCACTGGCGTTGGTGCAGCCCACTTTGTAGCCGGCTACGGGCCCGGACTGGACTGCCAATAGCGCAACCAGTGCATCCTGCGCGGCGTAAGCCTCGGCGAGGTCACGCGGTAGCGCTTCGGGCGGCAGGTTGTTCAAGGCGGTGCCTGGGCGACGGGCAGCGAACAGCATTCTGGCAGCGGCGGCAGGATCGGGCATAGCGGTTTCTATCTTTTGACAGCGGCACGGTAGCCCGAACTTGATGCCGGTGCAACTGCAGCAATGATGCCGCCTGACCCACAACAGTGCTACTTACGCTGGTATCTAACCCGACCCGCCGATATCATTCGCCGCTCGCACCACGCACCACAGTACATACCCGAATACCCCCATGACTGGATCTCCCACGCTTTTCACCCCCCTTACCATCCGCAGTATCACCCTGCGCAACCGTCTGGTGATATCGCCCATGTGCCAGTATTCAGCCAGCGATGGCCTGGCCAACGACTGGCACCTGGTGCACTTGGGGAAACTGGCACAGGGCGGGGCGGGGCTTGTTTTCAGCGAGGCGATAGCGGTACAGTGCCGCGGTCGCATCACCCACGGTGATCTGGGTATCTGGTCCGATGCGCAGACACAAGCCTTGCGCCGTATCACGGCTTTCATTTCAAGTATGGGCTCGGTACCCGCTATCCAGTTGGGTCATGCCGGACGCAAGGCTTCGATGCAGCGGCCGTGGCACGGCAATGGCCCACTGGACGAGACTGATATTGCCCGTGGCGAGAAGCCTTGGGACGTGATCGGGCCGTCCGCGATACCGCTGGCGGATGGATGGCTGGTGCCCCGCGAGATGAGCCAGGCTGATATCCAGAAGGTAGTGGAAGACTTTGCCAGCGCAGCCAGGCGGGCCGCTGATGCCGGCTTCGAGGTAGCCGAGGTTCATGCAGCCCACGGTTACCTTGCTGCGAGTTTTCTCTCACCAGTAAGCAACCACCGTAACGATGCTTACGGTGGCGATCGGGCTGGGCGCTCACGCATGTTGCTGGAGACAGTAGAGGCCGTGCGCTATGTATGGCCAAAGGACAAGCCGCTTTTCGTACGGATCTCGGCCGTTGACGGTGCCCCGGATGGCTGGTCGCTGACAGACACGGTAGCGCTTGCCAACGATCTTAAAAGCCTGGGTGTGGATGTGATCGACTGCTCTTCTGGCGGCATCCTGGGTTCGGCGACAGCAGCCAAGGGCCCACCGCCCCAACCAGGTTTTCAGGTGCCCTATGCCCAGGCAGTGAAAGACGGCAGTGGTTTGATGACCCAGGCCGTGGGCCTGGTGTTGACGCCGGCACAGGCTGAGACGATCGTAGCGGAGGAGCACGCTGACTTAGTCGCCATTGGTCGGGAGGCGCTGACCGACCCGAACTGGCCACTGCACGCGGCCGTGACCCTGGCCGGCGATCCAGCTTGGGAACAATGGCCACCGCAGTACGGCTGGTGGTTGTCACGCCGGGCCCGGTTGTTGACGGCGCTTGGAAGTGCACGCTCCAGCAACTGCTGCGCCGATAGTTTTTGAGCGGTCACACACAGCAGCAGACGGTAATTACTGGGGAGACAGTCGATGAATAAGACGGTGGTCAGTTCATGGAATGACTTTGATCCGCTTAAACACGTGATCGTTGGCCGAGCGGATTTCACCTGTATTCCGCCGTCGGAGCTCGCGACCGAAGCCAAGGTACCCGAAGATAGCGACATGCGTGGTATGTGGGGTCCGCGGCCGCAGCACACGGTGGAACTAGCCAACGAGAAACTGGCTGGACTGGTGAACCTTCTCGAGCAGCGTGACATCCGGGTGGACCGGCCAGAGCCCATCCAGTGGAATCAGGAGGTGATCACACCGGACTTCACCACTGGGTCAATGTTTGGCTGCATGCCGCCGCGTGACGTGCTATTGACGGTGGGCAAGGAGATCTTGTCCGCGCCGATGTCGTTTCGCTGCCGTTACTGGGAGTATCTGGCTTACCATGGGTTGATGCAGCGCTACTTCGATGAGGATCCGGGTTTTCGCTGGGAGCAGGCGCCGCGACCGCGTTTGACAGACGCTGCTTACCAGAACGGCTATTTCGACGAGATCACCATAGCTGAGCGCCTCAAACGCACCGCGGCGCTCGATTTCGTGACCACCGAACACGAACCGCTGTTTGATGCGGCCGACGTACTGCGCATTGGCAAAGACCTCTTTTGTCAGCACGGACTCACCACCAATCGCAGGGGAATGCAGTGGTTACAGCGACATTACCCGGACCACCGAGTGCATGCCGTCAATTTCCCCGGCGATCCGTATCCCATCCATATCGATGCGACCTTCGTGCCGCTACGCCCGGGCCTTATTATGAATAATCCCAACCGGCGCCTGCCCGACGCACAACGCAGGATATTCAAGGCCAACGACTGGGAGGTCATCGATGCCGCACAACCCGCCCACGACACGCCACCGCCATTGTGTTACTCGAGCGTGTGGCTCTCCATGAACGTGTTGATCCTCGACCACAAAACGGTAGTGGCGGAAGCCAGCGAGGTGCACCAACTCGAGCAACTCGATAAACTGGGCTTTGAGGTGCTGCCACTCGCGTTCAGGGACGCTTATCCCTTTGGCGGGGGCCTGCACTGCGCTACCGGAGATGTACTGCGCGAGGGTTCGTGTGAGGACTACTTCCCCAACCAGGTAGCCGGCACACAGATCTAAGTGATTGTGGGCTTGGATTATGGGTCACGACCAGCAACTATAACTACCCGATATACTTAACCGCTAATTTTCAGTAGGCGTGAGTCAGTGCAATTGCTCGCTTCTTTAAGACGTACGATATTTTTCGGGGCGTTGATCACACTATGTTGGCCCGGATAGCGTTCGGATGAACCCAAAAAGGAACAGCACCAGGTGACGCACCCGATCACATTGGCGGTCACCCAGATGGCTTGCAGTTGGGATCAACAGGCCAACTTGAAAAACGCCGAGCGACTGGTGCGCCAGGCGGCCGGGCAGGGTGCCCAGGTCGTGTTGCTGCAAGAACTGTTCCGGACCCCGTATTTCCCAATTGAGCAGTGCCACAAACACCGTGCCCTGGCCGAGCGCTTCGAACAAAGTGATACGGTTAGCCGTTTTGCCGCTCTCGCTGCCGAGTTGCGCGTGGTGCTGCCGATCAGCTTTTTCGAAAAAGCGGGTGAGGTCTATTTCAATACCGTGGCGATGGCCGATGCCGACGGCACGGTACTGGGCCGCTATCGCAAGTCGCATATACCCAACGACCCGGGCTACCAGGAAAAGCAGTTCTTCAGTCCCGGTAACAGCGGCTTAAGGGTCTGGGATACCGCTTATGGCCGGATCGGCGTGGGTATTTGCTGGGACCAGTGGTTTCCCGAGGTGGCCCGCTGCATGGCCCTGGCGGGCGCCGACATGATCCTTTACCCGACCGCTATTGGCTCCGGCCTTGACGGCGAGGACGGCACCGACTCACTGGACGCCTGGCGTAACGCCATGTGCGGCCATGCCGCCTGCAACATATTGCCGGTGGCGGCAGCGAATCGGATCGGTCGCGAGTACACCACCGAGGGGCGCGAGACCTTCCTCGATTTTTACGGCAACTCGTTTATCGCCGATCACAAAGGGGTGGTGGCCGGACAGGCCGGTAGCGATACCGAGGAAGTTGTCCTGCATACGGTCGATCTGACACAGGTTCGCAACTACCGCGACAGCTGGGCCGTGTTCCGCGACCGCCGCCCCGACCTGTATGGTGCTATTACCACCCTGGATGGCGCCACTTGAACCTGGCAGGAGACGGCCTTCGCAGCGAGTGCCACTGACCGCCAGCTCATGGGTATCACCAACCGTACTCCAATGCAGGACGGGTTCCGGATGCCGGGCCGGTTCGAGCGCCACCAGCGCAGTTACGTGCAGTGGCCGACCGAGCCGTTGTACCGGTGGTCCCTGGAAGCGGCGCGGGAAGAATATGCGGCGACCATTCACGCCATCGCCCGATTCGAGCCGGTGACCGTGATTGTCCGCCCCGAGGATAGGGGGAGTGCAGCAGCAATACTGTCCCTGGGTGAGGAAATCGGCTTGTTGGAGATGCCGCTTGATGACGCCTGGATTCGTGACAGCGGACCTATTTTTGTTCGAAACGATACCGGTGAGGTGGCCTTGGTGCAGTTTCAGTTCAATGGTTGGGGCGGGCGCTACGCCAGCGGTAACGACATGCAGGTAGCGCCCCGACTGGCGGCACACCTGGGCATGCGCTGTTATGAAGCACCGTTCATCTGCGAGGGTGGTGGTATTTCTGTCGACGGCCAGGGCACCCTGATCACTACCGAGCAGGTTATGCGCAACAGCAACCGCTACTCGGGTATGAGTCGCAGTGATGTAGAGCGCGGCCTGCTCGATTACCTTGGCATCGAGAAAGTTATCTGGCTGGAGCGAGGACTGGTCGAAGACTGGAGCACCGACGGTCACGTGGACAACAATGTGGAATTCGTCTCACCGGGCGTGTTGTTGCTACAGACTGCCAACGATCCTGCCAATCCCAATTATGAAATCTGTCGGCAGCATCTGGGTGTGCTGAAAAGTGCGCGCGACACCCGTGGCCGGCGCTTAGAAATCATCGAGGTCGATCAACTGCCCTACACTGATGCCGTGCACGGTGGCCCGCACCCGGCACCTTGCGTCAATGGCTACGTAATCAATGATGCTTTCCTGTGCCCGATTCTAGACGGCGAGATTGATAGCGCTGTGCGCACACTATTGGAAAAGGCTTACCCGAATCGTGAGATTGTGCCGGTGCCAAGCATGGCAATTTCCCGCGATGGCGGCGGCATTGGCTGTATTACCCAGCAACAGCCGGCGGGCCCCTGCGCCAACCCATGAGCAGCGCCGGCACATAGATCAATGATAGTTCGGAACGTAAGCGCATTAGCCGCTGTGGCTGGCAGTTTGACCGATTACGGGCTTGCCCTTTGGCGCATTAGCGTCAGCGCTCGCCCCGCAACTGCCCCCAGCACCAGCGCGCCACCGGCAATTGCAACAGTTGTAGGGCGCTCGCCGAATCCGAGCCAGACCCAGATCGGGCCAAGGGTGAATTCGATCAGGGTGATCAACATGATTTCGGCACTCGCTACGTGGCGAGATGCCTGGGTGAACAGGTAATGCACGATGGTAACGATGATGCCGCCCCAGAGCAGGCAGATCAG
>PBTT01000048.1 GCA_002729195.1 Acidiferrobacteraceae bacterium
TGGGAACGATGTCGGCCAGGTGCTCCAGCGCCTGCTCAAAGCGGCCAGCGTCAGCCAGGACGAAACCTATTCGCACCTGGGCATCGAAATGGAATTGCAGCGACTGGATCTGCTCCAGCCAGTCCAGCGCTTCGTCGTAGTTTTCCAGTTCGCTGGCAATACGGGCGAGGTACAGGCGGGCCCGATCCTCTTCTGGCGCCAATTCCAGAAAATGCATCAATTGCTCTCGGGCCCGCTGGTGCTCATCCAGATCCAGGTTGAGAATCCCGGCCGCAAACAGCGCATCGTTGTGATCGGGGTCTATCTCTATCAGTTTCTCGAAATGGGTCAATGCCAGGTGAATCTCATNCCATTCGGTCAGTAGTCGCGCCCAGGTCANACGAAAGTGNCCGCGATCGGGATACTCGGCGAGATAGTCTTTCGCATACTCATGCACCCGCTCGCGNTGGCCCTGCTCACGCAACCGTGAAAGNTCAAGCAACGCAGCCTTTTCCCANCCGGGCTTGAGTACCATGGCCTGCGCTAGCGCACGGTCGGCAGTTTCCGTATCACCNGCCCGGTAGGCGAGCCAGGCATAGGCAAAATGNGCTTCCGGNAGATCAGCGTAACGGCTTGTGGCNCGCGCCAGCAGCGGCAACCATCGGCTCGGATCATCCTGCCGACTCAGCACCTCGGCCAGGTGCTGCAGGGTACTGGCAGTTTCTTCCGGCATTGCCTTAAGGAATGCNACCACNACCTCGAAAGTCTCATCAGCGCGCTCNAGCGCAATCAGGGCCTGCAGCCGCATAGTGCGGGCACGCGGGTCGCTGGGAATCAGCTGTTCCATCAGTTCGCTCATCGCCAGAGCCTGCTCGAAGCGANCNGCNTCCATCGATAGACTGAAGGCGNGCAATACCAACCGCTCGTCACCGGAGAGTTCNGCCGCTCGCGNCATNGCGTCCGCTGCAGTTACCGGCTNACCCCGGCGCGCGGCCAGATCGCCCAGCAAGTATTCGAAAACCAGTTTCTGGGACAGNCCGGCAACGNGCAGGGGTTTGTCCGCAGGAGCTTCGCTCTGCACTTTTGCTGCTGGNACCAGTTCGACTGGCNCACCGACGCAACCGCTTGCCAGCAGCCATGNCGCCAGCACCGTAGCGNATCTAAGTTTGAAGTGGGTCACCGAGCTACATCACCTTGCGGCCGGCAGCAAAATGGCCGGCTCTGAGCCCAGAATACCAGAACCCTTGCGCTGAGGCAGGNGCCATNCNTGCCGNGCCCCGCTCTNGAGCCCGTGCTTTCGTGCGTTTCGCNGACNCTCATGCTTGACAGTGCCTCGGNGCCAGTGCAAATAGCGCACACTCGGCCTAAAATATTGATTCCATGAACCTTCTGACACTCGGCCTCAACCACCGCACCGCGCCTGTAGCAATACGGGAGAAGGCCGCTTTTGCTGCCGGGCAGTTGCCCGATGCGGTGCGCTCACTGGTAGCCAATGGGGATGTTTCCGAGGCGACCATNTTGTCGACCTGCAACCGCACCGAGATTTACTGCCGCCAGAACCGGATAGAACCTGGCCCAGTATTCGACTGGCTGTGCGATTACGGCCAGNTNCCGGCCAACGAACTGGGAGATTCAACCTACACCCTGCCGGGCGAGCAGGCTGTNCAACACGCTTTCCGTGTGGCTGCAGGCCTGGATTCGATGNTGCTCGGCGAACCGCAGATTCTCGGCCAGATGAAATCTGCCTTCTCAGTGGCACACAAGGCCGGTGCCACCGGCAAGATCCTGAATCGCCTGTTCCAGCACACCTTCTCAGTGGCCAAACAGGTCCGCACCGACACGACCATCGGNGCCAGCGCAGTGTCAGTCGCTTTTGCCGCAGTCGATCTTGCCAAGAGAATTTTTTCCCGGCTGTCCGACCAGACCGTACTGCTAATTGGCGCCGGTGAGACCATCGAATTGGTGGCGCGCCACCTCAGACAAAACGANGTGCGTCACATCATCGTTGCCAATCGNTCTATCGAACGGGCCCAAATGCTTGCCGGGCAAGTGCAAAGCGAGGCGGTCTCGCTCGCCGAAATCCCTAACCGGCTACACGAGGCAGACATTGTGGTCGCCTCCACTGCCAGCACCCTNCCTATCCTCGGTAAGGGCACGGTTGAGAGCGCGCTGCGCAAGCGCCGCCACCGTCCCATGTTTATGATTGACCTGGCTGTACCCCGCGACATCGAACACGAAGTAGATGAGTTGCGCGACGTCTTTCTGTACACGGTGGACGACCTGCACAACGTGNTCCAACAAAATATCGCTTCGCGCAGGGAGGCCGCGGAAGAGGCCGAGAAAATCATCGACCTGCAGGTGATGCGCTTCATGCACTGGCTACGCTCGCTCGACTCGGTTCCAACCATNTGCGCGTTTCGCCAACAGGTGGANGCGATTGGCGAAGNAGAACTGGCCCAGGCACANGGGCGTATCGCCAGGGGTGANGACCCCGCCCTGGTNCTGGAACAATTTGCCCGCATCCTCTCGCGCAAATTTGCTCACGCACCCAGCCAGGCTTTGAAACAGGCCGGCCAGGACGGTAACGCGACTCTCATTTCTGCAGCACGGCGACTGTTCAAGCTATCCCGCTAACCATGAACTCTTCGATGCAAGCCAAGCTTGAGCATCTTCTCGAGCGGCAGGAAGAGATCAACGCGCTACTGTCCGACCCCGCAGTGATAGAGAACCAGAAATCCTTTCGCGATCTTTCCATTGAGCTTGCCGACATCTCACCGGTGGTCGAGCAGTACCAGCACTACCGTGAACTCGACGCCGAACTTGCCGAGACCAGGGCTATGCTGGAGGACGACGACCCCGCCATCCGCAAGATGGCGCAGGAGGAAGTGCCGCGTTTGCAGGAGCACCTGGACCAACGCCAGCGGACACTGCACAAGTTGCTAATACCGCGCGACCCCAACGATGAGCGCAATATATTTCTCGAAGTTCGTGCCGGGACGGGTGGTGATGAGGCAGCGCTGTTTGCCGGCGATCTGTTTCGCATGTACAGCATATATGCCGAGAAGCGCGGCTGGAAGGTAGAGGTGATGAGCCAGAGTCTGGGCGAACACGGCGGCTACAAGGAGATCATCAGCCGGGTGGCTGGGCGTGGCGCCTACTCCCGACTCAAGTTCGAGTCCGGTGCCCATCGGGTGCAACGCGTGCCCGAGACTGAGGCCCAGGGGCGCATCCATACCTCGGCCTGCACCGTCGCCATCCTGCCTGAGGCCGATGAGATCGACGATGTGGAGATCAACCCGGTCGACCTGCGGGTGGACACCTTCCGCGCCTCCGGCGCCGGCGGCCAGCACGTCAACCGCACCGACTCGGCCGTGCGCCTCACCCACCTGCCCACCGGCGTGGTAGTCGAGTGCCAGGACGAGCGCTCACAGCACAAGAACAAGGCCCGTGCCATGTCGATCCTGCGCTCGCGCTTGCTCGAGGCCGAGATCCGCCAGCAGAAAAATGAACAAGCCGAAAATCGGCGCAGCCTGGTGGGCAGCGGCGACCGCTCCGAGCGTATCCGCACCTACAACTTCCCACAGGGCCGAGTCACCGACCATCGCATCAACCTGACCCTGTACAAGTTGGCCGAGGTGCTCGCTGGCGACCTGGAGCAAGTGATCGAGCCGCTCAGCACCGAGCACCAGGCCGACTTACTGGCGGCCATGAGCGCCGAGTGAGCGACCGCCAGGCCGCCACCGTGTTGCGCGAGATGGCGGCAGCACTCAGCACCGCCAGCGACACGCCAATGCTCGACGCCGAGGTGCTACTGCACGCGGCCTGTGGTATCGACCGTACCATGGTTGCCAGGGGCGACAACCTGACCCCGACCGACAGCGAGATTCAGGCGCTGGAGGCCATGGTCGTCCGCCGCCAGCAGGGTGAGCCCATCGCCTACATTACCGGGCACAAAGAATTCTGGTCGCTCGATTTAGAACTGAACAAGGCCACGCTAGTACCCCGGCCTGAGACCGAGATCCTGGTCGAGCAAGTTCTTGCCTGCATACCAGTGGAGACAGCCGTGGACATCGCTGACCTCGGCACTGGCAGTGGCGCAATCGCACTCGCTCTCGCCAGCGAACGCCCGCGGGCACACATCGTCGCGACCGATATCTCGCCACCGGCACTGGCGCAGGCGCGCGCCAACGCCCGGCGCCTCGGACTCGCCACCATTGATTTTCGCCACGGCGACTGGCTCGAGCCCCTTGCCGGGATGCACTTTGATGTGATTGCCAGCGACCCGCCATACGTCGGCGTGGGTGATCCAGAACTGGAAACTCGCCATACCCGCTTCGAACCGCAACAGGCGCTGCTCGCCGGCAAAGATGGCTTGGCTGCTATCCGCCAGATCTGCGCTGCTGCCAGCGCACACCTCAAGGCCGACGGAGTGCTGGCGCTGAAACACGGACCAGGTCAGCAAACCACAGTGCAGGCGCTGTTGTTGGCCGCAGGCTTCGACTCTATAGTGTGCACCAGAGATTACGCCGGCCTGCCGCGGGTCACTACCTGTCGCTGGCCTTGATGATACTTGATGTAACAGGCAACGGAGTCGACATCGCGATGGATCATCTAGAGCAAAAAAGCGTCATCCTTGCAGTAGAGAACGCTCTACCGGGCCGGGCGGAAGCCATGCGCGTGGGCGGTTGTCACTTTGTCAACGGTACCAACCTTAAGCCACCGTTTCCCGGTGGCAGTCAACAAGCGCTGTTCGGCTTAGGCTGCTTCTGGGGGGCCGAACGGCTGTTCTGGCAACTGCAGGGCGTTTTCACCACTGCGGTGGGCTATGCTGGTGGCACCACGCCCAACCCCACCTACCGCGAGGTTTGTTCAGGGTTGACCGGCCACACCGAGGCCGTGCGGGTAGTAATCGACCCGCAAAGAACCAACTACGAGGCGCTGCTCAAGGTCTTTTTTGAATCCCACGATCCCACCCAGGGCATGCGCCAAGGCAACGATATCGGCAGCCAGTACCGCTCGGCCATCTACACCCTCGACCAGGCACAAGCTGATGCGGCACGAGCGTTTGCCAGCCGTTATCAGGCGCAACTTGCTGCGGCAGGCTTCGGTCAGATTACCACTGAGATCGCGCCGGCGGGAGATTTCTATTATGCCGAGAACTACCACCAGCAGTACCTAGCGAAAAACCCTGGTGGTTACTGCGGGCTTGCCGGCACCGGGGTCATGTGCCGAGAGGTCAATGCCGCAAACGCGGCTTGAAGAAAACTACTCTGCGGCGGGCGGCTTGAATGGCATCGGAAATGGCGCCACATTGCCACCTTTGCTCTCATCCCCGGGTAATATCTTGGCCTGGCCTTCTTTTTCGACTTCGTCAATACGAACTACCGCGTGCAGAGGTATATAAGTCCGCTTGACCCCGCTGAACTCACTCTTCAATTTCTCGTCAGAAGGATCGACCACCAGTTTCGAGCGCTCGCCAAAAATGATGTCGCCCACTTCGACGAAAGCATACAGGCCGCCCTGGGATACCTCGTGTGCGTATAGCTCGTAGATGTTGCCCTGATTGTGAAAAATGATCCGAAAGATGCTTTTTTTTGCCATAGCCAAAATTTACAGGTGTCGCCCGGACCGCGGGCGAGGCACATTATAGCAACCCGCACTAACCTCGAACTTCAAACATGGGGTCGCGCCGTTCAAATCCAAGCCCGAGCAACGGTTTAAAATCGGCTGCGTGAGTGCCGTGCGATTAATTGCTACGGGAATTGCGCTCCTGGGTCTGGTTGCCTGGCGGCTGGCCGCAGCTGAGTTACCAGCGCATGTTGCGCAGTTGCTGCTAATGAACAACGTGGCGCCCGACTCCGTCAGTGTTTTCATCAAGCGCGTGGGCGATACCGGCCCAACCATTGCCCACAACGTTAACACGCCGCGCAATCCCGCTTCCGTCATGAAGCTGGTCACCACCGCCGCGGCGCTGGACCTGCTCGGCGCTGACCATCGCTGGCAAACACAGGTGCTGGTCGACGGCACGATCAAGGGCAATACCTTGCACGGTGATCTCATCCTCAAGGGTGGCGGCGACCCCTGGCTGGTGATCGAGCGCTTCTGGCTGCTGTTGCGCCAGTTGCGCGCGCGGGGCCTTGCCCATATAGCCGGTGACCTTATCCTGGACGATAACTTGTTCGACCGCACAGCCATCACGGGCGCAGCACTTGATGGCAAAGCCTTCCGCGCCTACAACACCCCGCCCAATGCACTGCTGGTCAACTACGGCGCTACCCGCTTTACCATCGAGCCGCGCGCCGGCACGCTTACCGTTAACGCCGACCCGCCGGCCACCACTTTGCGCCTGGCGAACCGGCTCACGTCACGCAGCGGCAGTTGTGCCAGGCGTGGCCGCAACATCACCCTGGAAGTAAAGCACCAAGGCCAACACACCGAGGTCGCCATTGGTGGCAGCTACCCCGCGCACTGCGAAGGAGCCGAATTTGCCCGTACGGTGCTGCCCCACGACCAATACGTGTACGGTGTCTTCAAGGCCCTGTGGCAGCAACTGGGCGGTACGCTCACTGGCGGCTGGCGCTACGGNCATGCCCCGGAAGGCGCCCAATCTTTAACTCGCTTTGAGTCGGTATCGCTGGCCGAGGCCATACGGGGGATAAACAAATTCAGCAACAANGTNATGGCACGCAGCCTGCTGCTGACCCTGGGTGNGCAGTNCCNNGGCCACCCGGCAACCCCGGCCACGGGTGCNAGCGCGATCAGTGACTGGCTGCACACTGCCNGGGTGAAAATGCCAGCACTCGTTATCGACAACGGCGCCGGCTTATCGCGGCGNGCCCGGGTGAGTGCNGCNGGGCTGGCAGCACTGCTCGAGTACACCGCCGCGATGGCNTATTTTCCGGAGTTTGNGGCTTCGCTGCCGATCGCNGGCGTCGACGGCTCGCTGCGNACCCGCTTTCAGGGCATCGCGGCTGCGGGCCGNCTGCGCCTCAAAACCGGGCAATTANCTGGAGTACGNGCGCTGGCCGGCTATGCGACCGGTCGCGATGGTGCCCGCTGGATCATCGTCATTCTGCACAACCACNCGCTGGCGAACGGGCCGGTTGGCATCGACCTCCAGCACCAACTGCTGCAATCGGTCCTGCNCCNGTAGGCGCNCCCCGCCCCCGCCTTCANCCTGTAGTGGCGAGGTGTTCGAGAAAAAGGTTAACCTGCTCCGCGACCGGGACTGGATTCTCCATATGCAGGTGGTGGCCACCTGGGAGAGTTTTTACTGCGGCGTTCTGCAATACCTCGACCCGCCCCGGCGTGGCGGGATGTTTAACCAGGATGCCGTCGCTCGCGATTAACAGCAGCGTCGGTACAGTGACGGCTGCAAGGTAGGCGAGCACCTGTGGCTCGGACATGTACTGCAGGGCAGGCAAGCGCAGGCGGGTATCGCTGCGCCAGGTAAAGCCGCCTTCGACCTCGCGCGCGTTGCGCTCCACCAGGCGCCGGGCGGCGGCTTCGCCAACGTCTCCGACCCGAACCCGTGCGGCCGTCAAGACCTTAAGGTCCGGGTAAACGGGTGGCACTCTGCCGTGCAACCCTCGGTAGCGCTCGAGCGCACGGCGCAGGCGCTGCGGACCCTGTTGCGGGGTCTCGGCCGGTGGCCCGAGGCCCTCGATGAGAACCAGGCCCCGTACCCGCCCCGGGGCAATCACTGACAGCAGAGCTGTGGTAATGGCCCCCAACGAATGGCCCACCAGCACCAACTCATCCCAGGCCAGGGCGTCGGCTGCCTCCAGCACTGGCGCAAGATAATCGAGCAAGTGGTAGCGTGCACCGCCCGGGCGATGGTCAGAATGCCCGTGCCCGGGCAAGTCGATGGCGGCGATGTCAGCGTTTGTGAGNAGCGGTGCNAGCNGCTCGAAACTGGCCGCGTTGTCCAGCCAGCCGTGCACGGCCAGCAACCGCTGGCCGCCGGTCGATCCCCAGCGCAGGCCGGCGAGCCGTCCCGCCGAGGGGGTATCTACTGAAAAAGGNCTGCCTGCCATGGGCACTCTCNCGCTGCCAGAAGAANCGGAAAACTCCAGAACTTATGGAAAATTTATAGCTAAATTATTGTTTTACGNCGGTTTTTAAAACCTAACCCGCACTTGCGGATGACGGCCTGGCCGAGGTCTATTACACTCTTTTTCCATGTCAAGACTATCATTNATCNGTCTTTCCGTATAAATATAGACAAATATTGTTTGCATAATTATTAATCAATTCAATATTGATTATTACTTCATTCGAGGAAGTTGTTATGTCGCAAGCCGTGCAAAAAAANANCAATGACCTGGCGCAGGCGGTGCGCCATTCATTCACGTTNACGGATAACGAGACTGGCGAGTCTTGGGAGTTNCCGACCTTGCACGGCACCATCGGCCCCAAGGTTATCGACATCCGCAAACTCTACAGCCAGACCGGGGCCTTCACCTACGATCCGGGCTTCACCTCCACTGGCTCGTGCTCCTCCGAGATCACNTACATCGACGGCGAAGCTGGCGTACTGCTGCACCGCGGCTACGCNATCGCCGATCTCGCCGAGAACACNGACTTCATGGACGTCTGTTATCTGCTGCTNCATGGCGAGCTGCCCTCGCCCGAGGAGAAGGAGCAGTTTGACGGTGATATCACCCGTCACACCATGCTGCACGAACAACTGGTGCGCTTCTACAGCGGCTTCATGCGCAGCGCCCACCCNATGGCTATCATGGTCGGCGTGGTCGGCGCACTGTCNGCTTTCTATCATGACAGCACNGACATTAACGATCCCATGCANCGTATGGTAGCCGCCCACCGGCTGATCGCCAAGATGCCGACCATNGGCGCCTATGCCTACAANTACTCGCTGGGTCAGCCGTTCGTCCAGCCGCACAACAGCCTCGCCTACTCGGAAAACGTGNTGCGGCTGATGTTCGCAGTGCCGACACAAGACTACGAGATCAGCCCGGTACTGGCACGGGCGATTGACCGTATCCTTATNCTGCACGCCGATCACGAACAGAACGCCTCCACTTCGACCGTGCGTCTCGCCGGCTCATCCGACGCCAACCCCTTTGCTTGCGTGGCCGCCGGTATCGCTTCGCTGTGGGGCCCAGCACACGGTGGTGCCAACGAGGCGGTGCTGAACATGCTGGAACAGATAGGCACCAAGGACCGCATCGAGAAGTTCATAAAAAAAGCGCAAGACCCCGATGACCACTTCCGGCTGATGGGCTTCGGCCACCGGGTCTACAAGAACTACGACCCGCGGGCCACGGTGATGTGCAAAACCTGCCACGAGGTGTTGAATGAACTGGGTATCCAGGATCCGACCCTCGACCTGGCCCTGGAACTCGAGCGTTTCGCGCTGGAGGATCCCTACTTCATCGACAAGAAACTCTACCCCAACGTCGACTTCTATTCCGGCATCATCCTGCGGGCCCTGGGCTTCCCCACCAACATGTTCACGGTGCTGTTCGCTATCGGTCGCACGGTGGGCTGGATTTCGCACTGGAAGGAGATGATGGAATCCTCGGAGAGCCGCATCGGCCGCCCACGCCAGCTCTACGTCGGCAAGGAAGAACGGTCCTTTACAGCAGTCGGCCAGCGGGAACATACTGAGAAACGATCCGGCTGGGCCTGGCTTTGGGGCGGCAACCGCAAGAACGGCTGAGCGTCAGCGCCGTACACCTCTCCCACTTGATCCCGGATCTCAACTCCGGATGAAGTGCGTGGTTTACAAGGGCGCTCGCAAGGACGGTGCTTACCTCTACGTTGCATCCCCTAACCACCTGGAGCAGGTGCCGCAAGCCCTGCATGAGCAACTCGGTAAACTTGAGCAGGTGATGGAACTGGATCTCGGACGGCGGCGCACCCTGGCTGCGGCCAACCCTGAAATAATCGCAGACAGTATTAAATCCCGGGGTTTCTACTTGCAACTGCCGCCCGCCGAAGACCCGCCCGCATGCTAACCAAGATTCTCTTCACCCTGGCGGTGATTATCGTGGTCGCACTGGTGTTCCGAGTGAAGACGCAACAACCGCCGCAGGCAGTTGCACCAGCGGCCACTGCGGGGCGTACTGGGGTCTCGGCTTCGATGGTGGCGTATTCCCTGCTTGGGCTAGTGCTCGCAATCTCGGCGCTGGTCTTTTTCCTGCATTGGCAGGCGCAACACCGCATCATCAACATCCGGGTTACTGACGGCCAAGGCCAGACCCTCACCTACCAGGCCTACCAAAAAACAATCGAGGGTAGGCGTTTCACTACCCTCGACGGCATAGCGGTAGATCTCGGCCAGGGTGACCGGATCGAGATCTTAGGTACAGAGCAGCCCGACTGAGAGCGCCGCCAGCAACACTACCTACACATCTAGCGCAGCCGGCACATAACGAAAATCTTTCAAGTTCACTCCCATTGCCACATCCTGGCGCAGACTGACCAGGCGGTGGGCAAGTGCGGCACTGGCGATCCCTGCGCGGATCTTCTCGCCCAGCTTGCCGGACATCTTCTGCGCCGCCTCGACTACACCAGCGAGGTCGCGGTGATCGTGCAGCAGTTTGGCCGCGGTATGCACACCCACCGAGCGGATGCCGGGCACACCCAGTGAGGAATCGCCGGCCAGCGCCAACAGGTCAGTCAATTGTTCCGGTCCGACTCCGAAACGGTCGACGATCCAGCGCCGGTCGTGCTCGATGCCAGAGAAATGGTCGAACACCCGGGTACCCGGACCAACTAACTGGCAGAAACTCTTGTCGGTCGAGAGGATGGCCACCTGCCCGTCCGCGGCCACCACTTTGGCGGCAATGGTGGCAATGACGTCGTCGGCTTCAAAACCGGCGGCAGCCAGGGCCGGCCCACCAAGTTCGGCCATAGCGTCGAGAATATCCGGCAGCCAGCAGCGCAAGTCGTCCGGCATGCCGGGCCGATTCTTTTTGTAATCGGGATATTCTCCAGCTCGCCAGCCAGGGCCGTCGCAGTCCATGGCCAGAACCACATGGCTGGGTTGGTGCTGGCGCAGCGCCCGGCGCAGGGATGCGCTGCAGGCCGTCAGTACCGCCTCGGCCCGGTCACTTGCCGTGCCAGGTACACCGGCAAAGACCCGCCGGATAAGATTGGGTCCATCGATTAGCAGCGCCAACATAAGCGATCCTCCCGCCAGGGACGGACGACCCAGTATACGGCTGCTGCCGGCGCTTTGTCAGGGCGGGCCAACTGCCCACTCGCCCAGCTAGAGGATGTAGCGGGACAGGTCCTCGTCGGCGGCAAGGTCCACTAGATGGTCGGCGACGTAATCCTCGTCTACCACGATGCACTCGCCCGAGCGATCGGCCGCCTCGAAGGAGACGATCTCCAGCAGGCGCTCCATCACGGTGTGCAGCCGTCGGGCACCGATGTTCTCGGTCTGCTCGTTGACCTGCCAGGCCACCTGCGCGATGCGGGCCACACCTTCGTCGGTAAATTGCAGGTCGACACCCTCCGTGTACATGAGCGCAGCGTACTGCTCGGTCAGCGAGGCGTCAGGCTCAGTGAGGATGCGCACGAAATCCTCTACCCCCAGGGCATCGAGTTCCACTCGAATCGGCAGCCGGCCCTGCAGTTCCGGGATCAGATCAGAAGGCTTATTCAACTGGAACGCACCGGAGGCGATGAACAGCACGTGATCGGTTTTGACCATGCCGTTACGTGTGCTGACGGTACAGCCCTCGACTAACGGCAGCAGATCTCGCTGCACACCCTCGCGCGACACGTCGGCTCCGGTCTGGTCGCTACGGCCGACAATCTTGTCGATTTCGTCCAGGAACACGATGCCGTCCTGTTCTACCCGCTCCAGCGCCTCGTGCTTGAGGTCCTCATCATCGATGAGTTTACCGGCCTCCTCTTCAGTCAGCAGCCGCAATGCTTCGCTGACCCGGACCTTACGGGCACGTTTTTTCTGGCCGCCCAGGTTCTGGAACATGTCCTGCAACTGGCCCGTCATTTGCTCCATCCCCGGTGGGCCCATGATTTCCACACCCACCGTTGGTGCACTGACCTCGATCTCTATTTCCTTGTCGTCCAGTTTGCCCTCACGCAATAACTTGCGAAAACGCTGACGCCCGGCACCCTCCTCAGTTTCGACTACCGCCGGTGGATCGGTGTCGCCCTCCTGCCATTCGCTGTCTCGGGCCGGTGGCAGCAACAGATCCAGAATCCGCTCTTCGGCGGCATCTTCGGCGTGTGGGTGCACCCGTTCCAGCGCCTCTTCACGGATCATCTTCACCGCCATGTCCACCAGGTCGCGGACGATGGAATCGACCTCCCTGCCAACGTAGCCCACCTCGGTGAATTTGGTAGCCTCAACCTTGATGAACGGCGCTTTAGCGAGCCGCGCCAATCGGCGGGCGATCTCGGTCTTGCCGACCCCGGTCGGACCGATCATGAGGATGTTCTTGGGCGTGATCTCGCTACGCAGGAACTCGTCCGGCACCTGGGACCGGCGCCAGCGGTTGCGCAGGGCGATGGCCACGGCCCGCTTGGCCTGCCCTTGGCCAATAATGTGCTTGTCGAGTTCCTCGACGATCTCTCTAGGTGTCATCTGGGACATGGATATTTTCTGCGTGGTACCTGCATCTGCCCGGCCGGGCGCCGGCGCACCAGAGAACTGGCCGTAAGCGGCGGTGAGCCGCTCACTGCGGCGGTATCTCCAACTCCTCCAGGGTTAGTTGGTGGTTGGTATAGATACAAATGTCGGCGGTGATGGCGAGCGATTCTTCAACGATCTGCCTGGCATCGAGTTCGGTCTGCTCCAGCAGTGCCCGCGCTGCGGCCTTGGCGTAGGCGCCACCAGAACCGATCGCCATGATACCTCCCTCGGGTTCAATCACGTCGCCGTTGCCAGAGAGGATCAGCGAAGCGGTCTTGTCAGCAACGGCAAGCAAGGCTTCCAAGCGCCGCAGTACGCGGTCGGTACGCCAATCCTTGGAAAGTTCCACCGCTGCGCGCAGCAGGTTGCCCTGGTACTTCTGCAACTTGCCTTCGAAGCGCTCGAACAACGTGAACGCATCGGCCGTGCCGCCGGCGAAACCGGCAATGACTGTATCGTCGTGCAGCCGCCGTACCTTGCAGGCATTACCCTTCATGAGCGTATCGCCCAGGGTGACCTGACCGTCACCGCCGATAACAACGCGGTCGCCGCGACGCACCGACAAAATCGTGGTACCGCACATCTGTGGATGACTCATGTTCCGTACTCGCTGGAATTTTCAGGCACTAGGCAGATATCGGGCCTTGGACCCACACTTTCAACCACTACTCGACCAACTTTAACTGCGGTTTGCCGCGCAGCGGTGGATCGTCCTGGGTCTGCTTGCCGGACGGAGTCGACCTCTCTTCTTTGAAAAACATGCCTTGGTTGTTCTCGCGGGCGAAAATGCCCATCACCGCCGACAGCGGCACAGTCACCTGGCGGGAAACGCCATGAAACCGGGCCAGGAAGGAGATGAAATCGTTACCGAGGTGCATGGCATCCACCGCCTTCGGGTGAACATTGAGCACGATGCGGCCCTCCTCAATGAACTCCTGCGGCACTTCGACACCCTCGGCCTGGGCGTTCACCAGCAGTTGGGGGGTAAGGCCGTTATCGATGGTCCACTCCCTTATTGCCCGCACCAGGTAAGGCCGGGTCGAGATCAGATCGTGATCATTTTCAGACATCGGACAATGGTACAGCAGGCCTGATCTGCCGGGCAGGTCAAGCCGCGCGAATCTCCCGCTCAACCTCATTCAAGCTGGTACCGAAGGTAGACTTAGCAAACATGCGGTCACCGTACTCGATTAGTTTCAAGGCCTGCCGCGGCAACTCTATGCGGAGCATCGGCAGCCGCCACAGTAACGGTGCCAGGTAGCAATCCGCCAGGCTAAACTCGTCGCCCAGTACATACTTGTGGTCGGCAAAATGCGCCGACATCGCCAGCAACCCATCCCATAAGAACTTGCTGGTTTTTTTGTCGAGCTTGGCGCGTCCCCTAACGCACTGTTGCACGGGTTCCAACCAATCCCGCTGCAGCCGCGAGATCATCAGCCGGGCCTGGGCCCGTCCTATCGGATCGATAGGCAGTAAGGGTGGATGGGGAAACCGCTCATCGAAGTATTCGTTGATCACCACCGAGTCGTACAGGACCAGATCCCGATCTACCAGCGTGGGGGTTTCGCCATAGGGATTCAACTCGGCGAGTTCCTCGTGGACCTGGTCTGGGGTGACGTAGAACAACTCACAGTCGATATCCTTCTCGTGTAGGACGATCCGACAGGCGTGGCCGTTTATGCACAGCGGTCCGGTATATAGTTTCATCGTAAATTATTCACCTGGGTCGTATCGTTGCACCGCGGGAGCGCGGTGGAAAATCCACCGGGGCGTCACAACATATTCAGTGAACGTCCCGCCAGTACTCCTTTTTTAGTGTATAGGAAAGAACAATGAACACCACCATGAAAATCATCACCCAGAAACCGATCCGGTAGCGAACCAGTTTAGCCGGCTCGGCGAGATAAACCATGAAATTGGTCAGGTCACGGATAGTTGAATTGTACTCACTCTCAGTCATCTGACCCGGAACTCCCGCAACAAAACTCTCGAAGTGTTTGTTGCCGTCGACCTCCTCGAAGTGGACTGTACGCGTGCCTTGCCACTGGTGCAGCACGTGTGGCATGGCGACACTGGGAAACAACAGGTTGTTCCAGCCCGTGGGAGTCGACTCGTCATGGTAGAAACTGCGCAGGTAGGTGTATATCCAGTCCGGTCCGCGCGAGCGCGCGGTCAGGCTGAGATCAGGTGGCACCACGCCGAACCACTGTTTGGCGTCTGTCGGCGCCATAGTGGTCACCATCAACTCACCCGGCTTGTCGGCGGCGAACATGAGGTTGTCTTTCAGCAGTTGCTCGCTGATGCCCAAATCGCTGGCCATCCTTTCGTAGCGCATATAGGCCGCGCTGTGACAGGACAGGCAGTAATTGACGAATGTGTTCGCGCCTTTTTGCAATGACAACCGATCAGCGAGGTCGATGTGCACCGAATCCAGGTTCTCGTTATTGCTCGAAGCTTGGGCCAGCGCGGGGGAGGCGAGCAAGGCGATAACAATCAGCAGTTTCCTCATCATCGCGCTTACCTCACCCGGTCCGGTTCCGGCTTGTTCCGGTCCAGTTTCGTGTAGATGGGCATCAACAGGAAAAAGGCGAAGTAGACCACCAGCCCGATCTGCGCCCAGGTCACGTTCTTGAACCAGATAAGGTCCACGTGACCCGGGTTCACGGTGCCCAGATATCCCAGCATCACGAAGTTCACCGCGAACAATATCAGCATGGTTTTATACATCCAGCCGCGGTAGCGGATCGAGCGCACTTTGGAGCGGTCTAGCCAGGGCAGGAAGAAAAGCAGCACGATGGCGAAGCCCATGGCCATCACGCCCCATAACTTGGCGCCGCCCGGCAGCCACTCAAAGGTGACCGCCCGCAGGATCGAGTAGTAGGGGGTCAAGTACCACAGTGGCACGATTTCCGGCGGCGTTTGTAGGATATCGGCCGGCTGGAAATTGTCCTTCTCCAGGAACCAGCCATCCAGTTCCGGTACGAAGAAGACGATGGCTAAGTACACCATCATGAACACCGCCACACCGAAAACATCCTTGACCGTGTAGTACGGGTGGAACGGGATACCATCGAGGGGCTTGCCATCCTTGTCCTTGTTCTTCTTGATCTCGATGCCGTCAGGGTTATTCGAACCCACCTTGTGCAGAGCAACGATGTGTAGATAGACCAGCGCCGCCAGCAGCAGCGGCAGCAGGATCACGTGAAAGGCAAAGAAGCGGTTCAGGGTTGCGTCCGAGATCACGAAGTCACCCCGGATCCACTCGGCCAGTGCCTCGCCGATCCCGGGAATCGCCCCGAACAACGAGACGATAACCTGCGCGCCCCAGTAGGACATGTTGCCCCAGGGCAGCAGATAGCCGAAAAACGCTTCTGCCATCAGCGCCACGTAGATGACCACACCGATCAGCCAGATCAACTCGCGCGGTTCGCGATGGGAACCGTACATCAAGCCCCGAAACATGTGCAGGTAAACGGTGACGAAGAACATCGATGAACCCACGCTGTGCAGGTAGCGGATGAACCAGCCCCCCGGAACATCGCGCATGATGTACTCCACCGAGGCGAACGCCAGCGTCGAGTCCGGCTTGTAGTGCATGGTCAACAGAATGCCGGTCACGATCTGCAGCACCAGTACCAGCAAGGCTAACGAGCCGAAGTAGTACCAGAAATTGAAGTTCTTGGGCGCGTAGTACTGCGCCATGTGCTCCTGCCAGACCTTGGTCAGCGGAAAGCGCTCGTCGATCCAGTGCAACAAACTCTGCATCATGCGCTCGCCTCCTCCTGGTCTACCCCAATTAGAATACGGCTGTCTGACAGAAATGAGTACGGAGGTACCGGCAAGTTGGTTGGCGCCGGCACGCCCTTGTATACGCGCCCGGCGAGGTCGAAAGTAGAGCCGTGACAGGGGCAGAAAAAGCCGCCGACCCAGTCATCGCCAAGGCCGGATGCTGCACCGATCTCGAACTTACGGCTCGGCGCACAGCCGAGGTGGGTACACACACCCAGCACCACCAGCAGCTCGGGCTGGATGGAGCGGTACGGGTTCTTGGCATAACTCGGCTGCTGGGCAAGCACCTCGGAATCGGGGTCAGCCAGTTTGCCGGCAAGTTCAGCGAGGCCCTGCAACATTCGCTCGCTGCGACGCAGTATCCATACCGGCTTGCCACGCCATTCCACCGTCAGCATCTGGCCAGGCAGCAACTTGCTGATGTCCACCTCGACCGGTGCACCAGCAGCTCGGGCCCGGGCGCTTGGTTGCATGCTGGCCACGAACGGCGCCACCAGAGTACCGGTGCCGACCAAGCCAACCCCGGTGGTCAATGTGGTCAACAGGCGGCGCCTGCGTTTATTCACTTGCTGAGTCATGGGGTCCCGGGGAATAAATCGCTATTAGCGCGCGGGTAAACGGAATAAATGAAGTGTATTGGCTTCAAAACACACTGCCCGAAAAAAAGCGCGATTATAACAAAATTGCCCTGTTAATTCGGGTCCCGCGGGCAGTTATAGCCTTTGTTAAGGTCAGTCCAGTGCCGTTTCCAGGGCGCGGATGCGGCTGGCGTAAGAGAACGCCGCAGTCGTTACCGCCGGGTAGGCCCGGGCCAGTGCGCCCAGTGCATTCGCTGCCAGCACCGGGTCTCCCAATTGCCGGGACAGGCGCAGGCTAATTCGGCTCAGCACCGCGTCAGCTGCGGGCAAGGAGCTATCCGCAACCATTTCATACAGGGGTGTGTTCGCAAGCAGTGACACCGTGCCCAGCCGCCAGCCGTTACCCACCCGGAAGGCCTCCCAGCCAGCCTGGGCGACCCGGGCCGCCAGTTCGAAATCCGCATCCCGGCCGGTTAATTCGGCAAAAGCCAGCAGACCCTCAGCCACGTAAGCATAATCCTCCAACGACACCGTCCCCAGCGCCGCACCAGCCGCCAGCGCGCGTACCAGCACTCGGCCATTCCACAGCACCTCGGCCAAGTAGTCGCGCAGGCCCTGCGCTACCTCGGTGTAGCCGGACTCACCGGTCTCGCGAGCCGCCTCGGCAAAAGCCGCCAGGGCAAGGCCATTCCAACCGGCCAGCAATTTATCGTCCACTGGCAGGGAACGCTTGCGCTGAGTGACCCGCAACTGGGCCATGGCTTCAGCGAGTAACTCTGCCGCCCACCCCGGCTCCAGCTCGAGCAAAGTGGCAACCTCTCCGATGGGCAGGGCCTCGACCAACAGGTGGCCGTGCTCGAATGCAGCCGGGCCCAGTGCCCAGGTGGCGCTAAGCACCTGGTAGTGTTCGTCACTCAGCAGTTCCCTGAGGGCCGCTTCGGCCCACAGGTAGTAGCCACCCTCGCGGCCGGCGGCATCGACAGCCGAGAAGGCGGCCACCATGGCGCCGCTACCGGTACGCATGCGCTCGACAAGAAAACCAAGCGTCGAGCGGGCCACCGCCGTGTAATCCGGCCGACTCAGGATGCGTCCCGCGCGCAGGTACAGCCGTGCCAGTTGAGCGTTGGTGTACAGCATCTTCTCGAAGTGCGGCTGCTCCCAGCCTGGATCGACGGTATAGCGGAAAAACCCGCCACCCAAGTGATCGTGCAGCCCACGCCCGGCCATGGCATCGAGCGTTGTCACAAGCACTTCACGCACCGACGCCTCAGCATGGCGCTGGTAGCGTTCCAGCAGGTACTCGAGCTGGGGCACGTGAGGAAACCGGGATTGACCACCGAAACCGCCTTGCACGGTATCGGCCAGGCCAAGCGCCATCTGCTCGAAGGCCTCGCCCAGCATCGCTACCGCCCCGGGATCCACGCTTTCGGCGCTGTCGGCAAAGTCCGGCGCAATCTCGGCACGGGCGAGGGCAACGAGCCGCCCAGAGTCTTCGCGCCACAGCGCCGTGAGCTTTTCCAGCAGCTGCTGGAACTGGGCTGGCGGCCGGTACAGCACTGCATAAAGGGGATAGCCCTCGGGGGTGATAAACACGTTGAGTGGCCAGCCGCCGCGCCCCTGCGTTTGCTGCACGAAGTTCATCAACGCGCTGTCAAGCGCAGGCTGCAACTCGCGATCGACCTTGACTGGCAGATAGTCGCGGTTGAGTAGTGCCGCGATCTCCCGATCACGGTAACTCTCGCGTTGCATGAC
This sequence comes from Acidiferrobacteraceae bacterium, assembly GCA_002729195.1. Classification (GTDB taxonomy): domain Bacteria; phylum Pseudomonadota; class Gammaproteobacteria; order Arenicellales; family UBA868; genus UBA12578. The sequence goes on from PBTT01000048.1 coordinate 18,733, forward strand.
GTGGCACCAGTGACAGGAGAAATACCCGACCGACACGAACACTAGCCGGTTCTTCTCGCGCGCCCGGGCGAACACTGCCTGGTCCCAAGTCTGCCAGGCCACCGGGTCCTCGCCGTGCAGGGCAAGGTAAGGCGAAGGGTGTGATTGCAACTGATTGACCAGGCCTGCAGCAAGTGCCGGAAGCGGCAGCAGTGCCGCCGCGAACAGCACCGTGCGGGCGAGGCGCAACAACAGCCCAGGCCGATCCGATACAGCAGGGTGTCGATCGTTGGTCCGCGGCCGAGAATGGCGGCACCACTCGCGGGCAGACCCGTCTATCCTGCCCGTAGCCACCAGGCGGTGGCCCGGAATCGTCCCCGTACCGGTAGTTTCAGGCCGTACTTGCCAGCGAGCGTCCGGAATTGAACATCGGCCCGAGCAACAGCATGGCCACGATGTACAGGACCGACGCCGCCAGAATAGTGGAGGTAAAACCGATGTATATCGACAGGATGCCACTCAACAACCCCCCAGTGATAGTAAACAATCCGTTCATTGCCCAGCACCACGCCACCGTGCCCGGCGGTTTTGCCCTGGCAAGGGTAATACCGATGGGGAAAGGCATGCCCAGGAAAAACCCGACCGGCACCAGCATCAACGCAGCGATCAACATACGTACCCCCAGGCTTGATTGCAGGGCAACACCGAATACCGCATCGCGAAACACCAGCAACAGCACGATCGTCAGCAAGGCCGCCAGGAACGGCCAGCGGAGCCGTGACAGCTTCGTTTCGCCCAACCGTGCTGATGCGGCACTGCCCAGGCCCGCACCAAGCAGCAGCGAGAAAACTGCCGTCGCATAGGTAAAAGTCGGAAAACCAATCAACTTCATGAACATCTGGATCAACACCAACTCGATAACGATGAAGCCCGCACCGAGACAGGCAAAGTAAGCCATGAACGATGCCTTACCCTGCCAGCGAGTACGGCCTGTTCGGCTGAAAAGAAGCGGCACCCCCAAGACAACCAACGCGAACAAAAGCGAGGCAGCACCGGTAACAAAAAGATGCAACACGTCCAGTGGTAACCCCGCCTCACGCCTCTTGTTCAGCAAACGTGCCGCCGACGGGTTCACGAACCTGCTGTGGTCGACTTTTTCCACTTTGAGGGATTTGCGGATGAAATTGAAGAAAGGATTGTCATCGGTCGGCACTCGTATCTGGTAGGGGATTCGCGCGATAGTTCCCTCCGACAACTGGCCGCCGAAAAACTCGTCTGTCAGGTAATTATGGTCGTCGCCCAGCGGATTCACCACCACGTGAAACGCCTGGCCATGGTTGAGCAAGCGTTTCATCTGCTCAATTTCGACCGGTGTCCAAGGCGACATCTTGATCAGCATCGTCGGCAAGTTATCCGGCAGATCCTTATGCTCCATTACGAAGACGTGCTGCCGGAAATCTTCCCGCCCAAGTTCACGCCAGGCTCTGGCTGCTGTTGCGATCATGCGTGGAAAAAGATGGTGGTTTATATGCAAAACCCCGTCTTTCTTGAGGTGTTGAAAGTACTCCAGGTAGGCTTCCACTGTCTGTAGATAGGCCGGTGACATCGCGCCGCTGCCCACCGCCAGACTCGAGCTGGTGTGGTTACTCAACATCTGGATGATGTCGTATTTCCTGTCGGTGGCGCGGAGAAAACTGCGCCCCTCCGCCCGTATGGCATTCACCCTGGGATGGTTATAGATATTGCCGATCCACTGTGCGTACTTGGTCTTGGCCAACTCGATCACCGAGCCGACGAGTTCTACCGCATCCACATGTGATGCACCGTATAGCAGTGCCGCCTTGGTTTCCTGGCCACCGGCCGCACCGATGATCAGCACTTCCTGGTCAGTGTGCTGCTTGAGATGGTGGGACGCCAGTACGTAGGGACCCCAGAACTGGATCGTCTTCAACTCCTCGAGATTCTCCCGCAGGGCATCGAAGTCGCCGTCGAACTTGTAGTAATAACTGGTCTGGGTGCCGCCATCGTACGCCACCCACTTGATGCTGCTGCGAAAATCAACGATGTTTATGCTGGAAACCGGGTCCCAGACCGAGTGCTCGATTTTATCGTGATGAAAATAGTGCGCGAATCCCCGCTTGTCCATGTGTGGGTAAATTTCGTAGGGGTTATCTCGAACCAGCGGCTTAACACCCACAGCAACGGCCAGCGCCATAACAATCAGGGATGTGACGCGATGCCGGATAAAAAAGGCAGCGGCCAGCAGTGCAGTCGCCGCAGTCAGTATCAGCAATCCCGGGGCACCGTAATGCTCTACTGCCAAAAGGATTGTTATGCAGCCGAGCGCAGCACCGACCAGATCCCAGAAATAGAGCGACCGAATCTGCTCGGCGTAGCGGGAAAACACGGACGAGATGATCAGCCCGCTGATCATGAACGGCGCAGAAATCGCCGTGAGAATGCCGAAAAAGATCGCCAAGGCCTCGACTGGGTCCTTGCCAAGAGCCTTGTAGTTGAATTCCAACTCATTAAGTACTGGCAACACCAGGTAGGCGGCGATCGCCATGGCTACAGCAAAAACCGGCATGACAATCCCGAAGTACCGATAACGTTCCGCAGGCCTGAGCGAGACCAGTACACCGGAAACGCCGATCGAGAACATGGCCAAGGTAATGATCATGTAGGCCATGTTAGTGAACCACAGGTGGTCGAATATGCGAATTAGCGTCAACTCGAGCAACAGCGTGGTAAACGCGATGAAAAAGATCCCGAGCCTTATGCTGTACATATTGAAATCCTGTGCCCCATCCGGTCAGGTGGAGAGTTGACGAAAAAACGAGCAGTAATTAGGGGGCGAACTGAGGTTTGTTGACCCAGTGCTGGCATAGTTGAAATTCATGGCCCAGGCGACCGGCACGGCGGCTGATTATACAATTGCGACCGCTACCGGTATTGCCCGAGTGCGGATGGGATGTGACGTGGCTGCCACCAGCCCCAAGCTCAATGGTCCAGGCCAGCCTGGTGCAACAGGGCATCAACCGTGGGCTCGCGGCCACGAAAAGCAACAAAATTCTCCAGTGGCTCGTTGACGCCACCCGCCTCCAGGATCAGATGAAGAAAATCGGCACCGCAAGCGGCGTTAAAGATGCCTTCTTCCTGGAAACGCCCGAAAGCATCAGCCGAGAGCACCTCGGCCCACTTGTAACTGTAGTAGCCCGCGGCATAACCGCCGGCAAAAATGTGCGAGAAACTGTTCTGAAAACGGTTGTATGATGGCGGCTCAATGACGGCGACCCGGGCACGCACCTGGTCCAGCGCCTGCTGGATCGCCGCGACCGTCGCCGGTGCTTCCTGCCCGTGCAAACCCAGGTCAAAGACCGAAAACTCCAGCTGTCGTACCATTTGCAGCGCCGACTGGAAGTTGCGCGCCCCGCGCATCCGCCCAAGCAACTTTGCCGGCAGTGGTTCCCCAGTCTGATAATGGCCGGCAATACCAGCCAGCGCTGCCCCCTCCCAGCACCAGTTTTCCAGAAACTGGCTGGGCAGTTCCACCGCGTCCCAGGGCACGCCGTTAATGCCGGCTACGGCCAGCTCATCGACCTGGGTAAGCAAGTGATGCAGACCGTGACCAAACTCATGGAACAGAGCGACGACGTCGTCGTGGGCCAGTAGTGATGGCTCGCCATCGACCGGTGGCGGGAAGTTACAGGTAAGAAAGGCGGCCGGTACTTGCAACGCACCCAAACCGATCCGGCACCGGCCAATACAGTCAGCCATCCAGGCGCCGCCACGCTTGTGCTTACGGGCGTAAAGGTCGAGAAAAAACCGTCCCCGCAATTCACCGTCAGCGTCAAGAATGTGAAAGAAACTTACGTCCGGGTGCCAAACCTGCTCGACCGTAGCCGACTTTACGGTTACACCGAAAAGTCGGTGGGCAACGTCAAACAAACCCTCGAGTACCCGCGGCAGCGGGAAGTACGGCCGGACATCTTCGTCGTTGAAGGCGTAACGTGATTGTTTGAGCTTTTCGGCGTAATACGGGATATCCCAGGCTTCAAGCGCGGTCAGCCCATGGACGTTGAGCACGTAGTCGCGCAATTCGTCCAACTCGCGTTGCGCCAATGCCCTAGTGCGCCCGACCAAGTCATCGAGAAACCCATTCACCTCCGCGACCGAAGTCGCCATTCGGTCAGCCAGCGCATAATCGGCGAAACTCGCAAACCCCAGCAATTGCACCATCTCGCTGCGCAGCGCCAGGATTTGCACCATCAGTTCGCCGTTGTCCCAACGACCACCGTCGGGACCCGTATCGCTGGCCCTGGTCACGAAAGCCTCGTACATCTGCTGCCGCAGTTCCCGCCGGTCGCTAAACATCATGAACGGCAGGTAGGACGGTGCCTGCAAGGTAAAGTGCCAACCCGACTGACCGGCACTGGCTGCGCTCTGGCGGGCGAGCGCTAAGGCCGTAGCCGGTAAGCCAGCAAGATCTGCTGCATCGTCCAGGTCCAGGTGCCAGTGGTCAGTCGCGTCCAGCAGGTTCTGCTCGAAACGGTTGGCAAGCGTGGCCAGTTCGGTTGCGATTTCACGGAAGCGTTCACGCGCCTGCCCTTCGAGTTCTACACCAGCGAGACGGAAATCGCGTAACGCGTTGGTTACCGCCTTGCGCCGCGCCGGCGATATTTGCGCGAACGCTTCGCTGTCGGCCAGGCGCCGGTAGCCCTCGAACAACAGTCGGTTCTGGCCAAGCTCGGCGTGGTAGGCGGTCAACTTGGGTAGGCAGTCCGNATAGGCTTGGCGCAGCGCCGCGCTGTCGCAGACCGCATTCAGATGTGAGACCGGCGCCCAGAACCGCTCCAGCCGCTCGGCCAAATCCTGCAGCGGCCCGGCAAAACCGTCCCAGTCGGCCTCGCCCGCACACTCTTCCAACGCCACGATGCGGGCGCGACTCTCGGCCAGCAACTCATCAAGCGCCGGCGCTATCGCCGCCGGTACGATCTCCCCGAAACGGGGCAAGCCGGAAAAATCCAGTAATGGGTTCTCTGCNGACAATGGGTTCTTTGTTGTATGGNTTGTGTGTTGCGCGGACAACGTNNCCGACCCTGNCACNNGTGCCAGGGTCGGGCAATACCAACAACGCGCCGGCACTTTACTCTATCATTGCGCTCGCCGGCACAGCACACCGGCATAACCTTGACAGGTATCTGGAAAAGCGTGACCCGGCATTTTGACTTGCTCGTAATTGGAGCCGGTAGCGGCGGTATCGCCGGNGCCCGGCGCGCCGCCGAGTACGGCGCCCGCACAGCCATCATCGAAGGCGGCCGGCTCGGTGGCACCTGCGTCAATGTCGGTTGCGTACCTAAAAAGATGATGTGGAACGCCGCGCACCTGGCCGAAACCCTGGCACTCGCCGGTGACTATGGCTTCTCCCTGGAGCACCAGCCCTTTGACTGGGCCGGTTTTAAAACCGCGCGGGACAGTTATGTTGCCCGGTTGAATGACATCTACCGACGCAACCTCGAGTCCTCCAAGGTTTCACTTTTTTCCGGCTGGGCACATTTCACCGCCCCCAATACAGTGTGCGTAGGGAACGAGACCTTAAGCGCCGACCATATCCTGATCGCNACNGGCGGTCGGCCAGCGGTGCCGAATATCCCCGGGGCAAAACTCGGCATGACCAGCGANGATTTCTTTGAGCTTGGCGAACAACCGCGGCGGCCACTGGTGATTGGCGCGGGTTACATCGCAACGGAGCTNGCCGGCGTACTGAACGCGCTGGGNGCNGAAGTAACCATGCTGTTGCGCAANGACATCCTGCTGCGGGGATTCGATGCCACCCTGCGCGAAACTGTGATGGACNAGATGCAGGCCCGTGGCATCANCATACTCACCTGNGTACAACTGGCAGGAATCGTCCAGGAACAAAGTGNGCGCTTTGCAATCCGCCGCAGCGATGGCGAAGAGATAAGGGGCTTCGACTGCGTACTCTGGGCCGTCGGCCGCGACCCAGCGACCAGCGATCTGGGTTTACCTGTCGCCGGCATCGAAACCGATGCGCGTGGCCACATCCTGACTGATGCTTTCCAGAATACCAACTGCTCTGGAATTTATGCCGTGGGTGACGTCACCGGCCGCCGCGCGCTGACCCCGGTCGCGATCGCCGCCGCGCGACGGCTGTCCGACCGTCTGTTCGGTGGCNAGGACGACGCACGACTGGATTACGACGACATTCCCAGTGTGATCTTCTCGCACCCACCCATCGGCACGGTGGGCCTATCCGAAGAACAAGCGACCGAGATTTATGGTCATGACAACGTCAAGGTCTACCAGAGCCGGTTCACCAATCTGTATTACGCCGTCTCGGAGCGTAAGTCGCCGACCGTAGTAAAACTGGTNGTCACCGGTCCCAGCGAGAAGGTGATCGGTTGCCACGTGGTGGGTGATGCGGCCGACGAGATGATTCAAGGCTTTGCCGTGGCAGTGAAAATGGGTGCAACCAAGGCCGACTTCGACAACACGGTGGCGATTCACCCCACCGCTGCCGAAGAACTGGTCNCTCTGCGATGACAACGGCCGCTGGCTCGCCCAGCTCCGGGCCGCTGCGTAAGGTGATCTGATCCGGGGGCGCTGCCAGTGACCTGGGAATCCCAGACCGATCGTTGTTTTTAGTTGGCCTGCCCAGCGAGACCACCCCGGATCACACTGGCATCGAATCCGGCCTGGCGCAGAAGAAATGCGGCGACCACGCTCTGGCTGGCATCGTTACAGAACACGATATACCTTGGATCTCGATCGAGTCGAGGCAACTTAAGGCGCAACAAGTAGAAGGGAATATTGATTGCGCCCGGCAGCGTCGCAATCTCAAATTCACTTTCAAAGCGCACGTCCAGCGGCTGGGCGCCTTTCTCAATTGCGCGGCTAGCCTCATTGAAATCCATCCATTGCACCCGGGGTTCAACCAGCAAAGCATCAAAGGATTCGCGTGACAACCGCATCAACTGCCCATCGGACGATGCGACCACGGTTGCCGTGCGGGCACTATTCATCATCAGAGCGTCCTCGCCAAAAGCCTGTCCGGGGCCCAGTTTTGCAAGGACGATCTCTCGACCTGAGTAATCATCGTCAGCTTGTATCACTTCGCAGTGGCCATGACGTATAACATAGTAGTAGTCCAGTGACTGATCGCCCTGGCGAATCAGCACCTCACCCTCTTTCATCTCTTGCTGTTCAAAGGACAGCGCCAGCCGGACTACATTCACTAGAGAAAGATCAGCGAACAGAGGTGATTGCAGCAGTGCTGTAGCCCAGTCCAGATCAAGTGCGCCTGCCAGCTCGAACTCTGCAACCTCGTAGCCTGCAACCTCCGTGTTAACAGCAGTCTGGGTGCCACCCAAAGCCAGGTACTTATCCAACAGATCTGAGCTGACCACAGCGATCTGAATCTCGCTACCAGCAACTGCAGTGTGTCGCCGCGGTCGAGCATTGGCTACCGGATAGCGGGTACTGGCTGAAGGCGCCTGCAATGTAGACGAGCCGGCATCGGTATCCAGTTGCAGTGAACCGCTGAGCAGGAAGTAGGTCGCGGGATCACTGTCGCCTTTTTTAAAAAGCGTGTAACCGGCCGGCTGCAGGCGAACCTCGATCTGCTCACACAGTACCCGCAATGCGTCATCCTTCAATCGGCCAAGCGGCGACAAGGTTTGTGCGGTATCGAGATCCAGCCTAGTGGTCATTGCAATGACAAGGTGGCCGTGAAGTGAAATCCCTTACATTCTAGACCTATTCGAGGCAGCCTGGAACCGGCTTTCCAGCCCCAGGATTCGGGTAACTGTCGATTACAATCCCTGCTCGTACACATATTTAACAGAGTAGACACGATGGCCTGGTGGGGTAAATTGATCGGTGGTGCGATGGGGTTCATGCTGGGTGGCCCCCTGGGGGCTCTGCTCGGTGGCAGCATCGGCCACCAGTTTGACAGTGGCCTGAGAAGAAAAGGCGGCGTTTTCGCAGCCGCTGATCAGGAACGCATCCAGGCCGCTTTTTTCACCGCCACCTTCTCGGTGATGGGGCATCTGGCCAAGGCCGATGGTCGTGTCTCCGAACACGAGATCCAAACTGCCCGCAACCTGATGCAACAGATGCACCTTAATCAAGCGCAGCAAAAAGCCGCCATAGAGCTGTTTGACCAGGGCAAGGACTCGGATTTTCCGTTGGAGGAGGTGCTGCACCAGTTCCGCAACGAGTGCCATCGGCGCACTACCTTACTACGCATGTTTCTGGAAATACAGGTGCAGGCCGCACTGGCCGATGGGCGCATGGATCCAGCGGAGAACCGTATCCTGCTGTACATCGCAGAAGTATTAGGGTTTGACCGTGCCCAGGTCGAGCACCTGATCGACTTTGTCGCTGGCGCGGCTACCGGGCAGCGCCCAGGCCACCAGGTACAGTCGCTGGAAGATGCCTACAAGGTGCTGGGCGTAGCCCCTGACAGCGACGATGCGCAGGTAAAAAAAGCCTATCGGCGACTGATGAACCAGCACCATCCCGACAAACTGGTGGCCAAAGGTATGCCCGAGGAGATGGTCAAACTGGCCACCGAGAAGACCCAGGAGATTCGCAGCGCCTGGGAGCGGGTGCGCGACCACCGCGCTGCGCAACACTGACTGTCCCTGCCGTGAACAGCTGAGCGCGCCCAGCATGAATCTTTTCCAGCTACTACAGGCACGCGCTGCCGAAGAGCGTCCGGTGCGGGTGGCGCTCATCGGTTGTGGCAAGTTCGCAACCATGTATCTGGCCCAGGCTCGACAGACCCACGGCATACACATTGCTGGCATTGCCGACCTTGACCTGGTGCGCGCCCGCGCCAACCTCGCTGCCGCCGGCTGGCCTGATGAGCAGTACCAGGCCGCGTCACTGGGTGCGGCCCTCACCAGTGGCAGCACCTGGCTGACTGCGGACGCCGATGCCCTGGCCGGGGCGGAGCCACTGGACGTCGTCATCGAAGCCACCGGCGTAGCCCGGGCCGGTATCGCACATTGCCGGCGAGCCATCACTGCAGGCCATCATGTCATCATGGTCAACGTCGAGGCCGATGCGTTGGTCGGGCCGCTGCTGGCTCAAGAAGCTGCAGCTGCAGGGGTGGTCTACAGCCTCGCCTGGGGCGACCAACCGGCCCTGATCTGCGAACACGTCGACTGGGCCCGGAGCTGCGGCTTCGAGGTCACAGCCGCGGGCAAGGGTACCCGCTACCTGCCCGAGTACCACACCTTAACTCCCGATACCGTCTGGGAGGTGTTGCAACAGTACCTTAGCATCAACGACCCGGATAGCATCAACCTGAAGATGTTCAACTCCTTTCTCGACGGCAGCAAATCTGCCATCGAGATGACCGCTGTCTGCAACGCCACTGGCCTTAAGCCCCAACCCGAGGGGCTACGCTTCCCACCNGCATCNCGCTTCGAANTGGCCGANGTATGCAAACCNNCANCTGATGGNGGCACCCTGGCCCATAGCGGCACCACCGAGGTGGTGTCGTCTCTGACCCGCGATGGCAAAACTATTCCCCATCACCTCGCCCTGGGTACGTTTGTCGTCATCCGCGCAGACAACGACTACGCCCGCCGCTGCTTTGCCGAATACCACATGCTGCCCGACACCTCGTGCCGCTATGCAGCGCTCTATCGGCCGACCCACATGATCGGGCTGGAACTGGGTGTGTCGGTGGCCTCGGTCGTGTTGCGGGGTGAAGCCACCGGCTGGCCGCAGGCCTTTGCCGCCGACGTTGCGGCGACCGCCAAGCGGGCACTCAAGGCCGGCGAATACCTCGATGGCGAAGGCGGCTCCTGCGTTTTCGGCCGCCAGTTACCGGCAGCCGAATCACTGACCGCTAACGCCCTGCCACTGGGACTTGCCGGCAGTGTGCGCGTAGTGCGGGACGTCGCGGCCAATACGGTTTTGCGTTGGGGCGACGTGGCTGTTGACGACAACGATGAAGCAGTACGGGCGCGGCATGCTATGGTGCGCTCGTACTATCCCGACTCTACCGGGTAACGGGCCCCGGACACCCACTCCAGAAAACAACTGATGGCAACCAACGCCACCGTCCTCATCACCGGCGCGGCCCGCGGTATCGGCCTGGAACTCACCCGGCAATACGCCGAGAGCGGTCACACTGTGATCGCCACGGCGCGCAATCCTGGCGCAACAACCCTGGTCGATTTAAGACGGGATTTCCCCGGTAAGGTCGAGACCTTCGGGCTTGAGGTGACCGATGCAGGCTCGATCACTGCGCTGGCAGAAAGCCTAGCCGGCCGGCCACTACAGCTGCTGATCAACAATGCCGGCAGTTTTGCCTCCAAAGCTCACAGTCTGGACGACCTCGAGGCCGAAGCGTGGCTGGAGGAACTGCATATCAATACCGTCTCACCGTTCATGGTCACCCGTGCCCTGATTGGCAATCTTAAGGCTGCTGGCAACAGCACCGTTGCCATGATGTCGAGCAAGATGGGCAGCATGTCTGACAACGCCGCCGGCGGTGCCTACGCTTACCGCTCAAGCAAGGCGGGCCTGAATGCAGTGGTCTGCAGCCTGGCGCACGATCTGGCTGACGATGGCATCACGGTAGTGGCCCTGCACCCCGGCTGGGTCCGCACTGACATGGGTGGCCCCAACGCGCTGATCGACGTGCAAACCAGTGCCGTGGGACTTAAGCGGGTGCTTGACGGTCTGCAGCCAGCCCAAGGTGGTCGGTTCTTTGATTACACCGGCGCCGATATACCTTGGTGAATGAGGCAGATACAATCGCGCAACGGATGCATGAGCCCTAGGTAAGAGCGCGGAATACTATGCCAAAACACACCATCGCCCTGCTTGCCGGTGACGGCATCGGCCCCGAGATCATGGCCGAAGCGGTCAAGATCCTGCAACTCATCGAGCAGCGCAACGACGTGACTTTCGACCTCAGGCCGGCGCTGTTCGGCGCCAGCGCCTGGTTCGAGACCGGCAAATCGTTTCCGGACGAAAGCATCGCCATCTGCGACCAGGCCGACGCCATTTTGAAGGGCACCATTGGCCTTAGCCACGCCGAGTCCCAGAAAATTCCGGTAGACGAGCAGCCCGAACGCGGTGCGCTGCTGCCCATGCGCCGACGCTACGACACCTTCGCCAACTTCCGGCCGGTATACCTGCCGCGCAGCCTGGCACACTTCTCACCACTACGGCCCGAGATCATCGGCCAGGGCATCGATCTGGTCATTATCCGTGAGCTGGTAGGCGGGCTGTACTTCGGCAACAAAGAGACCGGGATCAACGACGCCGGCCGACGCTATGTGCACGAGACACTGGAGTACGACGAGGACCAGATCCGGCGGGTGCTGGAGATCGCTTTCGAACTGGCTGCAAAAAGGAAGAAGGTGCTGCACAACGTGCACAAGAGCAATGTACTGAAATCCAGCGTGCTGTGGAATGAGGTGCTGAACGAGGTCCACCCCAACTATCCCGAGGTCGCGGTCGAGCACGTGCTGGTTGACGCGGCCGCCACCTACTTGTGCTTGAATCCCACTCGCTTTGACGTCATGGTGATGGAGAACATGTTCGGCGACATACTCAGTGACCAGGGTGGCGGCATTCTCGGCTCACTGGGCNTGATGCCCTCGGCCTGCGTCGGCCCGCAGAAGTCGTACTATGAACCCTCCCACGGCTCAGCCCCGGACATCGCCGGCCAGGGTATCGCCAACCCCTACTCCATGCTCGGCTCGGTGGCCATGATGCTGGAGATGAGTTTCAACATGGCCGAGGAAGCGCGCAACCTGTGGCAAGCGATGCAGGCGGTCTTTGTCGCCGGCTACACCACGCCCGACCTTGCCCGCCGGGGCGAGCGGGAAAAGAAAATCAGTACTGCCGAGTTTGGCGACCGGGTCGCTGCCGAACTCCAGGGAATGCCAACAGACTAGGGTGCGCTGGACCCGCTACTCGGGCTTTGCCAGGGGGCCTGAATCCTCCGCGCCATTTTGGTACATGACCATGTTGAGCATGCGCAGGGCAGCGTTGACGCCGGCAAATACCTGATTGGCATGCACACCACGGGTCTTGAACTCGTGCCCGCCATCAGTCCAGGTGACAAAACACTCGGTCAACGCGTTGCTGTGACCACCCTTGGGAATACGAATCTCAAAGTCGGTCAGTTCCGGAAAGCGAAACCCGCTCGGCTCCAGAATCTTTTTCATGGCGGTAATGAATGCATCGAAACCGCCGTTGCCCGAACCCGACGATTTGTGGACCTCCTCGCCTACTCGCACCCGCACGCTGGCAGTAGACTCAATCTCGTAGCCACTGTTGATCGAGCAATTGAGTAGTTCGACGTGTTTGTAGTCGCCGCTTTCGAGAATATCGGCGATGATGAAAGGTAGATCTTCGGGCGTGATGGTCTCCTTGGTGTCGGCGATCTCGACGATACGATCCAGCACCTTCTGCTGGTTCTCCGCTGACAGTTCCAGGCCCAGCGCCTCCAGGTTCTCGATCAGTGAAGCCTTGCCACTCATCTTGCCGAGCGCGTAACTATGCCGGCGATCGAACCGCGCCGGGCTGAGTTCGGTCTGGTAGAGCCGCCCCTTACGATCGCCGTCGGCATGGATACCGCTNGTCTGGGTAAAGACGTCACTGCCGATGACCGGCGCGTTTGCTGCCACCCGCTTGCCTGAGAAGTTCTCCACCATCTGGCTGAGGTCGTGAATCTTGGACTCGTCGATTCCGACCTTAACACCGAGTTTGTCCTTGAGCGCTACGGCTACCTCAGCCAATGAGGCATTACCGGCGCGCTCCCCCAGGCAATTGACGGTAGCATGGATACCTGCCGCACCCGCCTGTACTGCCGCCATGGCGTTGGCCGTGGCCAGGCCATAGTCGTTGTGCGGGTGGAAGTCGAACGCTTGCTGCGGAAAGCGCTCACACATGTCACCGATCGCCGCCGCCACCTCATCGGGTCCTAGCACTCCTAGCGTGTCTGGCAGCATGATATGGGCGATGCCCAAGCCAGCGAGCGCTTCCACCATCGTGTAGACATAATCACAACTGTCACGATAACCGTTAGACCAGTCTTCCAGGTATACGTTCACCAATACGCCATGCTCGTGCGCATAGCCAACGGTGTGGCGGATATCCTCGAGGTGCTGATCCAGCGTTCGGCGCAACTGCTCGCGGCAATGTTTTTCACTGCCCTTGGTCAGGAGGTTCAGGGTGCGGCCACCGGCACTTACCAACCAATCCACGCTGCGCTCATGGTCGGTGAACCCGAGCACCTCGACCCGTTCCAGCAGGTCATTGTCAGCCGCCCAGCCATAGATGCGGGTAACAGCCTCCTTTTCACCGTGGGAGACGCCGGCTGAGGCCACCTCGATGCGATCCACCTTGAGGCTCTGTAACAAAGCGCGGGCGATGTTGACCTTCTCGTCGGGCGCAAACGACACCCCTTGGGTCTGTTCCCCGTCCCGCAGGGTAGTGTCCATAAGTAATATGTGATCGCGCACGTTGTTCGTCCCGCTGCCAGCCGAATCTCGCAAAGAGCGCGATATTCTAACGGTAAACCTTTGTTAGAAAGAAATATTTAATATGCCAGATTGCGAGATCTGGGTATCGCCACGGCCACAATCAGCGACTGAGAAACACCAGGGGAGCGGTTTTCTCAGCGTGCGGCCGAGTCGATCATGTTGATTTTGCCGCGCTGGTCCTGGCGGTAGAACCGCCGCAACTCGCGGGTGAGTCCGACATTGTCATGACAACGCAGATAGCGCTGCTCCAGTTGCCGGCAATATAAGGCGGCATAGAAATTGGCTTTCTGGTAGCGGGCGAGTTCCTCGGCTGCAAGGCCCGGCGCAAACCGCACCGCGTCGAACAACCAGGCACGCAGGCGGGCACAGCCATCAACATCCAGGGGTTCTTCAGGTAGCGTCATCATGCCCACAAACTTATCCACCTCGGCCTGTAGTTCAAGTTCCATCTGGGTAAGGGTGCGGTCAAACCCTGCCCGCCAAGCAAGGTAAAGAAAGTGGCTGACCCCCTCGATAGCAAGGCAGAAAGTCCGTCCGTCAGCCCGCGGCCGGCTATCGCTCACCCTGGCCAAGTGGCCCACGATCTCCGGCGCGAGGTAGAGCGAGACGTTGAGTTCGTCCTGTACCTCCCTCACCAGCAGTTTTTCGGGACAATCACCACGGCCCGCGCTACCGTGCAACTGCTGTGCAAGATCCGGGTTGGTGATTACGAAATCCGCCACATCATGGTCGATACGAATCTCGTACACCCCCTCCAACCAGTGTTGCAGGCGAGTCAGGGCCTGCATCTCAGTGCTTCGTGTCCGGCACGTTCGGCGTATCGGGCAAGTGGATGCCGAGTGCACGCAACTGCCGGGCGCAGCGGCGGCTGCCGGTCTTGCGCCAGCGGTCGTAACTGGCGAGCAGGTCTTCGTCGTTGCCCGGACAACGATCACAGACCTCCTCGAGCACTTCGACAAAAACACTGAACTTGTGGGCAAGTTCCGAGAAGATGGCGCCATGGGCGTTGCCGCCAGCCGGATAATTACCCGACAGGCTCGCGTAAGCGCTGCCACCCATGGCGATGTAGTACTCGACACCTACCGGCCGGCGCTGCAGGTTATCTGCAAACACCCCGGCCACGAACAGCGCCACATCACCTAGCCTTCTGAGCGCAGCAACTCGCTCTTGGGCGGTGGACGCTGACAGCGCCTCGCCGTAAGTCAGGGCCAGCGGCCGAATGGCAAGCCCGTCCACCGTGTGCTCGAATAGATGATCGGCACGGGTGTAGAAAGTCAACAGGTTGACGATGTAAGCCACCGTCTCATCGAGAGCTCTGACTTTCTGATTGTTAATCGCACCCCTGACTGTGTCGTGGAAATACTCCCTGACCGTGCTGTGGGTATTGAGGCTAGGCGCACCCTGCATCCATGGCATACACTTTCCTCCCGGGCAATGACCGTTATCCGAGGCTTCATTGTTCACGAGGTCTGCCGGCCGGCAAAGTCAGCACTCGGCCTTGACCGCTGCTGATAGATCGTGGGCTTTTCCCCGGTCTGGTGATGTCCACGGCAACCATGACGAACACGAGCAACCATCCACAAAGAGCCCTGCTGGCCGTGCTGCATGCGGATATCGTCGAGTTCAGCCGCCTGGTTCACCAAGACGAAGCAGCGATATACCGCACACTGCAGCAACACCTGGCCACAGTCCGCAGCATTATCAGCGACAATGAGGGGCGCCTGATCGATACTGCCGGCGACAGCCTGCTGGCTGTCTTTCCCACCGTCAGCGCCGCAGCAACTGCCGCCATGGCGATGCAGCAGCAGTGGGCTATTGCCAATGCCGAGTTGCCGGAAGAACGACGCGTGCGCGTGCGCATCGGCATCAACCTGGGAGAGGTCATCGATGACGGCCAACGCGTGTTCGGCGATGGCGTNAACGTGGCTGCGCGGCTGCAGGAGATCGCGCCACCTGGGGGGATATGCTTGTCTGGNTCTGCCCGGGCAGTGGTTGGCCACNATCTGGCGCTGCAGTTNCAACCGATCGGTGAGCAGAATCTGCGCAANATCGAGTTGCCGGTTGCAGCGNACCTGCTNCTTAGCGGCAGTGAGGTNCCTGCTAAAACNCATGCTGGCACTGTGGGCTCACGATTGTCAGTCGCAGTCCTGCCGTTTTCGGCCCTCGATTCCGGCGCCCGGGCAGATGGCCTTGGTGAGGCGCTGACCGTCGAGCTGGTTGGCGCTNTGTCCCGCTTTCGACAATTGTTNGTGCTGGCCCAACACACCTCGNTNGCGCAGCAGGGCCTGCTGCAGGACAAGGCGGCCCTGGGCCGCCGACTGGGNGCCCGCTACTTGGTCGATGGCAGCATCCGCTGCCAGGGTGAGGCTTTCCGTATATCTGTACAACTGGTCGAGAGCGCCGCGGGTGGCTACCTGTGGTCGGAAACCTATGCCGGCGCGAGTCGCGACCTCTTTGCCATCCAGGATGAGATCACGCAGCGAATCGTCTCGACCCTCGTCAGCAATATTGAGCACAGTGCGCTGCGTGCACCTGCCGGGCCGAGCGCGGGCGCCAACTATACCGACGTGATCCGCGCTCGACACCTGGTCTATCGCATGCGTGAGGCANCCGACACCCACAAAGCCCGGCAGCTGTTCGAGCGGGTGCTCGCTGCAGATACGACCTTTGCACCGGCGCTTTCCGGGCTGGCGCTAGCGCATATGACGGACCTGTTGATGTCTTGGTCCGATGATCCTCAGGCATGCGTGCCCCAAGCTACCCGGTACGCCCAGCAGGCGCTGGAACTGGATCCAACCGACAGTCTCGCTCACGCCATGTTCGGCATCACCAGCCTGTGGCGCAGGCGTTACGTGGAAGCAATGACCCACTTGGACCGGGCAATCGAACTGAACCCCAACCATGCCGACGCGTTCGCCGGCAAAGGCCTGGCGCTGATATTCACCGGTCAGAGTGAAGCGGGNGTTCAGCAGTTCACCGAGGCNCTGGAGCGCAACCCGTTTCCACCCTCNTGGTATCTGTGGGCACTGGCCATCGCCCAGTACAACATCAGCCACTATCGGCAAGCGGTCCACACGTTACTGCGAATCAGTGCGCCCAACCGCTTTCACCGGCGGGTACTGGCGGCAAGTTACGCGCGCCTCGGTAACGNCGATAACGCCCGTGAGCAACGCGACCTGGTAATGGCCGAGACGCCTGGTTACACCGCAGCCGACAGTTGGCGCACCCAGCCCTACGCCGACCCGGGCAATATCCAGCCCTTCATTGATGGCTTNGTCNTGGCCGGCTTTCCCCCGGGGAAAACCAGCCGATAACGCCGGGATGANGCAGGCTTCTCATCCAGGCTGAACCCGGGAAGCCGCCTGCCGNATCACGCCATCAGTGCATCGACCAGCGCCCCGGCGCCACCGCGCACAGGGTCAACCGTCAGCCGGCCAGTGGCATCGGCCACTTGCGCTACTGCCCGGGCGGCNNCACCGTCGGCCAGATGTGCCGTATTGAGCGCGATAGCGGCGATCACGGGCCTTGGATAGAGCCCGCAGGCCGATGCTACATCCTGGTAAAGGTCGATGACCTCGTTCAAGGGTGGCACTTTAACCGTGACCCCGACAGTNTCGAGTTCGGTCATGCCGGCGCGGTGGCACAGTATGAGATGAGTAGGACAGGTGCCACGCAAGAGTGGCAGGGTCGAGGTGCTGCCCGGATGCAGCAATGAGCCCTGGCCTTCGACAATGACGAGTTCTGCGGCGGCCGCCTGCAGCACCATCTGCTCCACCGCNCCGCAGGCGTAATCCACCCGGATGGCGTCAAGCGGTATGCCCTGNCCGCTGATCAGGATCCCGATCTGGCCACTGGCCAGGAACTCGGCCCGGATNTCGCGCTCGAGTGCCGCGTGCCAGATCTCAAGGCCCGCAGTCATCTTNCCCACTGCCATGTCGGTACCCACCAACAGTGCCCGGCGGTTGGTAAGTTCTGCCGCACGCCCCGAGGCGATGTCGAGCCCGGTCGGCTCCTGGCGNATATCCCAGATCCACTGTCCTGCCGCCAGATCAGGATAGCGTGNTGAAAGCTGTTCATGCAGGCCGTTGACCACCGACATACCGCCCGNGACCGCGCGATCNACNTCCGCAACCATCTCTGGCGGCAGTCGCCCGCCCGAGGGCGCCATGCCGAGCACCAGCGCNTCNCCGCCATGCTCNAACGCTGCCNCTACCGAAGATACCACCGGCACGTCGGGGCCAAATCCGAGCAGTTCGCGCGTNCTTCTGCCGCCATGGTTAAAGTCGATTGCACAAGCGACCGGGTTGCGGGAATAGCGCAGCACNCCGTGNCCCATCTTGCCGTTCAACTTGTCAATCTGCTCGTGAAAGTGAATGACGAGTTTTTGTTCTGGTCTCAACATGTGAGTGTGACGCCATGGCCGGGGTCGTGTTCGCTTACCCTGACCACGCCNGCCGCCAGGGTCAGGCCCCGAGCGGGATCGGGTNNCAGGTTNAGGTGNGAATCCAGATCGATGTGGTCAAACAGCGCNCCGATGGAGGCACCCGCACCGATGGCAACAGAGGACTCACCCATGCAGCCGATCATGGTCAGAAGGCCGTGGGCCCGGGCGACAGCAACGATGCGCAGGGCCTCAGTGATACCGCCGCATTTCATCAGTTTGAGGTTGACGCCGTCGACTACGGCAGCAAGGCGCGATACGTCAGTGGCAAAGCAACATGACTCGTCGATGAAAATCGGCAGTGCCCGGCGGGCAAAAAGCTCGGGCAACTGGTCATCGGCATCGAAGTGCAGCGGCTGCTCCACGTAATCGCAACCGCGTTCCTTGAGCCATTTCATCATGCTGATAGCAGCGGCCAAGTCCCAGCCACCATTTGCATCTACCCGCACTCTCACATCAAAGCCGCGGGCCGCTTCCACCACCGCCGTATACATGGCCCGGTCAGCCTCCAGCCCCTCTGGGCTGCCCAGTTTCACCTTGAGATAGCGCCCACCGGTGCGCTCAAGTATCTCCGGCACCCGCTCGCGCACGATATCGGGTGGGAGAATGCCGATTGTCACCGAGGTAGCCACCGACCTGTACGGTAACCCCAGCAGGCGGTAGAGCGGCTGGCCGCTGTGGCGTGCCAGCAGGTCCCAGAGGGCGGTGTCCACAGCGGCCCAGGCGCAGGGCGCCACCTGCTGTTCGCGCGCCAGGCGCCAGCCATCGAAGGGGTTATCCAGTGCTTCAGGGTGCGCAGCCAGAAAAGATCTGATCTGGTCTTCACACGCCTGCGCCGTCTCAGCCCCGGTGAGGCCGCCCGGTGCAGCCTCGCCCAGGCCCGTCACATCCGCAGCCATAATAGAGACGAAAAGATTGACCGAACCGGCCATCTCACCACGGCTGATCCGCAGCGGATAACGTTTTTTCAGGCTGATGTGTCGATAGTGAATGTCCAGATGTTTCTCCCCGAGGACCGATCCGCCCATTTAGAGATTAAAGGGTCGGTAATAAGGCTGGTGATATTAGTGGCCTTACCCAGTAAAAAAAAGCCCCAGACCACAAGGCCAGGGGCTTTTTTTGTCAAATTCAATTGGGTTTGTGTTGGGTCTGTCAGACCGCAATAAAGGGACAACTATTTCAAGGGCGGTGGAAATTAGATACCATCGCCGTGGACTCAATGGCTATGGGAGAGAGCTCGGTGAAAATTACGCTGCTGGGTACGGGAACACCGACCCCGTCGTTGAAGCGCATGAGTTCAGGCTACATGGTCGAAATCGGTGCCGATACCATACTGTTCGACCATGGGCCCGGCGCTTATCACCGTCTGATCGAAACAGGCGTGCGGGCGGTTGACGTTACCCATATCTTTTTTTCCCATCTGCATTACGATCATTGTCTCGACTATATCCGCCTGCTGATTACCCGCTGGGATCAGAGCGATGGTTCTTTGCCGGAACTCAAGGTTTACGGCCCACCCCATACGGCGCGGTTTAGCGATCTTTTGATCAAACCCGACGGCGTCTTTGGGCCCGACCTCAATGCGCGTATCAACCACCAAGCCAGTATCGACACCTTTGAGCGGCGCGGCGGTGTACCGCCACGTCTCAGACCGGCGCCGGAAGTGACGGAGTTGAGCAGCGGCGATGTCGTCGAGGGGAAGGGCTGGCGCGTGGAATGTGGCGATGTTCCGCATGTCCAACCACAGCTCGCCTGCTATGGCTTTCGTCTAGATTCCGATGAAGGGTCTTTCGCCTATTCGGGCGACGCCGGCCCCTGCAAGGCGATGGAGAAATTCGCCGACAACGTCGATGTGTTGGTGCATATGTGCCATTACATCTCCGGCACCGAACCGGGCCGGGCCTTCGCCAAGGGCAGTATGGGACATCTTGAACTCGCCGAACTCGGGCGCAAAGCGAAGGTACGGAATCTGGTTGTCAGCCATATTCTTGAGCAGATGGACGTACCCGGCGTTCGCGAACGGTTGATCGCAGAAATAGCGGCTATCTACCAGGGCAATATTTTTTTCGGAGAGGACCTTATGGTAATACCGCTGACATCACCAGTTCCACAGGCCATACGATAATGGCCGGGCAAAACGAGTGCGGCACCATCATTTCGGCCGCAGCATTGATATAGACTTCTATCCAGGGCGGCGCGAAATAAACTTAGACAGCAACTTTTCGGTGCTCGGCTGACGAGCGGGCGATTTACCGCCTAACCAATGATACAGCCAAGGGCGCGAAGGCCATGATCACTAGAATTCGCACCAGTTGATGGGCGAGCACAAAAGTCACGTCGTATCCCAGGCCGAAGGCGACCAGTGACATTTCTGCGAAACCGCCAGGATTGAAGGCAAGAATCAAAATTTCGAATGGTTCATCGACGATCAACATGCCGATCATCGCAAATACAACTCCGAGAACCAACATTAAAACCCCCACCATGGCGCCATGAAAGAGCTTTTTTGCCGCCTCCCTGAAATGAACCCCGAAGAACATGGCGCCGATACTTACGCCGATGACGAGGAGGGCGCATGAAATGACACCGCTGGGAATATCCGTATCAACATGGCCAGATAATTTAAGCACAGCAACGCCGATCAAAGGGCCGAGAACAAACGGCGCCGGAAATCTCAGGCATTTGGCGATGACATAGGATGTNGGCACCACCACAGTCAGGAAGATCAACTCCAAATAGTCGGGATTTGCCAGTACGAAGCTTAAATTCATCGAAGCGGGTGGGGCATAGTTGGAAAATATTCTAAAGGCCAAGGGAATGGCGAATATGACAACGATTAGACGCATCGACTGGATCAAGGAGAATGTTTTGACATCGGCGCCATAACTTTCGGCAAGGGCCAGCATGGTCACTAATCCGCCCGGGGTAGCGCTGAAATAGGCTGTCAGCGGATCAAGTTTAGCGACATGAATAAGATACAGTGTAATCGGGATTACGATGGCGATAGTGTAAAAAGCGACTAGAGCGATACTAGGAAGCCAGTGAAAGAACTGCTCACCGATTTGGGCAGTAATCGTCAAGCCAAAAACGGTTCCAACAATCCAAAAACTTGGAAGCCGAAGCCAGGTCGGTATCCAAAGCCTGACGCCGCTCAACCCGGCGAGCGATGTGGTGAAAATCGGCCCGATAATCCAGGGCAGCGGCAACGTTAGCAAGATAAACAAAACCGCGCCGACCAAACCAATAGCCAAACCGGCCAGTAGCAACGCCCATTGCTGGCCGAATTCCTTTGCGCCGATTCCTAATGCTTTGATCATTGGGCGCGATGTGTATGATTTAGATCAATTGCCCTTTTATCAGTAGTGTATTACGATCCTCGCCATGTGTTCGATCCGCGATAAGGTTATCACCTAAATCGGATGCAAATTAATTCACACAGTGAGGAAGAAACTATGTCACGTCAATCAACTCGACGTCATATTGGAATATTAACCGCATTCGCCGTCTCGGCATCAATGGCTTTCGGGATAACTCCGGCACTCGCCGAATTTCCAGAAAAGCCGATCAAATTGATTGTCGGCTTCCGCGCCGGCGGCAGCACAGACGCCTTGGCGACGGCCTTGGCCAAAGAAATGGAAGCCGTGCTCGGCCAGCCAGTTGTCAAGGAAGTCAAGGCCGGCGCCGGTGGCGGCAAAGCCGCGGCAGCAGCCAAACTGGCGGCCGCCGATGGCTATACACTGGTTATGGCCGTCACGCCGACCTTCGCCTTCAATACCGCGGCCATTCCAGACAAGACGCCCTACACCAAAGACGACTTTGATTATCTTGAGAGTGTGAGCAAGGCGCAAGAAGCCGTCTATGCCAAGGCCGATGCGCCTTTCAAAACCTGGGCTGAGATGATCGCCTACGCCAAAAAGGGCAACAAGTTGACCTATGCGGCGGTGACGCCCTTCGATAAGTTGCTCATTCGCTACATCAACAAGAAAGAAGGTGTGAATATCCGGACCATCCCGACCAAGGGTGGCTCCGGCGCCCTCAAGAATATCATGGGCGGGCATACCGACATGGGTTTCTCCGGCGGCTCACACATCAAACTGCTGGGCAAGGATAAAATCAACGTTTTGATTAGCCTGCGCGGCGAGCCACTGCTTGATACGCCGGAAATTCCAACCTTGATGGATGCCGGCTACCCGATCACTTTCGAAGCCCACTTTTTACTGGCGGCGCCAAAGGGACTTCCGGCCGAGGTCAAGAAGACTTTACTGAACGCCATTCATATAGGCATCAACGGCCCGGCCGTCGCAACAATCCTCGAAAAGTTGCCCTTCCCTAAAGAACAACTTGGTCCTGAAGGATTGACGGCCAGCATCGACGCCGCTTATGAGCGCTATGTGAAGATGGTCAAATCACTGAATTAACTTTAAGAATCCTGGGGCGGCTTCGGTCGTCCCAGGCTTTTATTCTATGCGTTTTGCGGACCTGATTTCGGGCCCGGTACTGGTTCTTTTCGGATTCGCTTTGGCGGTCTGGGTGATCCCCATCGAAGCGGTTCCGGGTGATCCGGGCGAGATAGCTCCCGCTTTTCTACCGACTGTCGCAGCGGTCATTATCGCCGTACTGGCCGGCTTTCAAACGGTCATTGCGGGCATGGGCCGAAAAAAAACACCGTCTGATTTCGATGGTTCATCTGTCCTATTTTTGTTGGCCTCAGCGGTAGTATTCGGGCTGGTTATCGCCCTGATCATGAATTTTGGATTCATTATCGGTGGAATTTCATCGACCGCCCTGATTGGCTTCCTCATGCGGCCCAAAGGCTCCGAACGATGGTGGCTATTGATTATCGCCGTTACCCTGCCGCTGGGCAGCTACCAACTTGCCTGGCATGGGCTGCGACTGTCTCTTCCTTAAGGCCGAGGACAATGGATCTTATCCTTCTCGGCATTCAAGACGCCCTCACCCTGACCACCTTACTGACCGTCGCGGCCGGAGTATGTCTGGGCATCGTTGTCGGAGCCATTCCAGGCCTGAACGCACCGATGGCCATCGCTATCGCTGTACCGCTTACTTTTTACATGACGCCATTGGCAGCGCTGGCATTTTTGATTTCAGTAAACAAGGGTGGCAGTTTCGGTGGCTCGATCTCGGGTATTCTGCTCAATACGCCGGGCTCGCCGGAAGCGGCAGCAACTGCCATTGACGGCTACCCGCTGGCCCGCAAGGGCCGTCCGATTACCGCCATGCAAACAGCTTTAGGCGCTTCGGTTTGCGGCGATCTTTTCAGTGACATCGTTCTTGTCCTGGTGGCTGCCCCCCTGGCCTTGGTGGCGTTGAAACTGGGGCCGGTGG